>JAUVZL010000009.1 GCA_030602565.1 Candidatus Stahliibacteriota bacterium
TATTAAGCATGCGCCCCAGAAGAGTTTTCGTGCTTTGGCAGTGCATAGTCTTTTTACTTTAGTATTATTTGCCTTGGTTAATGCGTATCGGGACTATCAGCGTGAGCAAGAGGAGGCGCTTGAGCATGATGTGGTAATGGGCATAAGGCGCTGGCGTGAGGAGAAGCGGAGTGCGGTTCGAAATAAGGCGATTGTTTTTGTTGGTGAACGTTATGGTATTTTCTGGTTAGCCGAGATTATGGTATTATCTGGGGTAAGGGTAAAAGATATTCCCAAGGCGGCGGGGACACGGGAAGAGATCTTCCTTCGGTATAAATTAAAACCTAGATAAAAGAAAAAATAAATTTTAAGAAATATTAATCTTATTTTATATAATATTGTTCTATTCTACATTTATCGCAATTTGTAATATGTAGTAAATCAAATAATTCATTTTTGTCATCCTGGTTATAAGGTAGTATAGATCCCATTCCAATAAATACATCATCCATCTTTTTACTCATAAACGCTACTTGGAGCACTAAATAAGTCAATCACCCAATATAAATCAACTCAAGCTCTGGCTTATATCGGAATTTCAGTAAGTCCTAAATTTTAAGGTTGACATCTTTGGCTATTTGACTATAATAGACAGATTTTTCTGATTTACCAAAATCATAAGAATGTTCTATGCACTTCTGTTTTATTCAAATTTATCAATCATTGGAATAAAAGGAGGTTTTTGAGAAATGCCTGAAAAAGATAATATAATGGATACAATTGCCGAATCCAATAAATCGGTTGTTACGGGGATCGACGAAAAGGACATTGAACATTGGATCAAGATTTCCATCTTAGACAGAGAATACAAAGTTCCTGCCGGCCTTACGATAATGCAGGCTATGGAATTTGCAGGATACCGTTTTATTCGGTCGTGCGGTTGTCGGGCAGGTTTTTGTGGTGCCTGCTCAACCGTCTACAGGATCGAAGGTGACTATCGTTTGAAAACGGCAATGGCTTGCCAGACAAGGATTGAAGATGGAATGTACCTTACACAGATACCGTTTACCCCGGCAGAGAGAGCGAATTATGACATAAATAAGCTTTCCCCGGGCATCGAGGCTTTGCTGACCAACTATCCTGAGATTCTTAGATGTTTGGGGTGTAATGCCTGCACAAAAGCATGCCCTCAAGATATTGATGTAATGGAGTATATTGCCGCAGGCAAACGGGGTGATGTTGGATTGATGGCTGAACTTTCCTTTGATTGTATTCAATGTGGTCTATGTGCCATACGTTGTCCAGCAGAACTTGCCCAGTATAATTATGCTCAATTGGCAAGAAGATTGCACGGCAAATATCAAACTCCAGCTCCTGTTTATCTTGAAAACCGCGTGAAAGAGATAGAACATGGTAAATTTGAACAAGATTTTGATAAACTTCTTAAAGCCAGCGAAGAAGAATTGAGGAAAATGTATACATCACGCGATAAAGAGAAGGCGTAAAGGAGGCGAAAATGGCTGAATTAAAATTTATCGGTGGCTATCCAGAGCATATGCGTAAATTCATCGATGTCGTGAATAAGACTAGACCAAAACGAAAGGATTATACACCAGAGGCGATGACCATGCAGGAAAGAGATGAGGTTTTAAAGGTTCATCCGGATTATGCGCCAGGCGGCAAGCGTGCGATATCCATAGGACCAAATAAAGGTGATATGGCACCGCATGAATTGGCTGATTTGCTTGAGGCATATCCATTAATAGAAAGTAATGAAATAGATGTGACTAAGCCCGACTATGTTGTTGATCTACTCATAATTGGCGGTGGTCTTGCCGGAACAACTGCAGCAATCTGGGCAAATGATAAAGGTGTTGCAAAAGATAAAATACTCCTTGTAAATAAATTGAGGCATGGAGATTCAAATTCAATTATGGCACAAGGTGGAACACAGGCAGCAGACCGTGAAAATGATTCCCCAACGATACACTTTTTGGATGCAATGGGAGGTGGGCATTTTACCAATAAGCCTGATGTCTTGAGAGCGCTTGTAGAGGATGCTCCTCTAATTATCAAGTGGCTCTGTGATTTAGGTGCGATGATCGATCGAGAGGATGATGGTAGTTTTGTAGAGAAGGCTGGTGGTGGTACATCACGCAGACGAATGCATGCATGCAAAGACTACACAGGACTTGAGGAATTAAGAGTGATCAGAGATGAATTCAGAAATCGTGAAATTCCATACCTCGAGTACTTACCGGTCGTTGAATTTCTTACTGATGGCAATAGAGTTACTGGTGCGGTGCTATATAACCTTGAGACCGGTGATTACAAGATTGTCCAGGCAAAGGCGACGATCCTGGCAACCGGTGGTTTTGGACGGCTCCATGTGAGGGGTTTTCCAACAACAAATCATTATGGTGCTACGTGCGACGGTGTAGTCCTTGCCTACCGGGTTGGTGCCAAACTTAGAGACACGGATACGGTCCAGTACCATCCGACTGGTGCGGCATACCCGCAGCAAATAATCGGTCTATTATTAACTGAGAAACTGAGGAGCATGGGTGCTCAGCCTGTGAATAAGGATGGTGAGGCATTTGTTTTTCCTCTTGAGCCGAGAGATGTTGAAATGGCGAGTTTCATTCGTGAATGTTATGTAAATGAAAAAGGTATAATTACGCCGACTGGTATGCGTGGTGTATGGCTCGATACACCACTAATCGAGGTCAAGAATGGAGAGGGCACAATAGAAAAATCATTTCCCGGAATGTACAGGATGTTCAATCGTTTTGATATTGATATAAGAAAAGATCCAGTATTAGTTTTCCCGACGCTTCACTATCAGAATGGTGGTGTAGAATCTGGCCCATGGGGCAAGACAAATATAGATAGCCTCTGGGTCGCGGGTGAAGTTTCAGGCGGCGTGCACGGTAAGAACCGTCTCATGGGTAACTCAACCCTTGACTGTCTTGTTTTTGGCCGAAGGTCAGGGATTTCAACCGCAGAATATCTAAAATCTAACCCACCGCACGGCAAGTTGACGATCGACCACATGAATAACTATGTCAAGCTACTAAAAGAAGCTGGTGTTGATACAACGCGCAAGGCTCCGGTGCTATTGCCAGATTACCGTGGCAAGGCAGTACTCGCCCGCATGATCGATGTATTCTGACCGATGGCGGATAACAGATAACAGATTACAGATAGGCGATAACAGATTAATAATGATTTCGGGGCACACATTAGTGTGCCCCGTTTTTTTTCTTTATTAGCGATATCTGCAATCTGTTATCCGTCATCCGTTTAAGATTTTCTCGACTTCTTCCTTATCAACGTCCATCACGTAGGGGATACCAGAGATAGCAGCGGCTTCTTTTGTGAGACACGCGATATCATCGCGTGTGATGTGTTCGAGCGCGAATTTTCGATTACCCGTCATTAACTGCTTGAGTCCCTGCGCGAGCCTTTCAATATATGTATATACACCTAATGCACCGGTTGGTACCTTGTCAAAGTCTTTGCCGAGTTCTTTCCGCAGTTTTGATGCAGTAACAAATATCTCTTCTCTTTTATTACCGAAGCGTTCGACAAATACAGGAACTTCTTCTTCCTCAATTTTCTTGCCGATAGTTTTGCCAACCATTGCAGCACATAGTGGCGCACGAGCCATTCCAACGATCTTTGTATATGGGGCACCGAGCGCAATGGCTTTGAAGATATGGTCTTCAAACGAGAAACCGCCAGCAAAGGCAAGATCAGCTACGTATTTACCTTTTTTCGCGAGCTTATCAGTATAGAAATAGGTGAGTGAGTGGATTTCAACTGGTGGCATACCCCATTCATTCATCATGCGCCATGGACTCATCCCAGTACCACCACCAGCACCATCTACGGTTAAGAGATCGATTTTTGCTTCCGAGGCAAACTTCACTGCCCGTG
Source organism: Candidatus Stahliibacteriota bacterium (assembly GCA_030602565.1). Taxonomy (GTDB): domain Bacteria; phylum Hydrothermota; class Tepidihabitantia; order SM23-42; family SM23-42; genus JAUVZL01. The sequence continues at coordinate 3,919 of JAUVZL010000009.1, forward strand.
CAAGGTCAGCCGGACGATAAGCACCAGTTTTCAGAAAGACATATTTCGCGCCTGCATTGCGTAATTCTTCAACTCTCTTAAGAAACGCTTCTTTTTCCACCATACCAATCCTCGAATGCCTTTCGAATTCGGTAAAAGATCGTCTCTCAAATGCCTTGATTACATCCGGGTCTAGCGGATCGGGTAATACGACATAGCCGCGTTTTCTCAAAGTCTGAGCTTTTTTAAGGTCTTTGACCTTTACTTCACCGCCAATATCTTTGGCTCCCTGACCCCATTTTACCTCAACTGCTTCAACACCTAGTTTCTGGATTGCATATTCTTGCACGCCAAGTCTTGTGTCTTCGACATTGGCTTGTAGAATAATCATTCCAAAACCATCTCTTTGCCACTTCTGATAGGTGCTAATACGGTATTCCAGGTCTGGTGCTTTGAGAATTCTTCCATTCTTGATCACGCTTGTCATGTCCATCGCCACGACATTCTCTCCGATCGTGAGCATGCATCCAGCTAATGCCGTGCCAATTGCTAATCCGTCCCAATTGCTCTTTGCTATATTGGTTGAACCCAAGCCCGGAACCACCATTGGAAACCTGAGTTTTATCGCCTTTGCCGCGCCGATTTTCTGTTCTACACTTACGTTAGGAAAGATTGCCTTATCAGGGTCAGCTTCAATGCCAATTGCTCCAACGGCTGTTCCCATTATGTTAAAATGGGAGTAGTCAACCGGATAATTTTTTTCAGAGGCTGCAGTGATGATACCAAATGGCTGTGGATAAATCACTTCATGACCTCGATACGCAGACTTACCTATTTCACACATACCAATACATCCATCTACACATGTCGCACACATTCCGCTAAGCGGAACTATTGAGTCTTCGGTTCTATTTTTTGTTAATGTTGCAGCTGATGCATTTATTCTTGATAAAGATGACATTCTTATCTCCTTTCAATTACGTTTCACGCTTTTTGCGTGTAGCGTCTGGCGTATTCGTTTTCTTCACACATGTACCACAGTCGCCTGTTGTTCCCATCCAACACTGATAATCGTCGTGCGTTTCGATGCATGTTGGTTCAAGTGTTAGACAAGCATTACACACATCAGTTGGTGCATCAGGTCCCTGGCATCTTAACTGGCAGGCTGGGCAGATATACATACAACCACCGCAGAGTCGACACACATCAGATTTGATATTAAATGGGGTCATAATTTTCTTCTTGTAACCCCTTTCAACAAAACCTATTGCACCGGATTGCATCTGTTCTTTACACATTCGAACGCAGAGTCCACAGAGTATACAATCATCGTGCCGTATCGGGAAACGAACTTTTTTAACATTGTATTTTGATGCCAAATCCTGGATCGTCTTTGATGATGGACATACTGACAAGAGGAGTTCAATCATCATCTTACGGGCATTGATTACCCTTTTGGTATTAGTTCTGACTTTGAGCCCTTGTTCAACTGGATATGTACATGAACTCACAAGTTTGGCATTTTCGCCTTCGCCGATTTCAACCAAACAAAGTCGGCATCCACCATAAGAAGATAGTCCTTCATTATAGCATAGGGTTGGAATATCAATGCCGTAAAATTTACATGCCTCTAAAATTGTTGAACCATGTTCGACCTGCACTTCCAGTCCGTTCAGTTTAAATGTTATCATTTTGATTCCTTTTTGTCATCCAATTCCCTTATTTCTAAATCGCACCTTAAGCATCGTTTGGCTTCTCTTATAGCAGATTTCCTGTCCAAACCCAAATTAACTTCCTTAAAATTCTTCCTGCGTTTAGCAGCAGGAAGTTGTTCTGTTTCCTGTCTTTGGCTTTCAAGAACTTCTTCGACTTTCAATTTCACGGGTTCCACGTAGATCGACGGTCTTGTAACCGAGTAGGTGAATTCGATTGGTTGTCCTTTTAGGTATTTGTCAATTGATTGTGCTACTTTTTTACCGTTAGCCATTGCTTCGATAACCGTGCTCGGTCCACGTATTGCGTCTCCGCCCGCAAAAACTCCCGGGATATTTGTTGATAAAGTCTCATGGTCAACCACGAATGTATTCCAGCCAGAGATATCAAATTCATGCTTTTCTCCTAAGCATGAGATATCGGGTTGTTCGCTAATTGCCTGGATCAATGTGTCGAGTTCCAGGACGAACTCTGAACCCTTAATTGGAATTGGTCGCCTGCGCCCGCTCTTATCTACATCACCAAGTTTCATTCTAATACACTCTATTCCAACTACTTTATTATCCTTTGTGATAACATTGATTGGTGCGGTCAAGAATTGAATATCAATACCTTCCTCAATCGCGCTATCAACCTCCTCTCTGTAGGCTGGCATTTCTGTTCGAGTTCTCCGATATATAATCATGACTTTTTCAACACCAGTTAAACGATTTGCCGTTCTTGCGGCATCTACTGCAGAATTCCCACCGCCAATAACACCGATTAGTTTTCCGACTTTCACCTTTTTACCAAGATGAAATTGAGTAAGAAATTCCATCGACGGAATAACTCCTTTTGCATCTTCATTTGGTATTGCCAGTTTTATACTCTTGTGTGCACCAATGGCAACATATATGGCGTTGTAATTCTCGTCAAATAAGTCTTTTATAGTGAAATCACGCCCCAATTCTTTATTTGGTTCAATTGCTACGCCGGCATTTATAATCCGTGTAATGTCTTCCTCTAAGACAGTTCTTGGCAGACGGCATTCAGGAATACCAAGTCTAAGCATTCCACCTATCATCGGTTTTGCTTCGAAGATTGTAGGGGCGTAGCCCTTCTCTGCGAGGGAATATGCCGCCATTAGACCTGATGGTCCTGAGCCGATAATCGCTACTTTTTCACCGCTTAACTTTTTCTTTATTCGCTTTGTTTTTCTACCATTGCCATATTCAACTACGAATCTCTTAAGGGCACGGATTGAAATAGGATCTCCACCTTGGCCGGCGCGACATTTTAATTCACAAGGATGATGACACACACGAGAACATACACCTAAAAGTGGATTATCTTTTAGGATAATATCATATGCTTTCTTAAATTCATTTCTGGCAATATAAGCGATGTATTGAGGAGCATCAGTGTCAATAGGGCATGTGTGTTGACAAGGGGAAGAGATTATCTCTTTACATACTGCTGCGGGACATTTTTTGTATTTAATATGTGCTATGTACTCGTCACGGAAATACCTCAGCGTACTCAATACGGGATTACCTGCCGACTGTCCGAGCCCGCACATCGATGCATCCCTTGTGGCAATAGCGAGTTCTTCAAGCAGTTCAAGGTCTTGCATGGTGCTTAGTCCCCGGGTGATTTTATCAAGAATCTCCCACATCCGTTGTGTTCCTTCGCGGCAGGAAAGGCACTTGCCACACGACTCATCCCGTAAAAAGTTCATGAAGTACTTTGCTACATCAACAATACACGTGTCTTCGTCCATTACAATCATTCCACCTGAACCCATCATTGAGCCGGCTTGTTTCAAATTCTCGTAGTCAATAGGTAGGTCGAGCAATTTCTTGGGTATGCAACCTCCTGAAGGACCACCTGTTTGAACCGCTTTGAATGATTTGTGCTTGGGAATCCCGCCGCCGATTTCATAAACCACATCTTTGAGTGTGATACCCATGGGTACTTCAACGAGCCCTGTATTGTTTATTTTACCCACGAGTGAGAAAATCTTTGTACCTTTACTTCCTTCAGTTCCCATTGCTGAGAACCACTTAGCTCCTTTGAGTATGATTTGCGGGACGTTTGCCCATGTTTCTACGTTATTGATAGTTGTAGGTTTCTTGAAGAGCCCTTTTTGTACTGGATAAGGTGGTCGCTGTTTTGGCACACCCACTTTACCTTCAATGGCAGCTAATAATGATGTTTCTTCGCCTGAGACAAAAGCACCGGCACCTTGCACAAGTTCAATTGAGAAATCAAATTCGGTTCCCAGAATACCCTTGCCAAGCAGACAATACTTCTCAGCTTGTTCAATGGCAATTCGGAGTCGCTTTAATGCCAACGGATACTCAGTACGAATATATATGTAACCTTTTTGTGCGCCTATTGCCTTTGCACCTATAATCATTCCTTCAAGCACTGCATGTGGGTCTGCTTCTAAAACACTTCGGTCCATAAACGCACCAGGATCACCTTCATCAGCATTACAAACGACATATTTTACATCAGCCGGTGAGTTTCGACATCTTTCCCATTTTAGTCCAGTAGGAAATCCAGCACCACCACGGCCCCGCAGACCCGAGGCTTTGACCTCGTCTATGATTTGTTCATGCCCCATTGTTGAGAGCGCTTTCTCAAGCGCCTGATAGCCGTCAAAAGCAATGTACTCCTCGATGTTCTCTGGGTCGATGCGGCCGCGGTTCTTCAAGACGATAAGCCGCTGGTGTTTGAAGAATCCGATGTCCATCAGTTTGGGTATTGGTTTTTCTTCTTCGGGCGGGATGTACATGAGATTTTGTACGGGACGACCCTTTAAGAGGTGTTCTTTTACCAGGAGCGGAATATCATCGGTGGTTAGTCTCTGATAGAATATACCGTCAGGTTGAACAACGACAATTGGTCCGCGTTCACAGAAGCCGTTACAGCCAGTCGTAATGACTGCGACTTCATTTTGCAGTTTATGTTTGGCAATTTCCTTTTCCAGTACTTTTTTGATTTCAAATGAACCAGCTGCTACACATCCTGTTCCAGCACAAACTAATAAATGTGTTCGGTACTGCTTCAATTTATTCTCCTACTCAATACGTTCTTTCACTACCTATAGCCAGGGCATACTCTTTGACAACAGTTCCTTTGAGTACGTGGTTCACCAGGATCTTCTTCATCTTGGCTGCGTCTAGGTCCACGTACTTCACAGGCGCTTTACCGGTTATTTCAACTGTTGCCATTGGTTCACGACTGCATAGTCCGGCACAGCCCGATGTTGTCACTATTACGTCCTTGATTTTCTTTTTCTCGATTTCCTTCATTAAAGCGGTGAGGATTTCACGTGCACCAGCGGCAATACCGCATGTTCCCATGTGGACTGTAATTTTTGCCCTTGCTTTACCCTGCCTTAAATTAGCTGTTCTTCTCGCCTTTTCTCTTATTTTTTCCAAATCCCCGATTTTTAGTTTTTTCATTTACTGCTCCTTTCTATTCAGCCACCCCCTCCCTCCCCCTTGAAGGGGGAGGGAGGGGTGGGGGTGCTAAAACGCAGATTTTTCTTTGATATTCATTTAAGGCCTTGCTCCTATTCTTTTTAATTCTTTAATGATATTTTCCCTCAAGATATTCAAAACTTCTCCATTATTTATAGGTATATCTTTGATCTCTTTTTTAATGGTTCTCGTATCAAAAACAAAACCATGACTATTCTTGTGATGTTCATAAATGAAATCAACATCCATTCCTTTACCTGCAATTAAAGCAATAATTGTTTCTGTCATATTGCCGATTGGTTTTCGGTCAATATGGTCATATACGAATTTGGCAATGACTGTAGTGCCTTTTCCTTTTTGTGATTTTATTTGGAAAGTGCCATCTGCTTCTTTTGTTGCCTGTGCAAGCATAGAAAGACCCAAGCCGATTCTTCTTGTTTTTTTTGTAGTATAAAACGGGTCAAGTGCTTTGGCTATAGTATTTTTATCCATTCCTTTGCCATTATCTTTAATTTTCAGCACGAGCATATTTTGTTTGACGTTTTCTTTGATAATAATTTCTATTTTCTTTGCTCCAGCATCAATAGAATTTTCAACAATATCGAGAATATGTAAAGAAAGATCCTGCAAAATATTTCTCACTCCGTTCGTAATATCGCAGTATCGCTGTGTTTCTCGATAAATCTCGAAACAGTCTCGCAGGAGACGCAGGATCGCTTTGCTCGCAGTATCATCCGCCTTTGGCGGATTCGCCAAAAAACATTATTAACGAACCCTGTTAAATAATAATTTCGATTATATGCCATACTTATTTCTGTTACATTGTTTAATGAGGCGAGCCGAAGGCGATACTGCAAGTCCCGTAGGGACGATACTGTGAATGAAATGATGCTGCGATTACTGCATTTCATATGATTATTTTCCGTCCGTCTTCATTTTTTAGTGCCTTTCGAATTTCGTTCACAGTTGGTTCCTCAAGTAGAAATGATGTCGCTGCTTTGCCGATATTGTCTAGAAAATGGGCATCAGATGAAAAAACGAGTGGAAATTTTTTAATTTCTGGAAATTTACGCAGGGCATCATTTCGGTTGCTATTTGGAGAGATTTCAAGTCCATCGATTTCAAGATCTTCAGGGATAAACCCGAGTTGCCCGATAATGCTATAGCTCTCCCGGTCAATGTGAGAAGCTATTGCCAGTCCACCACAAGTATGAATTATTTTTACTATTTCTGTCAGGGTCAGTGTCGTTGCTCCGATCAGAAGTCGTTTGTTATATCCTTCGACTTCATCGAATTCATTGGCAACTATTTGCTCGCCAAACAGTTCTTCTTTATTCTCCTCGGGTGTAAGGTTTGCATAAACAGTTTCTTGTAGATTTAAAACTTGGCTTGTTTCGTCAAAGAGCGCGATCACGTGAACTTCCTCTACACTCGTAACCTCCATCCCAGCCAATACTGTCAGGTCATTCTTGCATGCGGCATTGATTGTAGCCTGTACATTCTCGGCAGAGTTGTGGTCACATATTCCGATAATATCCAGCTTCCTTGCCATAGCCCTATTTACTATTCTTGTAGGTGACATCGTCAAATCGGCACACGGCGATAAACATGTATGGATGTGTAGATCTGCCAGATAACATCGCGGCATTAACGCATTCCAGATATGCCGGATTCATATAATCTACCTATCAACTCAAATGCCGGAAGATTGCTGGTGAGAATGATGATATTTTCTGCCTTCGCTTTGTTAAGAGTTTCCTCTTCTGGCGTTCGACCGTTTACAATGATTATCCCGGCGAGTTCTTTTAGTTTGGCGACCGCGACGATATTTGGATGTCCTTGTAGTGTCACCCAGATATCACCCGCTTTAGTATTTGCCATAACATCACTAAGTAAGTCGCTCGCGTACCCACCTTCTATTCCTCTACCTGACAGTTCCTGGCAACATACTACCTTCAGGTTACAGCTTTCAATAATATTCGAAATTTTGATATCTTTATTCTTCATTTTTGCCCCTTGTCCGTTTTAATAAACAGACAATCATTGATTTTTGCCTCTCCACGAGCCACGTCTTCTGCAAACGTACGGCAGTCCGGTGCCCCACAAACACCGCAGTCTGTAGCGGGTAGTTTTTTTAGTATTTTTTCAGCAAGTTTCATTTTCTTGATTGCTTTTTCTCTATTTTTATCAAGCGGTGGGAATGGTTTAGGTTTTACTGAGGCCTCGAATGAAAAGAACTTCTGCTGATAGAGCTTTTCGACAAAATGATAATCAACTCTTTTTTTGCCGCCGAATGTCTTGATCAAACGGAGGACATTACTTTTCGCTACAAATCTATTCTCAACAGTTAAAGGACCACCTATGCATCCATCAGGGCAAATTGAACATTCGAGGTATTCAATATTTTTTAGCTTTCCTGATTCGACATCTTCGAGAATTCTAATAGTGTCGTAGACTCCGGATACTGATACTGAGTGGACGTACTTGAGTCCGCGTATTTCACCACCAGTGATTGTCCAACCAATTCCAATACCGCTTACTCGGCTTTGGGTATCAAGAATATGATGTTTTTTTGGTTTTTTCAGTTTCATCATTACTTCGTTGTAAATCTCCTGAATCGATAAGGCGCCATCCAGGTGTGATTTCTTCATGGTTTCGGGACGATTGATTGAGACCATTTTTGCAGCGCACGGCGTAATGTGTATGATACCTATATCATCTTGCTTCACATTGTATTTATTGGATATTTCCATGCGTAGGTTCTTTGCGGCAATCTCTCGCGGTGGTTCAATCGGTATGATGAGATTGCACAAACTAGGGAATAGGCGTTGAATAAGCCGTACAACTACCGGACAGGTAGAAGAGATCACTGGTTTTGGGCCTTTGTTTTCATCAAGATACTTTTCAATGGCTCGGCTCGTCATTTCGCACACCAGTGCTTCATCGTAGACAAGATCGAACCCTAGCTCTTTGAGCACCGAAAGTATTTCATTTGGCATAATGTGTTGTCCAAACTGTGAATACAGAACTGGAGAAGGAAGCGCTACTTTGAATTGGAATCTGTTAAGATCAGCCGATGATGTGGTAAGGGGAACTACCGCGTCATGCTGACACACTCTGAGACATTCACCACAATCAATACACCGTTCTTTATTGATTACTGCCTTGCCGTTTTTTACTCGTATAGCTTTTGTTGGACAATCTCTCATGCACCTAACGCAACCAATGCATTTCTTTCTGTCAATTCTTATTGAGTGAAAAAACCCAGACTTAGCCATTTTTCCTATTTAACTTTAAAGGTTATCCTAAGTTTAGTGCCTTGTCCGATAGTTGAACGTATATTGAAACGATCCGCATTTTTTTTGATATTGGGTAAACCCATACCTGCTCCAAACCCCATTTCTCTCATTTCTTCTGTCGCTGTTGTGAATCCTGGTTTCATTGCCAGTTCAATATCTTCAATTCCTTGGCCTTTGTCTTGTATATGGAGTACTATCTTTTCAGGCGTAACAAGAAGTTTCATCGTGCCGCGTTGTCCGTACATTACAACGTTCATTTCTGCCTCATACGCAGTAATTGCAACCCTTCGTATGATGTCAGCATCAATGCCTATGTCCTTTAAGATATTTCGTATCTTGATTGATGGCTCACCTGCATTTATGAAGTCTCCACCTTTGATTTGGAAGATCTGTTCAAAAGCAGTCTTTTTATGCATTATATTATTGCTTTATTGATTGTATTGTCACACCTTTTATGCCATTTGAGTACAGAATGCCGCACGATTCGAACATAGAAAAATTACTAACGAGTACTGCAATATCACATTTCTTGCTCAATTCAATAGTCTCGGCAGTAGGTATTTTATCCCGGACAAAGATTATCGCACAAATACCAGCAATGTCACATGTTCTGATTACCTGTATATTGGTGAGGCCAGTCAGTAATAGTTTAGCAGGTCCGGAGAATCTCAGAACATCGCTCATAAGGTCTGAGGCTTTGGCTGATTTTACGTCAAGCTGGAGCTTGTGAGATCCATACAAGACTCGGCAGTTGAGTAATTCCTTTATTTTATCAAGGGTCACTTTGTCTTCTTGGCTTTTCTAGTGGTTTTTCTTGAAGTTTTTCTTTTTGTCGTTTTGCGTTTCTTAATCTTTTTCTCGGGTTTCCTTTTAGTTGTTTTCTTCTTGCGATATCGAGCGAGAATCGCGTCAACCTTCTGCGGTGTCGATTGTCCATGGTAATGATCGTCCACAACCACAATTGGTGCGAGTGCGCAGGCACCGAGACAGTTAACTGTTTCTAAGGTAAATTGGTCATCTTTTGTTGTGCAGCCAGGTTCGATGTCCAGTTTTGCCCGAATTCGGTCAAGAACAATTGGCGCACCGCGTACATGGCAGGCTGTTCCAGTACAAACAGTAACGATATGCTTACCGCGTGGGGTTAAACTGAAGGCATGATAGAATGAGGCGACACCATATACATCAATTAATGGTACACACAGTTTTTCAGAAACTACTTCTATGGCGTTAGGTGGTAACCAATTGTATTTAGCCTGGATATCCGTTAAAATGACAAGTAATTTTGATTTTTTTGCCTGATATCCTTTAATAATCTTGATGACTTCTTTTGAGTTATATTTCATCCGGTTCCTTTCTTGGTGGATTATTATATACATTTTTAAGATTGAGTCAACATCAAGATTGCTTTTCGCACTATTGCAAAATGCAATAGTTACCCCTGCCCCGTGGAATAATAGAATAGAAATTACAGCCAACTAAAAATATGGCTTCAACAATGAAGTTAATCTGTTTAAAGATACCGATCTTTTGTATTCTACGGGGTAAATAAGCAAAAGGGCTGGGTTATACACCCAGCCCTTTGTTCTCTTTGCACGTATGTGCATAGCAGGCTATCTAATTCCTGCCAACTTTACCGAATAGTCTTACAGAGTCGGCTATTCGCTGAACAGCAAGTATGTATGCCGCGTTACGCGTATCTGTTTTGTTTCTATCTACAATACGAACAACGTCCCAGAAAGATCTCTGCATCATTTTCCAACATCTATTTTTGACCTCTTTTTCTTCATAGAAAACTCTCTGGATATCCTGTATCCACTCAAGATAAGATACTGTAACACCACCAGCATTGGCAAGAATATCTGGTATTATGAAGACATTATTATCAACCAGTATTTCATCGGCTTCGGTTGTTGTTGGACCATTGGCTCCTTCACAGATTATCTTAGCTCTTATCTTATTGGCATTCTTATTATGAATCATACCTTCTAATGCACAGGGGAGTAGGATATCGCAGTTGAGCTCAATTAATTCGTCGTTAGTGATTGAATCATATTTTTTGAATCCCTTGACAGTCTTTGTTTTGCAGACGTATTTATCAAGCTCTGGTATCTTGATGCCATTTTTATAGAATATTCCGCCGTAAATATCAGTTATACCGACTATTTTACAGCCGTAATCATAAAGTAATCGGGCAATTGAGGAACCGACATTGCCGTATCCGATAATGGCGACTCTTTTACCTTCAAGCGGGTATTCAAGATGCTTTGATGCCTCAAGTAGGGTATAGTACATCCCCAATCCTGTAGCGCCTGACCTGCCTTTTGAACCACCAATGCATAATGGTTTACCAGTAACGACTGCGGGCTCGAAATGGCCCACATGCCGACTGTATGCATCACATATCCATGCCATTGTTTGAGCATTGGTATTTATATCAGGTGCTAGTATGTCCTTTTGCGGTCCGATTATATCTTTGATCGCATAGGTGTATTCCTTAGTAAGTTTTTCAAGTTCATTCTCAGACATATTTGGAGGATCACAGATTACTGCACCCTTAGCACCGCCCAGTGGCAAATCCAACACCGCAGTCTTCCAAGTCATCCAGGCTGCTAATGCCTTACATTCAGTTAATGATGCATCCTGACTATATCGTATGCCCCCTTTTCCAGGACCTCTTATTGTAGAGTGCTGCACCCGAAACCCGGTGAATGTTGCAATCTTCCCATTGTCTTTGGTGATTGTCATATGAACGGTGAGTTCCTTTTCTGGATATTTGAGACGATTATAGATCCATGGTTCTAAGTCGAGCACATTTGCAGCCCTTTCATATTGAAGTGTTGCTTCAATAAAAGGGTCGTATTTTTTTTGATTGATTTTGTTATCGTTAATTTTTACCATATTAACCTCCATATGAATAGTTAACAGGCAAAATTCGTGCCAGAATTATGTTTTGAAATTTAGAGGATTTTTATTTATGAGTATAGCATTTTGCAATAATTCATATCAAAATGCTATAGTGCGATTAGCTTATTATGATCTATTCTATTGACTTTAGTTTTCTGAGGAGTGAAGTGAAGTGTATTCCAAGTATTTTTGCTGCTTTTGATTTATTACCTCCGGTATATCTTAGAACTTCTTTGATGTATTTTTTTTCTAATTCGCTTAGGCTTATGAATTCTTGTTTATCAACTCTTTCTTTTAAAACAGGTAACCTTGTTTCGACCTTCGGTGACCTTATTTCCAAAGGCAGATGTTTAAGTAGAATTTCTTCTGATTGGTTCAATGCCATTATTCTTTCAATAACATTTTTTAATTCACGAACATTGCCTGGCCAATCATATGCCAACAAAACCTTGGCTGCCTCTTCAGATATCCCCTTGAAATCTCTGTGCAACTCTTGGTTGAAATTATGAATAAAAATGAGGGCAAGAGGAATAATGTCTTCTTTCCTTTGTTTTAAAGGAGGGATTGTTATGGGTACAACATTCAACCTGTAGAACAAATCTTCTCTAAAATTCCCCTTTTCTATTTCTTTTTTTAAGTCTTTGTTGGTTGCGGTAATGATTCTGACATCGATTTTTATTTGATCTGTACCACCCAATCTTGCAAAGGATTGTTCTTCCAATACCTTAAGGACTTTAGCCTGAAGGGGTAATGGCATATCAGCAATTTCATCCAAAAAAATGGTTCCGTGGTCAGCTTTTTCAAAAAGACCGATTTTCCGACGTCGGGCGTCAGTAAATGCACCAGGTTCATAACCAAGGAGTTCACTTTCTAGAAGGTTATCAGGTATTGCAGCACAGTTGATTTCTATGAACTGTCCATTGACCCTTGGACTATTGTAATGGATTGCCCGCGCAAGAATTCCTTTACCCACGCCACTCTTTCCTGTTATTAGAACTGCAGTTTTCCCTAAAGATGCAACCCTACGGGCAGTTTCCAATGCATCTGCCATCTTTTTATTCTTTGCTGTTATTTTGTCGAAATAGTATTTCCCCTTTTCTGTTTCAACTGTTTCTATGATCCTGATTTTCAATGATTGAAGTTCAAGAGCACGTGCCACACCTGTTTTTAAATCGCTGATTTTAAATGGTTTGAGTAAGTAATCATAAGCGCCAAGTTTCATTGACAGGATTGCCTTTTCTATTATTTCATAGGCAGTTATCATTATGACCGCGGTATTTGCAGCTGTTTCTTTTATTCTCTTAAGGACCTCTATACCATCAATACCTGGAAGCATTAAATCGACAAGCACCAGATTGGGGCGATGTTTTCTGAAAATCTCTAAACCAGTTTCTCCTGAATCAGCGAGGAGTATTTCATAGCCAACTTTTTCAAGTACCCTTTTTAGATTATTTAAGGTTAGAACCTCATCATCAATAATTAAAATAGACGCGGCCATTATTCGATGACCTCAGATTGAATCTTAGCCTCTTGCCTGATCGGCAACCGTATTATCACTTCAGTGCCTTTATTGATTTCACTCCGTATACTGATTTCACCACTGTGGTTTTTCACATAGCTATAACTTATGCTGAGTCCAAGACCGGTTCCCTCGCCCTTTTTTGTCGTGAAAAATGGTTCAAAGACTCTTTTTATATCACTTCGAGATATTCCCATGCCTGTATCAATAATGCGTATTTCTACTAATCCTTCGAATTTAACTTTGCTTGTTATTATTGTGAGTGTTCCACCATCAGGCATTGCCTGGGCAGCATTAATAAAGATATTAATTAAGACCTGCCTTATCTGATTGACATCTGCAGTAACCTGGGGGACTGCATCAGATAGGGTCTTATTGATTTCGATTTTTCTGAAAATTGGTTGATGATGTAAAAATGAAAGCGTTTCTGATATTAATTTGTTCAGACTTATTTTTGTAAATTTAGGCGGTGTTGGCCGGGCGAAATTTAATAATCCTCTAACTGTTTCAGAAATCCTGTAGGCGTTATCAAGAACCTCTTTGGCTCTGGTTTTCTTTTCCACATCTTCCTCTTCTTCAAGGAGAAGTTCAATATACGATGTAATCCCTAATAATGGATTATTTATTTCATGAGCAGCACCCAATGCTAATTGACTCAAGGCAGAGAGTTTTTCATAATCTGCCATCTGTGCGTGAAACTGTTCTTGTTCGGTAATGTCATTAATGAGGAGCGTAGCGCCGACTATCTCTTCACCATCTCTAATTGGAAATCCGGCAATGCTGAATATTATCGTTTGTGCAGCCAACTTGGCTGCAACTCTCTTGAGGCGAAATGGTTTTTCTTCCAAAAGGATCTTTTCGATAGAGCCTTTGATTTCTTTTGCTTCCAGGATTGGAAATACTGTGTAAAGATTCAAAAGCATCTTGATACTCTTTTTGTGAGTGAAGTGGTGTGCGAAATCATTGCAGTATGTTATTGCCTTTGATTTATCAACGGCAATGAGGCCGCTTGAAATACTATTAATGATGTTCTTGATGTATTCTTCAGATACGCGAAGTTGTGCGCTCAGAGTTTCGCATTCGTGCAGTCGATTCCGTAGTTCTTTGTTGATGGTGTTGATCGTGTTCTTTTTCTTGCTGAGGTCATCAAGGGTATCTTTTAAGTTGCGCGTGAGGTTCTTAAGGACCTGTGTTACTCGTCGCGAGAACAGTACCGAAGAAAGCAGCAAAAAGCAGCCAAATATGAGAAACGTTGTGAATAAGACATTCCTGAGTTTCGTTGCCGGAGCTCGAGCCTCTTCTACGTCCATTTCAGAAACGAGATACCAGTTAAGGTTATCGAATTTTCTGAAAGCGCATAAGACTTCTTTGCCCCGGTAGTCAAGATGCGTGATTATCCCACGCTCGCCAGTATGGGGGTTCTTCTCATTTTTGAAGTGTCCATACTCTTTCAGTACCTCGCCGCCGAGCCTTGATGGTGACAGGAAGAGACCCCGTTCATCAACGAGAAATACCTCGCTCGTCTCACCAATACGCAAGTCGACTATCAAATCGTAGAATGTCTTAAGAGATAGAGAAGCGAAGATCACTCCGATTATCTTATTGTTTTGGTTAACGAAGGGAGATGACATCAACATTGCTGTCGTATCCAGGATTTCCGAGTAAAATATACCACTGTTGCAAAACTGTCCTTGGAAAGCTCTCTTGAAGTAACCTGTATGTGCAATGTTTGCCTCTAATCCATTGGTGGAAAACACAACGTCGCCCTGAAGATCAACCACTGCAATGAATTCATACCAGGGGTTTTCTATAATGAAGCTATTGAAAAACGATTTCTTCGTCTGTAAATCTGTGAGCAGTGCTATGTCCAACTTAGCGATCGACAAGAGATCTTGTTTTCTCTCATCTAGAAATGATTTCACTATTTTTACGTTCATGTCGACCGAATACTCTAAACCGCGCATCACCTGATTTTCAAAGTGTGTACTTATTTCGACGTTTATAACATAGAAGAGTATGAAAAATGGTACCAAGAAAAGGATAAGCGTGATGATAGTATTCCTCAACCAGAGTCCCTTGTAGTAGTCGCGGTACATTTCATTCCCACAATGAGCGCAGTGGGTGATGTCCTTTTTGTTCTTGTACCCGCATTTCTCACATATAGTTATGTCTGAAAGCTTTTCACTCATATAAGGGTTCTATAAGGGTTACACGTCTGTTGCTGACATGGTACAATTCATTCTTCCAACAACTTCAATTTTGCGCGTGCATTTTCAAGATAGCGTTTAACATCCTTATAATCAGAACAGACCTTAGTAACCAGGTTCCATTCGACGATCGCTTCTTCTAAATGGTCATTTACGTAATTTTCAATGCCTTTCAAATAGTGTTCTTCGCAGTATTGCTTGTCTTTTTTTGACAACGGCTTGACCGGGGTAGGTTTTGGTTCTTTCTTTATGACGGTTTTCTCGACAATAACTGGTTGTTTAACGAGCAGCGTGTCAACAACCGTAACCGTTTTTGTTATTACCGGTGGTCGAAAATTAAATCCAATAAGCACTTTGATCGTATCCGTGAAGAAAACCATGGCGTTTATAAAATCTCTGAATTCGATGCCGAGTCCGACATCCAAGTTATGCTGACTGACCCCTGCATAGGCTTTTAAGCAGAAGTCTCCGACCGGTTGTATGATGCCGATTACTCCGTATGGTGTTAGACTCTGGTTACGTATTGAGTCTTCAAGTTCAACGCCTGCCATGAACTGTTTCCATGTATAGGATATGCCTGCCCTTAGTATCTTGCCACGATTAAGTATATTGGAATAAGTAATGCCAAGTGAGAGTCTATTCCTGTACCAGACCCCCAGGTCAAGTAAGCCGTCGGTATTGTCGTAAATCTTAATGATTCCAGCATTGAGTCCTATAGAGATCGGTATTTTTCGTACATGGTAGCTTATACTTGCCCAATTTTTTTGCTCAATACCTTCATCTCTATTCGAGAAGCCAAGACCGCAATCAGAAAAACGTGCAGAACAGTTGAAAATAGCGATTTCTCCGATATCCTTGGGTTCAATAAATACTTGATAATTACCGCGAAATGCAGTGAATGCAGCATTGGACAGAGTATAATAGCTAATGGGCGTTGCTACGCTGTTCAGGCTAAATCCTATGATAAAAAGGATTAACAAGGCTATTAGAGTTTCTGGACAAGTTCAAAAAGAGTTCTGACGCCGTATCCAGTCCCGCCTTTTGGGGTATAGAAGCTTTCCTTTTCACTTATTTCTTTGCCCGCCATGTCAATATGGACCCACTGTGCTTTGTCGACAAACTTTTTTAGGAATAAACCTGCGGTAATAGCCGAGGCTCCTCGACCGCCTGAGTTTTTAACGTCAGCGATATCGCTTTTGATTTGCTTTTTATATTCGTCAAATAAGGGAAGTTGCCACATCTTCTCACCGGTTTTCTCTGCACAGCAGAGCAGCAGATCGATCAGCCTTTGGTCATTACCCATGACTGCTGCCGCGATGTTGCCGAGCGCAACCACACAACCCCCAGTCAATGTTGCGATATCGATTATTGTTCTGGCTTTTTTCTGCTCAGCATAACAGATAGCATCGGCTAAAGTCATTCTACCTTCTGCGTCTGTAGAGACTATTTCAATGCTCTTTTTGTTCATTGCCGTAACAACATCGCCCGGTCTTGATGCGGTGCCCGACGGCATATTTTCTACGGCTGGGATAATAGTCATTAGATTTACCCTGGTTTTTGCCTTGGCTAATGCAAGGGTGGCGCCAATCACCGCCGCACCACCTGACATATCGCCTTTCATGAGGCTCATACCAGCAGGAGATTTCAAAGAGATACCACCTGAATCAAATGTCACAGTTTTACCGATGAGACAGGTCAGAGGTTTACGCGCGTTCTTATATCTAAGGACAATGAACGCGGGTTTGTTATTGCTACCTCTTGCAACTGACATCAGCGCACCCATTTTTAATGTTTCGAGGTCTTTTTTCTTTAAGGCTCGATATTGAATGATTTTGTTTAAACCCAGAGTCTTTATCGCCTTTTTCAATTTGAGTTCAAGCTTCTCTGGTGTCAGGTTATTACCAGGTTCATTGATAAAATCACGGGCAATATTCTGCGCCTGTGCAAGGATCGTGCCGGTTTCTGCGCCTTTCTTGAACTTGGAGATTTTTCTGCGGTCCATTTCAACGATTGAAAGATGGATAATCGGTTTCTTGTGTGACTTTTTATATTTCTTAAATTCATACAATGCCAGCAAAGAACCTTCGGTTAATGCCTGCGCCGCCAGCTTTGGTTCAATACCGCCAATGCCTGCGCCGTGGACAATCGTACCAACTTTTCTGGCACCTGCTTTGCGTGCCCGTTTAATCGCTGCACCTGCTGCCTTTCTTATCTGTTCAACGTTAAGATCGTTAGCCTTACCCAAACCTACGATTAGAACCTTGTCGGCTTTGATTTTTCCAAAAGTATGGACGATAACGGTTTCCCCGAGTTTGCCAGATAGTTCACCTTTTCTAATGAGTTTTGAAATTATCCCGCTGAGAGCTTTATCCATTGTACTGGTAGCGCCACCAGGCGTGCGCACCCCTTCAAACAGATTTATTATGATAATGTCACCAGTAAAGTCGGTGATCTCTTGATTAGTAATATTAATTTTCATGAGCTTAAGTATATGCTTAAATGGACAAAAGTCAAGCGTACACAGCACGCTTTAATGGGAAGTTCATGGGACTCCCCTTATATTGACTTTCATAGTTAGATATATATAATTCTGCATGGCTGAAATGAAATTATCCAAAAGAGCAGAGCAGATGCCATATTCGGCAATTCGTAAGCTGGTTCCTTATGCCGATGAGGCAAAGAAAAAAGGCAAACATGTATTTCATCTGAACATCGGACAGCCGGATATTAAAACTCCTATTGAGATATTTGAATCGATTGCTGGTTTTCATGAAGATGTCCTCAGCTATGGTCCTTCAGGTGGGTTGCTTGATCTTAGGGTGGCAGTCGTTGATTACCATAGGAATCTGGGTTTTGACATTGACATAGATAATGTGTGGATTACTACTGGAGGGAGTGAAGCAATTATTTTCGCGATGATGACAGTTGCTGACCCGGGCGACGAGATAATTGTCTTTGAACCGTTCTACACAAATTACAATGGCTTTGCCGTAATGTCGCAGTTGGAGCTCGTTCCCATCACGACCAAAGTCGAAGATGGCTTCCGCGTGCCATCTAAGGAAGTCATTGAGGCTAAGATTACTGCCAAAACAAAGGCGATACTCATAAACACGCCAAACAACCCAACTGGAACAGTGCTCACTGAGGAAGAGATGTTCATAATAAACAGCCTCTGCAAGAAGTACAATTTGTATCTCCTTTCGGATGAAGTTTACCGGGAATTTGTCTACGATGGTAAGTCCCAGATAAGTGCACTTTCTATGCCTGAGATCAAGGACCGTGTCATTGTTATGGATTCCATTTCCAAGCGGTTTTCAGCATGCGGCGCACGTGTTGGTACGATAATAAGTCATAATAAAACGATTATGGACCGGCTTCTGAAATTCGGACAGGCGCGGCTTTGTCCGCCAACCCTTGAACAGATTGGCGCGATAGCCGCGTACAAAAATATCGATAAATACATACGACCAATGATTAAGGAATACGAGATGCGACGGAATTTGTTATTCGAAGGGCTGGATACAGTCCAGGGGGTCTATGCACATAAGCCAGAAGGTGCTTTTTACAGTGTGTTGAGGTTGTCAGTAAAAGATGCAGATAGATTTTGCAGATGGCTCTTGACCGACTTTGCTTACAAGAACAAGACGGTGATGCTCGCTCCGGCCAATGGTTTCTACTCGTCTTTTGACAAGGGCGTTAGTGAAGTGCGCGTTGCTTACGTCTTAAAGAGTGAGGATCTCAAGGAAGCAGTTGAAGTCTTAGCCGCTGCTCTTCAAGCTTATAAGGATTAAACACCTGGTACATGAATCCGGTTGCGCAGCTGCAAAAAATTGGCGTGGGACTGGCGCACGTTATGCCCGTGAAACTTGCGGATAAGATTGCAACTGGTATAGGATTTCTGTACTGTTGTTTTTTTAAAACAAAGCGGCGTTACATTGAACGTAACCTGGAGCATATTTTTTCAAATGAGCGTATTGATTCAAAACGGTTGAATTTTTTTTCAAAGAAAACATTTACGAATTTTGCTCTTACCATGACGGATTTTTTTCGACTTGCCTTTATGTCAAAGCATGACATCGTTGAAAGTGCCGAGTGCATCGGCTATGAAAACGTGGAAGAAGCGCTTGTTCAGGGTAGGGGTTGTATTTTGATTAGCCTCCATCTTGGGAATTGGGATTATGGCGGTGCATATTTGGCAGCCCGCGGTATACCGATGACCGCGTTAGTCGAAGTAACGGATGATGAGATGTTTGATCTGTACACAAAACACCGAGAGCGTACAGGTATGAAGACCTATCCAGTTACTCGGGCTGGTTATGCATTCCTTGACATAATCAAAAACAATCGGGTTCTTGCCATACTTGCGGATCGCGATATCATGAAAAACGGTATTTCTGTACGATTTTTTTCAGGGAAAAGAAATATCCCGAAGGGTTTGGCAGAAATGATCATCAGGAAGAAGTTGCCAGTAGTCTTCGCATATATGGTTCTTAATGCGACACACAAACGAGCACGGTATCTCGGAGTGATTGAATCACCCGTTGTCTTTGACGGTGATGCTGATGCATTCAATAGGCTTATGGTTAGCAAATTCGAGAAGTTCATAAGAAAATATCCTGACCAATGGTTTGTTTTCCATCCAGAATGGATAGAAGAAGGGGCAGATGCCTAAAAATACTAAATACCTAAAATCCAAAATGCCTAAAAAACCAAAATGCCTAAAATCCAAAATGCCTAAAAATACTAAATACCTAAAATCCAAAATGCCTAAAATTGAAGTGAAGATAACAGGGAAGTTCATACCGAGGTACCAGAGTGAGCAGGCGGCAGGTTGTGATCTTTATGCCGATGTTGACGATACAATCGTTCTTGAACCGGGGAAATACTGTATTGTGCCGACCGGTGTTAGGATTGAATTGCCGCAAGGCTATGAAGCACAGGTTAGACCACGCAGTGGCATGGCAATGAGGCATGGGATCGGTATTTTGAATGCACCAGGGACGATTGATGCTGATTATCGCGGTGAAGTAAAGGTTATACTTTTCAACCTCGGGCAAGAGCCTTTCTGCATAAAATCTGGTGACCGCATTGCGCAATTGGTTCTCAACCGCGTTGTACAGGCTGAATTTATATTGGTCGACCAGCTGAAAGAGACAAAACGCGGCAGTGGTGGATTCGGTCATACTGGAACGCAATGAAGCAAGCCCCTCTTAAGATTATGGTGATGGAGTGAAGATACTAATAGTTGCTGATGATTTTTATCCCCATACGGGCGGTGTTCCTGAACATATGTTGCATCTTTGGCAGTCTTTGAGGAATATGGGGCATGATGCGAAGATTATGGCACCTTCTTTTGGCAAAAATGATCCATATGTCGATGAAAACATCACAAGACTGGGCAGGGGGATATTGTTCCCAAAGAACAAGTCATTTTCTATCCTCAACCTTGGTTTAACAATACCGTGGAAATTAAGGCGTTTCCTGGACCGTGAGGATTTTGATATTGTCCATATCCATGGCCCTTTGGGTCCGGTTCTACCTTATTATGTGCTGAAGTATTCCAATGCAAAGAACTTTGTCACATTTCATGCGGCATACAAGGATAGTTTTGGATATCTGCTTTGGGAACCAGTTTTGGAACAGTATTTCAGGAAGATAAGTGGTCTCATTGCAGTTTCTGAAGTAGCCCGTGATTCTGTTTCAAAATACTTTCCAAGTAAGTATCGCATAATCCCCAATGGTATTGATACTAACCGGTTCAGACCAGATATCGAATCAATAGGGTACTTAGAGAAATTTTCGCCAAAAATATTGTTTGTCGGAAGGTTTGAACCAAGAAAAGGGTTGAAGTATCTTTTTCAGGCTTTTCCAATGGTTCTTAGGGAATTCCCAAGTGCCAAACTTATTGTTGTTGGCTCCGGTGTTCTTGAACGCTATTATCGCCGTTATGTTGACGAACATATCAAAGAGCACGTCATATTTGCTGGTTATGTGAGCCCTGATGATTTGCCAAAGTACTACGCATCATGCGATATCTTTTGTTCACCGGCTACAGGTGGGGAGAGCTTTGGTATTGTCTTACTTGAGGCGATGTCTTCAGGTAAACCGATAGTTGCTTTTGATAACCCGGGGTACAAAACTGTGATGCAAGATGGTGTACAAGGTCTTTTCTGTAAAACATGTGATGTGGAGTCTTTGGCAGAAAAGGTCATCAGTTTGCTTAAGGACAAGAAGCGGATGAAAAAAATGGGGGCTAGAGGTCGGAAAAAGGCATTAACCTATGATTGGCAGATTATTACGAAAAGAATCCTGGATTTCTATGCCGAAGTGTTACACACAGGATATTAAACATGTGGCAAGCCCTGAAGAATAAGAACTTCTCGATATTTGTACTGTCACAGACGGTGAGCCAGTTCGGTGATAAGTTGAATTATATTGCACTTATTGGCATTATCGGTCTTTACCCTGGGAGCGTATCGTTTTTATTGTCGCAATTGATTATCGCAATCACCTTGCCCGTGATTATTTTCGGCCCTATTGCTGGTGTTTTGATCGACAGATGGAACAAGAAAAAGGTTATGGTAATCTGTGATGCTTTGAGAATGCTTTGTGCAATTATGATTCCAATAGTATTCATTAGCACACATAGTATATATCCAGTTTTTGCCGTGGTCTTTTTTATGTTTCTTTTAACCCTCTTCTTTAATACTGCAAGGAATTCCATAATACCAAACCTTGTACCTAAAGATGGTATTTTGAAAGCCAATTCGCTCGTGAATTTTGTGGGCAGGGGAGCTACTTTTCTCGGTATGCTGATCGGTGGATTGATTGTTGACTGGCATATGTGGTACAAACTCATTGGGTTGGCTGGTTGGACTGTTGCTTTTATACTTGATGCTGTTACCTTTGGCGCTTCAGCTTTCATGCTTTATTTAGTTAAGGTTAAGCTAACCAAGCCGCCAAAGCGCGAAAAACACTTGGAAGCCAGGGGGGTTTTTCTCCTTGTACGCAAAGGTTTATTAGGGATCTGGCATGATCTGAAACACGCCTTGCAGATGATACCCAAGAAGAAAGATCTCGGTTTTGCCATGTCATCGATTGTGCTGATGATAATCGGTACTTGTGTTATTTATGTGCTTGTCATACCGACTATCCAACAGGATATGGGTTGGGGCACCAGCGGTGTTGGGATCCTTGCCTCAGCTGGAGCGATCGGGTTGCTCGCCGGTGCTTTTTTAATTGGCGTTATGGGTCACCGCTTTGACCTTAAGGATTTAATGTTATTCTGTTTTATTTTGATCGGTGGTGGTCTGGTTCTTTTTCCTTTTATCACGCATCATTTGATGTTTGCCGGGATAATCTTCGTTGCTGGACTCGCCATATCCCCGATATTCATTGGTCAGGATACATTGATTCATCGGAGTGCAGATGAGCTAGTGCGGGGTAGGATGTTTTCTATTCGGGATTGGATTTACCATTGTTTGATTGCTGTGGGATCTTTATTCATTGGTTCTCTGACTACGTTCGTAAGAAAAGATGCTATCTTTATTGTTTCCGGGATATCCTTGGTCGTTCTGGCAATCGTTGGTTGGTTAGTTTTGGCTCGTGGTAAATCCCGTTAGAAATTCAAAGAAAACATTGGCATCTACGCTCGGCAAATGGCGAGGTTTTCTAACCGGATGAAAGCTCTACAGTTCCACAGGATAACTCCTAAATTCCAATTCTGCGGAACCTGGAACACGCCAGAGCAGTTTGCGCGTTTTTTGGAATCAATTTTGGATAAAGGGGTAGACATTATTCTCCCCGGACATAAAGATGATGGTGTTGTTATAGCCTTTGATGATGGTGAGGATACTATATATGACTACGCATTTCCAATTCTCAAGAGATACAGTGTTAAAGCTGTTGTTTTTCTTATTGTCAATTACATTGGTCAGGATAATTTATGGGATATTAGTATTACGGGTAAACGTATCCAGCATCTATCCTGGAATAAGATATACGAGATGAAAGATTGGGGTATTGAATTCGGTTCACACACTATGAACCATCGGAATCTTGCAAGGATGAGTGAACAGGAAGTTGAATACGAAGTATTTGAATCCAGGAGAATTTTACAGCAGGAACTTGGTGAATGTACGAGCATATCTTACCCATTTAACAGAGTAAACCCGATAGTTGTTAGAGCAGTTAGCAAAGCAGGTTATGAGTTCGGTTTTGGCGGCGATGGTCGTAATGACTTGCTGCTAAAAAAAGAAGGCGTTTACATCACGGATACGCCAAGGAGTTTTGAAACAAAGGTTCTCGAAAAACCCGATTTTATCTATCGTTATGACCGCATAAAACAGAAGGTCATTAACTACTTCACCATTGCGACTATGCTCGCTAAAAGATAGAAGATGGGTGAGAGGAATAAAATTTTAGATTTAAGATTCTTGATTTAAAATTTAATATAATGCTGTCAATCATTGACATGTACTTATTTAGGTATATGATATAAATATCGACAAGATGACAAAGACAGAGATGAAAAAACGCACAAAGCAATTTGCATTGGATGTAATTAGGCTTGTTGATCGGTTCCCGCATGCTCGCGCAGCAAATATCATTGGTCAACAGCTTATAAAGGCAGCTACATCGAATGAGTTAATCGCTATCTTCACAAAGACACTAAAAACTGCAAGGAAAAGGAAATGAAATCTAAAATCTTAAATCTAGAATCTTAAATTCTCATGTCTTTCGTCAGTCACTTAGAGTGTTCAAAATGCGGCAATAAGCTGGAGGCGGATAGACGTTGGAATCTCTGTTCGTTTTGTGGTAAACCTTTAATTGTTCTCTATGATCTGAAAAAGGTCCGTAAAGCAGTCAAGCGCGAGGATATAGCCGGACGCGCACCAAACCTGTGGCGTTACAAGGAATTGCTCCCCCTGCAGAATAGCAAGAACATCCTTTCGTTCGATGAAGGATTCACGCCATTGCTCCATGCCCAAAGCCTCGGTGAAGTTTTGGATTTTGATAATCTCTATATCAAGGACGAAAGCCAGAATCCAACCGGTTCATTCAAGGACCGCGGCATGTCGGTTGCGGTATCCCGGGCACGTGAATTCGGGATACAAGAACTCGTTGTGCCGTCAGCTGGTAACGCCGCGGTGTCTATGAGCGCGTATGCCGCGCTGGGTGGTTTGAAAGCCTTTGTCTATATGCCCAAGGATGTACCCAAGACTTTTGTCGTTGAATGCATAGCCAGAGGGGCTCAGGTAAAACTTGTGGAGGGTTATATTACTCACTGCGGTCAGCAGGCAGCTCATGATGTAGCACAATATGGCAGGTTTGATATGTCAACGCTCAAAGAACCATATCGCATAGAGGGCAAGAAAACCATGGGTTTTGAGCTGGCTGAACAACTTGGCTGGAACTTACCTGATGTTGTCATCTACCCGACCGGAGGCGGCACTGGTCTTATCGGCATGTGGAAGGCATTTGAAGAACTCAAGAATCTTGGTTGGATAAAGTCGAAGTTGCCGCGTATGGTATCGGTTCAAGCAAAGGGGTGTGCACCGATCGTGACCGCATTCAATGAAGGGAAAGATACCGCCACCCCGTGGCGTGACGCAGAAACCATTGCCGATGGTTTGCGCGTACCGGCAGGGATCGGTGATTTTTTGATTCTACGTACACTAAAGGAAAGTAAGGGTACTGCAATCGCGGTAACTGATGATGCAATGATGGAAGCGATAATGCAGATCGGGCGCACCGAGGGTATTTTCTGTTGCCCTGAAGGAGCAGCAACCCTCGTTGCCTTCAAGCACCTGCGCCAGCAGGATTGGATCCGGGAGAGTGAAACTGTGGTATTATTCAATACTGCAAGCGGGTTGAAATACGCCCACTTATGGGCAAAGGATTTGCGGTTTTAAGAATAACTGTTTAGTCTAAAGAAATCAAAATCTTACATCAGATTAAACGGCTCATTAATGTTACAGACAGCAGATTAAATTGTCGTTACCCAATTTATTTGGTAATTAAAATCGAAGCCTGATAAATCACCTGTCTGCCTCAGGCAGAAGCAACTACAGTTAGGTAAGTTGCAAGCATAAAAAGGACGTAAAATGGCTTTAAAATTTAAATGTCAAAATTGTGATACAGACTGGAGGCAAAAATAAATAAAGAAATTGGAAGTTTGAAGAGTAAAACGGATGAGATGAAAGAGATATTTAAGAAGAAAAGCGATTCAGGATAGCTAAGTATTTTTGCAAAGAGATATTTTTAATTAATTAGAAGTAAGATGATTTTATCGTATTGAGTATCAATTTTTTGTCGAAAAGCTTTAACTCATTTTTGTTTTCTAAAAATCGCTCAACATCTCTTTTCACTTTCTTAAAATCGATTTTTTCAATTTTTGTACAGAGGAAATCCTTGAAATTATTTTTGTTAATTCTCACGACACTTTTTTCAGTCTGTTTAATGGCATTATTCAATAATAAATAGTTTGGCTCATTTCTTTTACTTAGATACCAGATAAGATCATAAAAATCTCTCCCTTTTGTGTATCTTCTGTAGAAACAAGCGTGAAGTTTTAAAGCATAAAGTGATGGCAAATCAAAATGAGTTACAGTGAAAATATAGGTTTTATTAATTAATGAAACTTGTGTAGTCCAGCCCTTTGGTGGATTAGTGTCAATCTCAAGACGAATGAAAATTTTTTGTGATTTAATCGGCGATAGGCTTAATTCATGTAATATGGTTTTAAATCTCAGATCAATAGTTTGAACAATTTTTGAGTCTTTCTTTTTAATGTCCAATTTAAACCCGTAGTTTTTAAACTCTCTATATAAATCTGCAGAAATCTTGTTGAATGTATAATTCTTTTTTTCGATGAGTGAAAAATCCAGGTCTTCAGAAAACCTTTTCAAATCGTAAAGAAATCTTAGTGCGGTTCCACCAACAAAACTCAAATTCCTAAAATATCCTTTGTTATAAATGATTCTTAAAATCAAGACCTGTAAAAATTCTCTCAAATAGTTGATTTTTTCCTCATTTGATTTTCTGCTCTGCAATAATTTTTCAATAATATCCATCATAATTACACCTCTTTAATGAATTTAACTAATAATTTAATGGTATTCATGAATCTGTGATTCTTAAAGATTTTCGCGTACTTAATCATCTTTTTAACACTTAGAGATTCAATATTTTGTAGGCGCAGGGATTCGAAGATTTCTTTATCTTTGTTGCCGAATAGAGAGCGATTTAGATAGATGAAGTCAACCAGCGCCTTTTCTGGCTCGGCAATAAAATAATTTAAGCGATTTTCATCCTGCAACATTCTATAACCAGTAAAACATGTGATTTTGACATGTTGATAAATAAACCTACCAAATTTATTTTCGAACGTCATGGTTTTCTTTGGAGAGACAGAAGTTATGTCAGCAACTCGTTCAGGAATCAGGTCATAAAATCCAAGTGCATATTCTGTGCTTATATATGAAGGTTCGTATAATTGATTTGCCAGAAACGTGCGGGATAGTGTGATTTTGCGGTCAATTTCATTTAAGATATACAATCCTTTCTTTAATTTAATTACCAGTCCCTTTTTTTGCCATTTAGTTAGCTGATTTCTTAATACCTGCCTATTTTCTTCCAGACTGTTAAGATGACTGGTAGAAAATAGAGGAAAACCAATTACTTTCTTTTTAAACTCCAAAAATTTCATTTCTCTAAATAATCATTTTTTGTTATTTATAGAAATAATTATATATATATATTTTATCTTGTCAAGTGTAAATTAAAACTGCGCCAGCTGATAAAATTAAAAGAAGTCTTGATTTTTAATTTTCTACAATATATAATAGTGCATGAATTGGAATCTACAATTGAGGATTTAACCAAGGGCTATCTGTCTGCTGCAAAAACCAAAAAGCTTTTGTCATTTGGCAGGTATAGGCCACCTGACATTATTGCCAAAATAGCAAAATACGAATAGTTAGATAGGTTGGTCCAAACCACGTATTTCTTGATACATTGACAAAGGTTGTGATTACTCTATAATGTGATTCAAGAATGGGAACCAAAATCACTGACAAATTAATTTCTTTGTTTCATCTTGATAAGGGTGATAAGAGAAAAAACTGTGGGTATTTTGTTGGTGGTTTAAGCATCATAGTCAACCTCCTCATTTCGGCGGTCAAGCTCTTCTTCGGTATAATCGTGAATAGCATAGCACTCGTCGCCGATGCAGTTCATTCCTTATCAGATGTTGCATCTTCATTCGTCGTCATTGTTGGCTTCAAAATTTCAGCCAAGCCGCCTGATGAAAAACATCCTTTTGGACACGGTAGGGCAGAGAGGATTGTTGCCGTCGTTATTGCCTGCATGTTGATAGTTGTTGGCATTGAGTTTTTCATGAGCGGCATTAAGAGGTTTAGAAACCCCGTGCCGGTCGAATCCAGCTGGTTGATTATTGTCATTCTTGCGATCACGATTATTGCGAAGATATTGCTGTCAGTTATCTCCTATGATGTCGGCAAGCAAGTTAATTCTGCGGCTTTGAAAGCAGACGCCTGGCATCATGGTACTGATGCGATTTCAACTGTCCTCGTTATCATTGGTTTCGTTCTATACAGGTTTGGATTCTATCGCATTGATGGTCTTCTTGGTATTATTATCGCCCTATTCATTGCATACACTGGTATTATGATGATCTTTGAGTCAGGTAGTATGCTCCTTGGAGAAGCACCATCAGATGATCTCATTAGTGATATCAGGGAAACAGCGATATGCTGTGAAGATGTTAATGATGTACACCACATTCATGTCCATGATTACGGCGGAAAACTCGAAATCACAGTCCATATCCGTTTGTGCCGCACTATTCATCTCGATGAAGTGCACCGGATAGTATCGTTAGTTGAGTTGGCGATCAAAGAAAGAATCAAAGGTGCTGAGGTGACTGTGCACCCTGAACCCATTGAGGAAAATAATGAAGATTGTGGATGATGAAGGAACAGACATCAGAATCCGTATTTTTTGTATTGAAGACTATGATAAGCTGATTGCTTTGTGGCAAGATGCAGGGCTTCCGTATAAGCCTAATGGTCGGGACCGACGGGATTACATAGAACGCGAGTTGAAGAGCTCGGCAGGTATTTTTTTGGTGGCAGAAAAGAATGAAGAGTTGATCGGTTCTATATTTGGTACTCATGATGGCAGAAAGGGTTGGATAAACAGGCTTGCAGTAGCACCTGCGTATCTTAAAACAGGGATTGCTGCTAAGCTGGTTAAAGAGGTGGAAAATCGCCTTTTTGATATGGGGATTGGTATCATCGCCGGCCTGATCAAAGATTGGAACACAGGGTTCATTGGCAGCATTTCTAAGGATGGGTTACAAGCGTCACGATGACATTGTATATCTTTCAAAGAGAAAAAATCCTGATGTCTGAGCGTACGATATATCGTTGATATGGAGGTCGTATGAAGAGGATCGGTATTGTCGGTGGATTGGGTCCTGAGGCAACAGCTGACTACTATCGGATAATCAATGAGCTTTATCAAAGAAAAACCAGAGGCGCTTATCCTGAAGTTATTATCTATAGCGTAAACATGAAGGATTTCCCCTGTGCGGTCACGACCGACAGTACTGAAAATACTGTAGCTTGGTTGGCTGAAGCCGTCCAGGCACTATATCGCGCCGGGGCTGATTTTGCACTCATTGCATCTAATACACCACATATTGTTTTTGACAATTTGCAGGCACGTTCACCCATACCCATGCTCAGCATTGTTAAAGCAACATGCCAGGTTGCCAGGCACGCTGGTCTGCATAAGGTGGCGCTTTTGGGTACGAAAACAACGATGAGCGCAGATTTTTATCAACGTGTCTTTACCAAGGCAGGCATTGATATTATTACCCCTGAAGAATCTGAAAAGGAATATATTCATAATAAGCTGATGAATGAGATAATGCATAATAAAATCTTGAAGGAGACAAAACAAGGTCTGCTTGTGATCATCAAGCGTATGATCGCTGAAGAATCTATACAGGGAGTCATCCTTGGTTGTACCGAGCTCCCTCTCATTTTACCCAAAGATGAATTTGGTATCCCTTTTCTTAACACGACAAGGATCCACGCGGCAAGTGCCGTGGAGTACAGTCTGGACAAAGCGCAGAGCGTAGGGCGTGAAGCATAACGCGCCAAATACTTAATTACCAAATAACTCAATAACTCGCTTTGCCAAATAACTCAGTTACTTAATCAGGCTGTTGAAAAAGTCATTTTTCACTGGAGTAGAGCATTTATGCTCGTGAAAACTGATGAAATTTCATTGCTTTTGACGGGGCTAAAGCCCCTACTCTACTAAATCAACAGCCTGAATAACTCAATGACTGTATCTATTCCCCATTGACATAAAAACTTATTTAGTTATAATTTATTGTGAACTGGGAGCGTATTGCGGATGTAAATTTGAACCGCTTTAATGAATCCCTGAAGTTCATAGAGGATATAATAAGATTTTCCCTTGAGAACAAAGTTCTTCTACTTCAGATAAGAAAAATTAGAAACGAGTTTTTGAAAACCAAAAAGGTTATTTCACTGGCTGATATAATCAATTTCCGTCAAAGCTCTCGGGATCTTGGTCGAACTGCAAAATTTGATATTCAAGCAAAAAAAACATCCAAAGATTTAGTAATCGCTAATTTAACCCGGGCAAAAGAGTCGGCTAGGATTATAGAAGAGGTTTTTAAATCGATAGATTTGAAGACAAGTAGTAAAATGAAGGAGATAAGGTTTCAACTATATGACTTGGAAAAGTTTGTTATCGAATCTCTGAAAAGAATTTTTAATCCCAGAATCAATGCGGTCATAGATGAAAAATATTTATTAAGGTACCGGATTAAAAATATGATAAATATTCTTGAAAATAATGGTGTAACAATGATCCAACTCCGCATAAAGACACTATCAGATAGGAAATTCTACAACTATGCTGTAAGGATTAAGAAGTCTCTTAAAAAAAAGGAGATAAAATTCATCATTAATAATCGATTGGATATTGCTCGTGCTGTCAGTGCAGATGGTGTTCATTTAGGTCAGGAAGATATGCCTATAGATGTGGCACGGCGCGCATTAGGGGATGGCAGTATTATTGGTGCATCAGCTCACAACCTTGCCGAAGCAAGGAAGGCTGAAAAAGATGGTGCTGACTATATTGGAGTAGGTTCGATATTCGCAACCAAGACAAAACCCGATGCAAAAACCTGCGGGCTCCAAAGGTTGAGGGCTATATGCAAGGCGGCTACCATTCCAGTCGTTGGTATCGGTGGGATTACGGCGGATAATTACAAGAGCGTTCGCAAAGCAGGAGCTTCAGGGATTGCTGTTTCTTCTTTTCTTTTCGAAGGAAACTTGAAGAATAACTTGCATTCATTGACAGGGGATAAATAATGAATATAATAAAAAACACTATGTGTTTGGAAAAGCCAAGCGTTCCACCCACGAAATGGCAAAAAAGCGCCGAGATTTCAGAATTGCCGAAAAATATGAAGCGGAACAGGGCATGAGATGGCAGAAGAAGGCATGAGCATTCTCAAACCATCTGTTTTTTAAGGAGGTTTTATGGAGTTGAAAATCGCGGCAAGGAATTTTCACCTTAACGATGCTTTAGAGAAGTATGCTAAAAAGAAGGTGGAGAAGCTGGAACGATTTTCTCATCACATAATAGACGGTGATCTGATATTAGAAAAAGACAAAGCCCGTAGTATCGTTGAGTTGAATTTGTCAGTGAAACACTCGGTGATTACAAGTAAAGTCAAGAACCATGATATATATCTCGGCATAAATGAAGTATTCAAGAAAATTGAGCGACAGCTAATAAAGTACGAGGAGAAATTCAGGGAAAGAAAGCGCATTGCGCAAAAAACAAAACGCAAATGAGTTTCGTAACTGTTGAAACATTGTTCAAAGATAAAAAAGAGGAGTTCTCACTTGAGATTGTTGTTGGCGAGAGCTATCTAAGGGATAAGAAGATTTCGACATACGATATTTTTCGACCCGGTCTCGCACTCGCCGGATACACAGGATATTTTTTAAGTGAGCGCATTATTATTATCGGCAAAACCGAGGTATCTTATCTCAAAACCCTAACCAAGGAGCTCCGGAATCAACGCGTCGCAGCGATCATGAAATTGGGAACCCCATGCGTCATTGTTGCAAAAAAATTGAGCATCGATGAGAAATTCATTGACGAAGCGAAACGCAGGAAAATTCCTATCTTGCGGACACCCATGTCGACGACCCCTTTTATTCATAAACTTTCAACCTATCTGGCGTACAAGCTGGCACCAACAAAATTCATTCAGGGCACCCTCGTCGATATCTACGGCGTCGGTGTTTTGTTTGTGGGGAAACCAGGGACTGGTAAGAGTGAGTGCGCTCTGGATTTGGTTGAGCGTGGACATCGTTTTGTTGTGGATGATCTTGTCAAAATCGTACAGAGAGGTGATATTCTTGTTGGGTCTGGTGCCGAAAAGAGCGCTCAGCTCAAACACCACATCGAAGTAAGAGGTGTTGGACTAGTCGACATCTACAGGATCTTTGGCGTGAAGTCGGTAAGGTCGCACAAGCGTATAGAAATTGTCATGGAACTCGTCCTTTGGGATGAGACGAAAGGTGATTTTGAACGCGTCGGCATCCAGGGGAAGAACAAGAAGATATTGGGTATTGAGATACCGCGCATCGTAATTCCCCTCACGCCCGGGAAGAACGTTTCGGTAATTGCCGAAGTCGTTGCAATGAATTATCTGCTAAAACTCAGAGGTGTTCATCCGGCTAAAGAATACAACGAGGAGTTGAAAAGAATCCTTGCACAAATGGAAGCACCAACTTCACACTACGACGAGGAGATAGAATAACCAGATATGATTAGAGGTATTATTATCGGTCACGGGGAATTCGCCAAGGCGATACTCAAGACCGCTGAGCAGATAGTTGGTGAGCAACCAGAGGTTGAAGTTATTTCTAATAAGGGGTTTTCCTGTGCTGGTATGACGGAGAAAATCAACGAAGTAATAAGCAAGGGCGATTACAAAAGCACGATTATGTTTCTTGATCTGCCAGGCGGCAGTTGTACGATCAGTTGCTACAGTCTATTGAAATACACAAAGGATCTTAAAATCATAAGTGGGGTCAACCTTCCCATGTTGATTGAGTTTTTCATGTTGAGGAACAAACATTCAGCTGATGACCTTGTTTGTATTTTAGCAAAAAAGGGAAGGGAAAATATAATTCAATTGAAGTGCAAAAATGAATAAGAAAACGAGGACATTAGGCGAGGTTTTTGAATTTGCGGTGGAAAAATTCCCTGACCGACTGGCTTTGAAAAAAGGTGACACCGAGTACACGTATACTCAGCTCAAAAAGAGGGTCGTTTATCTCAAGAACCACTTATTGAAGCTGGGTTTGAAAAAGGGTGACAAGTTTGCAGTTTTTGGTGAGAACCGGCCAGAATGGGCAATCGGTTATCTGGCAATTGTCAGGGCAGGTTTGGTCGTTGTGCCGGTTGATCGTATGCTTTCCCAAGCAGAAATTCTTCATATCCTGCGTAATAGCGAAGCAAAGGGGGTTATTGCTTCTGAGAACTATATAGACAAGATCGAAGATGTCAAACCAGAACTCAGTGATTTCAAACACGTTATTCTAATGGATACAATAAAAGATATGGAAGTAGCAAAAGAGGTGCCGGTTGGCGACATTGACCCTGACTCGCTGGCCGTACTCATTTTCACATCAGGGACAACTGGTACTTCAAAAGCAGTCATGTTGAGTCACAATAATATCATAAGTAACCTCGAATGCGTTGACAAGATAATCGAGATTAACGAAAAGGATACCCTTGTGTCGATCATCCCTATGCACCACACTTTTGAAAGCACGGCTGGTTTTATACTGCCACTTTTTAAGGGAGCTGCTATTTACTACCCGGCGAGTCTGAAGCCGAAAGACCTTGTGGCAACCATGAAAGAAGCGAATGTATCATGCCTCATTGCAGTACCACTGCTTTTCGAGAAATTTCTTGCCGCGGTTCACAGAAAGGTTGATGCGGCTTCGATCCCTAAAAAGATAATGTTCAATGCCATTAGCAGTATCGGTTCAGTCTTCAAATTTTTGCGCAAACCGCTCTTTGCCAAAGTTAGGTATGAGATGGGCTTGGGAAATCTGCGTGTTGCCTGTGCTGGAGGCGCGGCACTTACTGAGAAGGTAGCGCGGGGCCTAAAGCTCTTCGCAATCCCGATTATCCAGGGTTATGGTTTGACTGAGACCGCGCCGGCTATCTCGGTAAGCCCCTTGGAAAAACCCAAAATAGCCTCAGTCGGTATTGTCCTTCCTAGCATCGAAGTGAAAATCCATAAGCCTGAGAAGGATGGTATTGGTGAGATAATCGTACGTGGACCTAATATAATGCTTGGATACTACAAGAACCAAGCAGCAACTGATGAGGTCATTAAGGACGGGTGGTTATACACCGGTGATTTAGGTCATCTTGATGAGGACGGTTATCTCTATATCAGCGGTAGGAAGAAAAGCCTTATTGTTACTCAAAGCGGCAAGAATATTTATCCTGAGGAGCTGGAAGAGAAACTAATAAAGAGCCAATGGGTGAAAGAGGTGCTCGTGGTACCGAGGATTGATGCAAAGACCAAGAAAGAGTCGGTATGTGCGCTGATATTCCCTGATTACGAATTGCTCGAAGAATACAGTATTTCAAGCGAAACAACACTCAAAAAAGAGGATGTCGAGGTGATATTCAAGGATGTGGTACGCGAGGTCAATGCAGAGTTGCCTGCTTACAAAAAGATTACCCAGTTTGAAGTTAGGGAAGAGGAATTCCCGAAAACTACCACTCAAAAGATAAAAAGACACATGTTCTTGGAAAGAGGGATAAAGGTATAGAAAAAGATAGAAGATTGGTTTGGGTTTAGATGTTTGAAAAATGATGGATTCACACAGATGGCAGCAGATGCAGATAGAATTTTTGTCAAATTAGATCCGTCTACATCTTAATTTGCCGATAGGCAAATCCGTTTCCATCTATTTTTCCGAAGGAAAAAGGGGGTATGATGGAGAAACTAATCGGTACGATAACCCATTATTTTGGGAAGATTAGTGTTGCCGTTCTCAAGGTTGATGACGATGAAGTAAAGGTCGGCGATACAATCCACATAAAAGGCAAATATACTGATTTTAGCCAGACAATCGATTCCATGCAGGTCGAGCACGAGAAGATCGAAAAAGCCAAAAAAGGCGATGAAGTTGGGTTAAAAGTAGATAATCCAGTGCACGAACACGACGAAGTATACAAGGTGACTGAATAGATACTGGATAGAGTGTCGGAGTAACGGGGTATGGGAGTATCGGACTAGAGAGAGTGGGCACTAAGAAGTAGGGACTAGGCAGTAAGAATAGAACTAAAGAAACTAAAAAGACCAAACCAACGTTATTAACGATCCAACGCTCTAAACGCTTTAAATTCCATCCCGCACTTTTGGTAAAAGTGCGTGGATCTCTTCTAATTCGCTTCGACATTTGACCTGCCAGCGTTTGTTGAATTTTACGACATTTGACCTGCCAGCGTTTGTTGAATTTTACGGCTTAAAAGCAATGATATTTCGTGACATTTCTATCCTACGAACCATAATTAATTATATATGTTGATTTTTATTATTCGTGCTGTTTATTCTTAAAAACCAGCGATAAATCCATTCCCGGGCGAATTTTCGATTTCCGCAAAAGATAAATTGGATTTCTGGAAAACTGACAGCCAGGTCTGATAATATATCTGCAACATAAGATGTCTTGTAATGCTTGACCTTTTTTGGGTTCATAAAGTCACTGTAAGGTGATTCAAATACTACTGCTTTAAAAGGATAGGTTGAGAGTTCTTGTAGAGTTGCTTTCAGGACATCGTATGTGCCGATTTCGTGCAGCATATTATCCAATGTTTTTCTTTCGGCAATGGCAATTATTTTTCCCTGTTTTATTAATGCGTAATCACCAACAGGTAGATTTTCTCTTTTTGTTTGTGCATAACCAAATTTATATGGATAGCGTTCCCTCTTATCAATGATTATTTCACACCATGAGCCTTCTTTTACTTTGGGAATATATGCTCCGGGTCTTCTGACTTTTGCTGATGACTGGGTAATCCAGAAGATCTGGTCATAGAATTTACCGGGTTTTGTCTTGTATTCCTTTTTTAGAAAGATAAACCAGCACCTTTTTTTTGTTTTTCGATTCAGAATGATATTTAGTCTTTTTCCATATTTAACAGTTTTTACAATCGGTATATCCTCAATCGGTTTTTCTTTAGGTAGTTCAAATTTATTACATCGTTCTTCTAATAAGCAGTAAATCTTTTTTCCTGGTCCAGGCCATCTTTCCTGAACACTGAGGACTAAGAAATCGTCAGGTTTTTCTTCAAGATAAAGGCGAAAAGGAAATTTGTCACTTTCTTGTTTATGCAAAAGCCAACGCAGAGTTTGATTATCTGCCATCTTTAAGTATAGTCTCGGTTTCAGGTGTCCATGCCGGGTCAACAATACATAAGAATTCAAGATTCTCTTCACCGGTATTTTCTATGAATTGAACTGCATCTGGGGGAATGTATACTGTATCGTTTTTTTCAACCAATTTTTTCTCATTATCAATATACATTGTACCAGTACCTTTTATTATATAATAGACTTCACTGTTTTTTAGTTTATGTGGTAATGTTTTTTCTCCAGGTTTAACCATTGTCCAGGCAAGACTGTAGTTAATATTTATTTTTTCTTTTCCTGGATTCAGTATTTCGCGCAAATGAGAATTATCACCAGCAATAAATTCAAGACAATCCTTTAAATGCTTAATATACATGGATTATTGTAACTGAATGATTAGAAAAATCAAGTGTCTATAGAAGAGAACTGAAATTCCGATATAAGCCAGAGTTTGAGTTGATTTATATTGGGTGATTGACTTATTTAGTGCTCCAAATAGCGTTTATGAGTAAAAAAATGGATGATGTATCAATTTGAATGGGATCTATACTACCTTATAACCAGGATGACAAAAATGAGTTGTTTGATTTACCCCGTTGGAAAGCCTTGCCCTTCAGGGCGGGGATGGTAAAGAAAAAGAGAATCATTTTCTCAAAAAATGCCTCACCATAAACCCCGTTAGATAATACACACGTTCAAATTAATTAGTAAAAATAACACACTATCACACGATCGAAGAGCATAAGCATATTTGAAGTTCAGTATCTAACGGGGTCAACCCCCTATCTTAATTATAATACCCGATCATAAAAAGATAAGAAATTTCAAGAAAAATTATGATTAAAAACGCTTATATCGGAATTTCAGAGTCACGATATTTCGAGAGAAAAGCATTTTATTTC
The DNA here is from genome assembly GCA_030602565.1 of Candidatus Stahliibacteriota bacterium. GTDB lineage: Bacteria > Hydrothermota > Tepidihabitantia > SM23-42 > SM23-42 > JAUVZL01. The sequence goes on from JAUVZL010000009.1 coordinate 40,442, forward strand.
TTAATTCGAAGTTCTTATATTCAAAAATAGTTTATAACTGCGTCTCGGCATACCTGGTTTTGTTGATAAATGTAACTTTTTATATCCCATATAGAGAATTCCGAATGTGCTATAGGAAAAGGTTTGGCGGAGGCGTGTAGGAATCGAACCTACCGTCCTCCTTTCGAAGGACATCTGGATTTGAAGTCCAGCAAGCACACCAGCACTTATCCACCTCCGCAAAATTCGTTTAAATCTTTGATTTAATTACGAATTTTAGCGCCCCGAGCTTGTCGAGGGGCCTCATCAAAGTTTAGCGTCCTCGTTCTGCCAAGAACGGGGCTTCATCAAAAATCAGCGTCTTCCAATTTCACCCAAATTTCATATTTGGTCGAGAAATCGAGAATCTCGAATCCATTATTATGGATGAGCGGCCGAGCATTTTATTACAAATACCTGTATAATTGTATATGAAAAAGAGGGTAAGTCAAATGGTAATTTTTTATTTAGAGAACCAATAATATGCTGATATTTTTTGCAAGAAAATACAGGTTTGACAAAACAAGTAATCAGGGTGATCATAGGGATACTATATACCATGGCGAGTAGCTTGTGAATGACGATACGAGTAGAGTAGTTTCTGATTTCGAGGGCTGATCCCACATGCACCAAAAATATGTTGTACATCGAGAGTGAGGTATAGCACTATTCTTCTACGGCGAGTGGAGCTATCTACTCCCTAACTTTTGCAGTTATTTTACACTGATGCAAAAGGGATATACATACGGTATGGATTATGAAGATTTTACCAATTTCTTATAGTATTTTGTCCGTGTCATTGGACAATCATTGAGTAGATTGAAGTCTTTGTAAGATAGTTTAAGATCTCGTGCGATATATTTGCTTTTATCTTGATGCATGATTCTTGGATGATCGTTAGGTATTTTTACTTTTGCTACTGTTGTATCTCCTATTACAATATACCCTTTCCAATGTTTTCCACCTTTGTTGATTCTCACCGGTTTTGCTTTGGTAAGAATTGTTTTCCTGATATCACTTTCTTTATAGTCTTTTATTTTCACTGGATATATTGATGTAATTCTTCAATATGGATTTCCATTTTTTGGGGAATGTCCCTAAATTTTCGTCTTCAATACTCAATAGATCTTTAAACAAGTCCGTTAATTCTTCGTTTAATTCTCTTAAAACATCAAATTCGTCATCTCCAAAACTATATAACTCTAATTCCTCAATATCACCAATCACATCACCACTCGATCTTTTTATGATTTTCACGTTTATCGGTTTTTTTAATGTATAATTAAAATTTATCAATTTATAAATTTGCGTATATTTGATATCTTGAATACCTCCGCATTCTAATAAACCATTGACTGTCATATTTGTTTGTGTCCATCGTGAAAAGCGTAAGATATCACTTTCTACTGATATCCAATTGGGTTTTACAAAAACAAATTCTTGCTCAGTAGCACTGGATTTCCATTCGACTCCTATGCTCATTTTTATTTCCCTTTGAATGGTTTAACAGTTGTCTCATATTCTTTAATTCTATCTTCCAACCAATTCTTTAAAAGACGAGCGGTTCTTATATCAATCGATATTCCACATTCAATTTCACGCACGATTCCTTTTTTCCCTGTTACTTTCTTCGGTTTACCCAAACCTCCTTTTTCGTTGATATTGTATAAGATTGACTGAGGGGTTACATTTCGATCGATAAAAAATTCACAATAAATGTTCCCGTTTGGTGTTATTCCCCCATAGGCTCCATCAACATGATAAGTGCGATATGATGGTGTTTTAATATAGTGAATTAAAATCTCCTCTGGTAAATCTCTTTTGGTTGTAGCCATTTTCATTCCTCCAGTTTTTCTGATCAATTATAATCACGATATCTGAAGAGTCAATAGTGTTGTGTTTTTGTGCGTACCCTTACTGGTAGGCACTCCACTAGAGAAACAATAGGATTGGTATTGAAATTTTCTGCAGCTCCGATTAAGCGAAGCAACCGTCAATGCCACTCCTGTTCTTTTCTGTGCCATATTGTATAATAGAATTGAGTAAGATATTGTGCTTTAAAGGCTTCTGCAATTAACTCACTTATCAACATGACAACATGTTGACATTCTAACATGTTAACATGTTAGAATGGGATTAAATTTCATTATGGCATAATAGTGAAGCGGAGAAGGGGGATACGGAGTTGGGAGAGGGGATGTAGATTTGACGTCTTTTCTTGGAAAGAAAAGGGGGTTTGATTTCGGTTGCTTTTACATTGTAGTTGCCGATTCATCGGGCTTGTCTGATAAAGCTGTCCTGCCTGTCCCGAGTATATCGAGGGGAACGCAGTTGAAGGATCAGACGACTACATTATTATAAGTGATGTGAGGAATGTATTTTCACCTATGAAAATTGTCAGTATAATGTGCTTCTCGACTCGTTTCACTCGCTCGAAGGATAAGGGTGAGTACGGATTCACTCGAAGGATAAGGGTGAGTGCTCGGATTCACTCGAAGGATAAGGGTGAGTGCTCGGATTCGCTCGAAGGATAATTCGTTTTCTTGAAATTGCCGCGCCTATTTGTACAGAGCTTCCGCTACACAAAAAGGCGGACATCTCATTATACTCGATATTTTCAACAGGCGCAATGACCCCGTACAACTTCATTTTACGGGGCAGGCATGCTCAGGAAGGGGAGTGAAGTAATGAACTATTATTGCAGTTGACCTTTTATTACTTCGTATTCGTCTTCATAGTAAGGCAGATCAGTGCCGCCGACTTTATTTATTTGCCTATTCGCATTTGCAATACGATCTTTGGCAGGTGGGTGAGAGGCGAGTAATTGTTCAAAGGCATTAGGTGGTTTCCCTTCCATTGCTTTAAACTTCTGGAAGACCTGGATCATGCCTTTTGGGTTATAACCGGCTTTTTTTGAGTACAGTACTCCAAGGTTATCAGCCTCGTATTCATTTTCCCTACCGTATCCCTGCATAATAAGACCAGCAGCTGCATCGACCATTTGCCGAGCTGTTTTACCCATTTTTGGACCGAGGGCTACTTCCATGACAATAACATAGCCGTACATCGCCTGGAGTCGTTTGATCGAGTGCCTGGCAACAACATGCCCGACTTCATGGGCAAGCACCGCAGATAGCTGCGCTTCGTTGTCGAAAACCTTTAACAGACCAGAATAAATGTAAATAAATCCACCCGGGCATGCAAAGGCATTTATTTCATCGTTATCAAGTACTTTGAATTTATACTTGAGGTTCTTGCGGTCACAGACCTTGGCAATTTTCTGTCCTACTTTGTTAACATAGTTCTGTACAGTGGTATTATTGAGTACTTTTTCAGATTTTTCAACATCAGCAGCTACTTCTTTTCCTATTTGGACTTCAGAGTCAGTAGGGATAAGGATGAGGCTTTTCTTACCACCGGGTCCCGTAGTTGCACAACTGATTATTAAAAATATGAGTGCTAATATAAATTTTTTCATAATTGATTATATTTAGCTATTTAAGAAAATCAACATGCATGTTTGACAATTTTGCGGATATAGATATAATTCACAATGACACAAAAGGACATAAGCAATATTATGTACAAGCCTAACTATAAAGACGGAAGTATTGTAAATTTAATGAGTTCGGTTTTGAAGACCTATGGTGCCAAGTCCACATATGAGTCATTAAAAATTTTAAGACCTGATGAATTACGTAAATCTAAGAATGTTGTTTTAATTGTCATTGATGGGTTGGGTTATGAATATTTAACTGAATACGGAAAAAATACTGTTTTTGATAATTATCTCAGGGGTAAAATAACTTCTGTTTTTCCTGCTACTACGGCTACTGCCATTACAACGTTTGTCACTGGCGTTGCACCACAACAGCATGCTATTACAGGGTGGTATGTATATTTAAAAGAATTAGGTTCGGTTTCTACAATACTACCATTTACTCCGAGGTACGGGGGTTTGTCCTTTAGTCAGATAAAGATAAATCCTAAATTGATATTCAATCAAAAGTCAGTGTTTGAAAAAATAAAAGTCAATTCATATTATATTATTCATAAAGATTTTTTGGGATCTGATTACACTGTAGCTTTATCCGGACAAGCAAAGAGCAGACCGTTTAATAGCCTCACAGATTTTTTCAGACAGATAAGGCGTGTACTTTTGTCAACAAAAAGTAAGAAGTATGTTTATGCTTATTTGCACAAATTAGATGCGTTATGTCATAAATATGGAACAAAAAGTGCTGAGGTTCTCGCATATTTCAGAGATCTTAATAAACAACTCATTCCATTTTTAAAATCAATCAAAGGTACTGATACTACAGTGATTATTACTGCTGATCATGGTCTAATTGACACAACCAAATCTCGAATAATCAAACTAAAAGAGCATCCTGAATTTGTTGATACTCTCATACTGCCATTATGTGGTGATACAAGAATTGGGTATTGTTATGTTCATCCATCAAAGATAAAAAATTTTAGAGAATATGTGAATAGGATTTTTAAGAATTGTTGTGAATTGTATAGGGGAGAGGAATTGATCAGGAAAAAATATTTCGGTTTATTTGAACCTAATGAAAATCTATTTAGCAGGGTCGGTGATTATATTTTAGTTATGAAGGAAAATTATATAATTAGAGATTTTGTTTTGGGCGAAGATGAATATTTTCCTATAGGAAATCATGGGGGAGTTAGTAAAGAAGAGATGTTTGTTCCGCTGATTGTGATCAAGACGTAAAGTCATTGAGTTAATATTTTTTTTCGTTTAATTCGTTAATACCGATAATTTCGTTTTATTCCGATTTCTTATTTCTCGTCTCTTGGAATTTGGAACTTGTTTCTTGGATCTTGGTTTTTGTTTTGGTTTTGGATTTTGTCCTGCCCTGTGAAATGCGGAGCATATTTCACTGGGGTCATTTGGAATTTAAACCTTGCTTTAGCAAGGTTTACTATCGGTATTTCTGCCCGAGGACCCTTACATCGCCTCGTTTGATAGTGATATTATGTGTGTCAAAGTAAATTAATAATGGTAAGACATATTTTCGGCTGGCACCGAGCATATCTCTGAACTGCGAAATCCTTATTTCTTTATTTTTTTTCAGGTACTCAATCAAATTCTCTTTGGCTTCAGCAACGTGCTTATTATGAAATACAATCGATTCACCTACAGAAATAAGGATACCAGAGTCTATCATATATCGGTGGGCTTTCTTAATGGTTTTTTCATCGCCGAACCTTCGTTCTATTATTTCATTATAGCCTGGTGGTTTGTATTCAGCATCCAAATATAGTCTCTCGATTTTTCTGATCGCTGCATCCAGTTTTTTATCAAGGGTCACCTTGAAGTCGAATAGGCTTATCTTATTGTCGTCACTGATTTTTACGCTTTTCTGGTCAGACATCTTGTCAAGGGTGTAATTAATAAGGCTCTTGTCCATTGCTTTGCTAATGCTCTGCAGGAGTTCGAGTTTGCTCATGCCAATACTCGTTGGATTATGCTTGTGATATGCCTCGAGCTTACTCGCAATCATCGCCTTGAGTTTATCGAGGCTGGTCTGCAAATAGTACAGCCCTCTTGTTTTATCGAGCAAGAGCGCTCTGCTTTCGCTAATTAGTTTTTCGACTATCGTCTTGACTTCCCCAGGTGGCATATTTAGGTCATAGGCAATCTCATCTATTTTCTGCGGTACTTCGAAATTAGCAAGCAAATTTTCTTCAACCATTACCACAGTATCGCCAGTCTCGACTTTTTGGAGATGTTCGATTAGTTTTTCGTCAAAACCTTTGGCTTTGGTTGCTTTTGGGTCAATGATCGAACCGCCACCGATTGTTGTCTGTGGTGAATAGGTCCTTATAACATATCGATCACCTACATCACTCACCGCTGGTTTTTCAAGTCTGAACTGCGCCATCGCTTTGTCACCTGGTTGGAGTGTTTTTTTATCAAGGAGTACAATCCTGCCCAGAATTTCCTTGGTCTCTAAATGGATACGCAGGCGCGTAAGATTTCTCAAGGGTTTTTCCGCTGATCTGAGCAGATACAATGAAGCATTCAGGAAATTAGATGGCTCATAAAATCCTGGTAGGGCAATGATATCGCCTCTTTTTATTTCGTCTTTTTCTACACCAACCAGATTTACTGCAGCTCGAAAACCAGTACTAACTTCATTGGTTTTTTCATTATGCACCTGGATACCCCTTACCTTCACTTTTTTCTTATAGGGGAGAAGCTCCAGCGTGTCACCGACCTTTATTTTTCCGGAAAGGACCGTACCTGCGACGACCGTACCAAAACCTTTGATTGTGAAACATCGGTCAATCGGCAGTCTGAAGATACCACGATCTTTTTTTGCCTGTGTTTGGGCAATGAGTTCATCGAGTATTTTTTTAAGATTATCAATACCTTCACCAGTCGTGTTTGATACGGCGACTATCGGCGCATTTTCAAGGAACGAACCAATCATCAATTTCTTGGTGTCTTCAATGACGAGGTGCAGCATATCTTCCTCAACCAGATCTTTTTTCGTAATAACGATTACGCCTTTCTTGATCTCCAGGAGTTTCAGGACTTCAAGGTGTTCGATGGTCTGCGGCATAATTCCATCGTCAGCAGCAATGACAAACATGACAAAGTCGATGGTGCTTGCGCCGGCGACCATGTGGCGCACGAATTTTTCATGACCAGGAACGTCGATGATTGTTACATCTTTGCCCAAAAAAGCAAAACCAAGGTCTGTGGTCATGCCTCTTTCTTTTTCTTCTTTTAGTCGGTCTGGGTCATAGCCGGTCAAGGCTTTGATCAAAGCGCTCTTGCCGTGGTCAATATGACCTGCCGTGCCGACAACGATGTGGCGCTTATCCATGTTGTCCATGACAAATCTTTATGACACCCCCACCCACTGAAACAATACTGAAATGATATTCAACACAAGGTTCAGGGCAGGCTTTATCCTCCCCCTCTCTGTGGTGGAGGAAGAGGGGGAATTTCCGAAACTGGCTTATTGCATTTGATATTAGAGATTTGAATTTGTTTATGTCTCACATCGAGTGTTCGACACGAGACGGAAATTAGGATTTCGTATTTAGAATTTACCCTGTCCGGTATCAGTGGTAACTGTCTATATTGCTTTAAAAACATCTTTGAATGCGTTGATGATATATTGTTCTTCTTTTCGTAGTACGGTGCGGAAGTCAAGGAGAATCACACCTTCTGATACTCTGCCATAGATAGGTATATCACACGTCCGCAATGCACGGGCAAGGTCCTGTACCGCCATGATTCTTGGTTTTACCGCTACGACAAAGGTCGGGAGTTGTTCGGTACTGAGTGAACCACCACCGATTTCTGATACGTCTTTTTGCACTGATATTTCAAGTTGTTCCCTGAACTGCTTCTTGAGTTTTCCAGCGCATCTGGAAGCTTGGCGTTTGATGTCTTTAGTAGGTTTTAGAAGAATGCTCATGACGCCGTGATTTTTGAGGAAGGTTTCTTCTTTGTGCAAGAACAGTTGCAGCGTTGCTTCCAAAGCTTCATTTGCGAGTTTATCACACCGCAGTGCCCGGGTTAGCGGGTTCTTTTTTATTTTGTTGATGATTTGTTCTTTCCCAATGATAATACCGCACTGAGGACCACCAATGAGTTTATCGCCACTAAAACAGATGACATCAGCACCAGTTTTAACGCTGTCCTGCACAGTTGGTTCTTTTGGCAGACTGTGTTTGGAAAGGTCAATTAATGCGCCGCTCCCCAGATCGTCTATTACCGGCAAATTGTACTTCTTGCCGAGCTCAACGAGTTCGACAAGTGAGACCTCTTTAGTAAACCCAATTATCCGATAATTTGATTGGTGTACGCGCAGCAGTGCACCGGTATTTTCATTGATTGCGTCCTCGTAGTTCTCAAGATGCGTGCGGTTTGTGGTTCCGACTTCGTGCAATATTGCCCCGCTTTGTTCCATGATTTCTGGAATTCTAAAAGCCCCGCCAATTTCAATGAGTTGCCCTCGCGAGACAATGACTTCTTTGTTTTTGGCTAATGCATTCAAGATTAAGAGTGTAGCACCTGCATTATTATTAACGATTATCCCTGCCTCAGCACCAGTTATCAAACTCAATAGCTGACTGATTTTTCTGTACCTGTCTGCCCGTCTTCCTTCTTCGTCAATTTGAAGTTGAGAGTATCCAAGTGAGGCATTGTGTAGGATATCAGCGATTCCATGACTGAATGGTGCGCGTCCGAGCCCGGTGTGGAGTACGATACCGAGTGCATTGACCGCGCGTCGGAAATATGGTCTCACCAGGTCTTTGAACTCGCACAGTATGCTATTTTCGAGAAAGTCCAAATCATAGTCTTCGCCAGCAAGTATCCGCTCTCTGAATTCGTCAATTTTATATCGTATTATCGCGGTGACATAACGTTGCTCTAATTGTTCAAGGAATTTCTGGAGCTCAGGCCACTGAAGTATTTTGTCAACCGCAGGTATGTTACGTAATATATCTTGCTTTTTCTTTTCTTCCACAAAGAATTATAAATGAAAAGTCAGGGAATGTCAAGTATATTACGACTATCTGAGTGAAACCGCTGCTCCGATTGCACCTATGAATTGCGGATGCTCGGGCACTATGACATCTTCGTATATTCGTTTCAATGCTTTCACAAGACCAGGATTGAGTGCGCCACCACCGCAGAAGAGTATCGGTTCCTCAATGCCAATCTGGGCGCCGAGGTTGACAATTCTGCGCATGAGCGAATCACATACTCCAGCAACTATGTCCCTGGGTTCTTTTCCTTCAGCTGTGAGACTGAGAATCTCAGATTCTGCCATTACTACGCAGAGAGAATCAATAGTCTCCGGACTCGTTGACTGAAGCGCGAGCGTACCGAATTCTTTTAGGGTAAGGTTCAGAGCCTGGGCGATCTTCTCAACGAAATTGCCCGTTCCAGCAGCACATCTATCATTCATCACAAAACGGTCAACCCTGCCATCACGGACTTTTATTATCTTGCTGTCCTGACCACCGACATCAATGATTGTGCGGATCAACGGGTTTGCCGCGAATGCACCTCTGCCAAACGCAGATATTTCTGTTATGACGTGGTCTGCATCTGACACTAGATTGCGACCATAACCAGTTGCCGCAATTTTATCGAAATCACCGAGTTTCTTTTTGATTTCTGCAATGGCGATTTTGGGCTTGTAAGCAGTATTGACCACATACTCTTTTTTCACTCCATTGTCGAAAAGAACACCTTTGGTATAACAGGAGCCAACATCTAATCCCAGTACCATGCTATTTCCTTTGAAGAATTAATAAATGCTTTGACATTTTCAATGGGTGTTCGGATGGGAACTTCACAGCCAGTAGAGGGGATATATCCTTTTGAAGAAACCATACCTTTTCGGACCATTTCTTTTGCCTCTTTTTCTATTTCACTGGGCGAAGAGAACGCGATCTTCGATGTGTCAAAATTACCAACAATACGCATTTTCTTTGATAACTTGTCCAGAGCCAGAGATATGTCTACTTTGTCCAAACTGATGAGGTCTGCACCAGTGTTTGGTAGAAGCTCAAGAATCGGTTCTGTTTCACCACAAATATGGAGGATGATGTCGAGATCATAGCGGTGGAGAAAATCAATGAGCTTTCGCTCGTAAGGAAGTGCAAATTCCTCATATGCCTTGGGGCTGATTACACTCGATGATGCGAGCGGGTCGACAATAATCGGAAGACCTCCTGCATTTATTATATGATAGCAGAATTCAATTGCTGCCTGGAGACAAATCTTCATGATGTCATGAACCAAGTCTGGGTGCCTTATTGTTTGAATCAAGAACGTATTAGGAACTGACAGCATCATGCCTGTGGTAAATGGCGCTGGAACATAAGCAAGGAGCGGTATTTTGTCTCCTACTGTAGCATAAGCATATTCAAGAGCCTCAAGATATACCGGGAGTCGTTTGTCGTTTTTAGGATCAGGGATGTCTATGCTCGAAAGAGATCTTTTTGTTAGTGCAGGTGTCTTGAGCACAGGGAGGTCATCATCCGGATAGTCAAAATCAGATCCCATAGCTTCAGCTATGATGCCGACTTCCGAGAAAAAAGAAAGAGCATCATGCCGATACTCTTCAAGTGCGATGATTTGCGCTTGAGCCATTGCTTTACCATCTGTATAGTATTTGCTTAAGGGTATCCTGGCAATATGCGCAGCATGAGATGTAATAAGGGGGATGATATTACACCTATCTGGGTTTTCGTCGATTAATAGCAAGCCAAAACGTTCTCTTGGCGTGAGGATTTCGCGCTTACTATTTCCTTCGTTCATGCAGGACCTCAGCAAAAGCCTGTAATCTTGTTTTGATCTGTTCGGTGATACCAAAAGGCGCGGGAACGTCAATAGCGAGTACTGGTTTATCTTTGAGCAATCGCTCCATTAATTTTGTCTCCATTGCGCAGTGAGAACCGCCCAACATGTTGGTAATCAAGATACCCTCAATCTTGCCTGTCCTCATTGCTTTATTTATTGAACTAATACGTTGTGCCGTGGAACCAATCAGTGACGCTTGCATAAAGGACTGAGCTAGTGCACGGAATGGTTCTATTTGCTCATCGATTTCAACGAGTGCTTGATTGATCACATATTCAGTATCTACAACCCGTAAACCAATGCGTTCGACATAGTCCAGCAAATATGGATCTGCGGTTGGATTTACCCAGGCAATGGGTATTGCATCTTCCGAGATGATGCCTATGTTTTTCTTGGTGCGTTCGACAATGGTTTCATAGATCATCTCGAGAATGCGAATCCACTCATCCATATCTGCATACCCGTAGAGATTACCAAATTCAATTGTCATCAATTCAAGTGCCGGAAATGGTGCGTTTCCCGCTTGGTATGTTGTTCGCTTGATTTTCTCAACGAGTGTCCGTACTTGGTTTGCTTTTTTTATACTCACCATGAGCAGGTTCTGATCATCGATACCGGTTATTTCGACCATTTTCTGCCATACTTTCTCGTATTCTTTGATTAGGTATTCTTCAAAACGCCGTGGGTACTCAAATCCGTTTTTCGTTTTTACGAGTGAGTCCATGGATACATGTTTAGCTGGGGAACGTCTCAGCGGTACTTCAAGCCACATAAAATCATATCCTAAGTGCTCGATGGATTGCATGATGCATGAATAATCATCACATGTCGCACCAGTTGAGGCAAAGATATAGTCTGGTTTCGGGAAATAAGCTTTTTTGACAAAAGCAGCAAGTGCAGCCCGGGAAAAACAAGCTGCTTCAGGCGCGCCCAATTCAGAAGCCAAATCAAGCAACACGGTCGATTCATTGAAAAAAGGTGTCCACCAGATGCACTCGGGATAGAATGGTATGCAGTCTGGAAATGCCATCACAATAATCGATACTGTCCCAAGGTCACCCATTGTTGCAACAATCTTCTTGCCACTTTGCCGTGCTCTGAACAGTCTTTCTGATTCATTGAAAACAAACCCCCACATCCTTAATGCCGCGAGAGAATTATCGAATCTAAGACGTCTAAGCTCACGCGTTCCATAAACCATGAATGTTGCTGGCGGCTGCAGGTAAAGTCCCCAATCATGGTTATTATAATACACAAATTTTTTGATAGTTTTATTATCGATGTTCTTGAATCGCACACTCCACTCATCCATGGTTATTTTCTTGGGCTTAGGGTCTTTGTACATATACCGGTCCGTGATTGGTTGGTATGGTCATGGAGCCAACATTTCGCCAAAAGCAGTAATTCGTGTTTTCAATTGACTGATTTTCTGAAAGGAATAGTCAGTTCGAATCCGCAAGAGGGGTAACCTGAATCTTTCTTCCATCTTTTTAAGTTCAAACTCATATGAGTCACAGTAGTCAAGGGTGAACCCGATTATGCCATCACATATTCGCTTTTTGATTTGTCCTGCTACGTGATCATAGAAAACCCTATTAGGCCTTCTGTATATACATGGCGGTTGATTATAGTACGCTTCTTTTATGCCTGATAGATTCTTCTCTGAGATGGAGATATTTAAGAACCTTGAAAGCCCGCATACAAAGTCACCAACAATACTTAAATCGTCTTCTAATAATCGAAGAAAATCACCACTTTCATATGATACTTCGCTGCCGATAAGATAAACTCTGGGTTTGCTCGAAGGTTTTTCAGAAAAGGTTGTTGGAATATTCACTTCGCCTTTATAATAGTACTGTGCTGCCGTATGGAAGTCAGACGTTAATAGGGTGGTGGGTCTTGACATTCTCTTTGCATCGAGTTCGCGCATGATTCGGCGTACTGTTTCCCATGATTCAATTTCCCGTACAAGTCTTTCGGTTATTTTTTCTCCAGATAGATATTCAAGTTGTTTTACCAACCAGTCTATTTCGTTAGAAAAAATTTGCCGATTATCCGTTCTTGGCATATGCATCAGATATACAGGTATTCTTGTGTGTTCGCCAAGGATATCAAACATTCTTCGCGACATATCACATCCTGTGGTACCAACGAGCGCCGCGAACTTAGATTTGTTTTCTATGACATAGGCGATATTCGCCCGTACTAGCGGACACGCATCAATCCTTGCATATCGGGTACCCTGTTGCATGAGCGCGTAATCACCATGTAATAAACAATAGGGTTTACATCCTGTGCTAGAAAGGATTTCTATTGGGATATGAGGACAGGTGTAGCCGATTAGCCTTGTATCCGGAATATCTGATGGATTTAATTCCATGGTGCCAGTTTAAGTGATGCTACGAATACTTCCTGGAAATTAGGTTGAGCTGCAAGATCAATGTGTATGCTATGTTCACGTATTGTTTCAACCTGATGGAATATATTATTGTTCTTGATCGCCATTACTGCGCCCTGGAGTGGCAAGTCCTTGTTGAACGATACCTTTTTAGTACCTTTTGGTATTAAGCCGATTTTTACCAATGCATTGACATCCAGTCTTGAACCGAACTCACCGGTAATGACCACTTCATCAATATTTTTCGGTGCAGTTTTTGCGTGATGGAGCAGTATCTTAATTCCGCTGTGTATTGCGCCAATTGCAAGTTGTAGTTTGCGTATATCATTTTGGCTTATGCATATCCGGGAGGAGATCGGCACAGCATATTTGAGCCTGCCATTGTCTTTGAGTATGCTGCGTTCAAGGAGGATGCTGAGCAGATCGATTAAACCAGAAGCGCAGAGACCAATCGGTGTCTTGTTATCGATCGTATGAAATCTGAGTGCACCTTTAGCGTATGAAACCCGGTCAATAGCACCGGGAAGAGCCAGGCTGCCACAAGTGACACCGATACCCTCAAAAGCAGGACCTGCGGCAGTTGAAGCTGCATAGATATTCTTACCGCGTATCAAAACGACTTCACCATTTGTTCCAAGGTCAATGTACAGACTATTCTTACCGCTCTTGTGCATTCGGCTTTGCAGTATTCCAGAGATTGTATCGCCACCGACAAAACCACCAATAATCGGGAAGACGTAGCGCGGAGGGTTCTTCAGGAAGATACCTTTGTTTAGATTGCTCGTAAATGGATACTGCGCAAAGCCATTGACTGGTTCATGAAGATAAAATGAGAGCATCACCGGGTTGCCCACAATAATTGTGATTGCAGGTTTTTGTATGCCCAAGCAGTTTTTCAGTTGCTTGAGGCTCGAGTACAGCAGTTTGCTCAGGATATCATATTTGCCGTCAATCGAAGCGCCAACTCTTGTAAGGACATCGCCACCAATGCTGTTTTGGAGGTTATATACGCTGGATATCTTCTCGGCGCTGCCGGTTTTCAGATTTACAGCTGCTCCTTTGATCACGGTTGTACCGATATCGAGAGCCAATCCGTAATTGGCATTTAGCCTGGTGAATTTCACTTTTTTAAGACGCGGGATATCAATCGTCATATCGTGAGTGATTTTGTGCTGACAGGCAAGACGGTAACCTTGCTTGAGTGCGCTTTGTGGGATAAATAAGGTCTCGCGTTCAGCCGGAGGTTTTTGGGGAGTGATGATTCTTACGCGGCATGAACCGCATCTACCTTTACCACCGCAGGTGGCAATGATCGGGATGCCATTTTTAGCAAGACAGTCAATAAGTTTGGTGGATTTTTTTACCTTGAAAGTGCCGTGTTTTTTAATTGTCAGTATATTCATGTGCCCACCCAATCATTGCTTTTATATTGTCAGGATTCGTTTCAACCGGCACATCACAAGAAGTCGACAAAATAAGACGAGGTTCCTGTAACGCTCTTTCCATTTCTGTTCTTATATCAGCTGGGGAACCGCGCAATATCGTGGATGTTGATACGCCACCCATTTTCAGGGTTGTCGATTTTATGGTTATGTCTTCAATACTAAGAATATCGGTTCCAAGTGTATCAAGCATGGGGATGAGTGGTGCTGTGTCGCCGCAGATGTGTATGCCTGACAAAGCACCTTTTTTTCTTATCATGGAAAGGAGTATTTTGAGAGGTTCATAAGCAAAATCTCTAAAGACTACAGGTGATATCACTGTTGCTGAGGCAACCGGGTCACCGATGAATATATTCGCACCCACTTCAAGTAACCGTTCAAGATACTTGGTTTGAAAATCAAGAGCTTGTTCGATGACCGCCTTTGCATGCGTTGGATCCTTAAGGAGCATCTTGAGAAAATCTTGCATCCCAGTAAGAAAAGAAGCGAGTGTGAAAGGACCCTTGATCGATACAAAAAGCGGAACTTTAATTTTCTCCATAAGAATTTGCGCCGCCTTGATGATTTCGTTAGTTCTGTCAAACCCTTGTATTGACCTGGGACCGAGTAATGTGGAGTAGGGCGTAAAGCGAACTGGACAGCCGAGAGCTTGTGCTTCGATATATGCGTCCAAGAAGAGAAGGACCATGTCATATTGATAGCAGTTATACCCATGGGTAAGGACCTGCGCGATCTTTTCACCATCAATCGCGACGTCAGAGAATTTCACGTTCGCTATATGTGCACAGTGGTCAACACAGACAATCGGGAAAATTGCAAAATGGCTGTCTTTGTTGATGACCGGGGTTATTCTATCCAATGGTGATTTTTTTGATGAGTTTTACTGCTTGCATGGCGTCCTCAGCATAGCCGTCAGCTCCGATTCTGTTGGCGAATTCCTCGTTTACTGGAGCGCCACCGACAATGACTTTTATGTTCCTACGCATCTTTTTCTTTATGAGTTCTTTAATGACTTCTTCCATATGGACGAGTGTTGTGGTCATTAGACTCGACATTGCGAGGACCGCAGGTTTTTCTATGGTCACGGCTTTGATGAAGCGTTCAGTTGATACATCTTTACCGAGGTCCATGATATCATATCCTGAAGCCTCGATAAGTACTTTTACGATGTTCTTGCCTATATCATGGATATCGCCTTTGACAACACCGATGATCACCTTTGTTTTTTTCTCAGTCGATTGTGATTTAATCAATGGGCTTACGATATTGAATCCGGCATAGAATGCTTCTGAGGCAAGGAGTACTTCTGGCACATAGTATTCCTTTCGGGTAAAGAGTTCACCCACTTCTTTCATGCCTGGAATCAAACAGTTATTGAGGATATCCTGCGGAGCCAGTCCTTGTTTGAGTGCTGTATTTACTAGTTGAGCGGTCTTCACGTCATCCATTTCGATGACGGCTTTTCTTATCTCATCGAGTTTCAAATTTACTCCCTGCATTTGCAACAATGATAATCGAATTGCATAGTTACGTTATCCTCCCTCCTTTGCTCTCTGAAATAGAAGAGAACGGCAATAGAAGGAGGGAGGATAAATTGTGATTTTATTTCTGTACAATAAAGAATCCACGTCCGACTTTGTGTTCGTTTGCTGCCTTACGCCAGATCGTCACAAGATTAGATGCGAAATCAAAGAGGTCCTGTCCGAAGTTCTCCATTATTGTCGGTTTTAATTTGACGTGTACTGTATCGTAATATTCATCAAAGCACTTTGCATAAGCTTCTGTTTGGTCCTGCGCATCGAGTATTTTGAATCCATTATTCTTCAGCAATTCCTGATAACCCTGGAACGTTTCCATATATGGAAATGACATTGTGTCATAGAGGGGGCTGAGTTCTGCTTCAGTGATTTCACCCGTTATGATCCAGTCAGTGAAGCCCATTTTACCACCAGGTTTTAGCACACGGTATGCTTCTTTAATCAACTTGTCTTTGTCAGTAACATAACACCATGCTTCTTGAGCCCACACTATATCAAAGGATTCATCTTCATACGGAAGGTCCATTACATTGCCTTCATGAAATTCAATCTTATCAGCAAGCCCTGCTCTCTTAGTTCTTTCACGCGCCTTTTCTATCATGGTTTTGGTCATATCAACGCCTTTTACTGTGACACCATATTTTTGTACTATCTGGCGGGCAGGTGCACCGAGTGCACTACAAAGGTCGAGTACAGTCATACCTTTATTCAGCCTCAGTGCTTTGGCCAATGCATCAGTGGCTTCTGCTGCTCCTGAGTGTATCTGCTCGCTCATTACTGCTTCCCAAAGTAAGCCACCAGGACCGTCATAAACTTCCATTACCTCTTTTTCAGCATACGGTTTCTTAAATTGTCCCATATTTCCTCCTTTCTCTTTCTACGAAAGAGTCGATTACCCCATAAGTTTGACAACTTACGGGGCAAGCAATGATATTATTGTGATTATCCCGATTTTTCATATTAGATAATATATCGGTAAATCGAGGATCCCGCCAAGCGGGACAGAGATATTCTGTTGCTTCATTGGTTTTATGCGTAGGTTTTGTTTTCAGAATTCACCTCCTTTTTATTATTTGTCTATATATTTATAGTATTACAGGCAAAACAGAGGCCATGGTGTCTGCCGAAACAGACACCATGGCTGATTATACTTACCCATTAGAATTTCACAACGTACCAGACATCAAAACCGATTTTCCACGGGAAATTACTGCCGCCCTGGTTCACCATTTCAAGCGGATAAGTGAATTTCGGTCTCAAACTCAGGCCCTTTGCAGGTGTTGCTACGAGACCCGGAATGATATTCAGACGACGCTGTTGCGTATTGTCAAGTGAAGTCCCGGTCGAGTCTTTTGCCTGCATGGTTTCCATAAAGCTGAAGTTCAAGAATGCTTTGATTTGCTTATTGAACACGTAGTCTATTTTGAAGATGGCTTCGATTTGATCGCCGACATCAATATCCGCGTCATTTTTCATATTATACCAATAACCGGCTTTCAAATGGAAGATGACAGGAACCATTTTGTACATAAATAATGCGCCAACCGCAATATCTAAGGTGCGGTCGTCAAGCGAAATATCGAGGTCTTTACTTGATGTCGGAATACGTACTGCTGCGGTACCGGTAAAGAATGGTTGATCTTTCCCTCCGATGAACTGATAACGTGTTTTTACCCACATATCCTGTAAACCCATCGAGCTTAAAGTATCCCTACTCTTATACATGACAGGGACATGAACCATGAGTTCCCATTTGTCTATTGGTGCATAGCCAAGCATGAAATGTCCACTCATAACATCAGTTTGGCTTGCACTGGGAAGGTCGGTCCATTCTTCATTTGCCCAGCTCCATGATCTGGTCGTTGTGGAATAACCAAATCCACCCATGAAGATACCTGCACCAGCAGGTATTGCCTTGGCTCCACGCCATAGCAGTGGCGTAGCATTAGCTATGTTCACGATAAGTAACAATGCAAAGATCAGGCAGGTTATTTTTTTCATTTTTTCCTCCTTACTCTTTCTTCGAAAGAGTCGATTACAGTGATATTATTATGATTACAGCGATTTTTATGTTTCCACTTTACTGTTTCTACGAAAGAGTTGATTAAAACGGTCATCTTCTGATTACATAGATATTGATTATTTTGCTCCCCTCTTGCGTGGGGCAAAGATTCATATCCTATGAAGCGGTATATTTTTGATTCTAAGTTTATAAAGCACCTCGTTGGTTATTCGTATTTGTGATTAGGATTTTTTCCAGAACTTCTCGTATCTTTATATGTAATTTTAAAAAACCCTGGGAGCGGCGGTCGCGCGGTCTCGCCAGGTCAACCTTGATTTCGTCATTAATACAACCAGGCCGGTCGCGCATAATAAGGATGCGACTTGCCAAGAATATCGCTTCGTCGATATTATGTGTAACAAAAACCACGGTTTTCCTTTCTTTTTGCCACACTGCTAAAAGTTTAGCTTGCAGACGATGTCTTGTCCTTTCATCAAGTGCCCCAAAGGGTTCGTCGAGCAATAACAGTTTAGGGTTGTGTGCCAGAGCTCTTGCTATGGCTACTCTTTGTTGCATGCCTCCTGATAGCTCATAAGGGAGTGCTTTTTCAAAACCAGTAAGACCAACAAGGTTGATGAACTTCCGTGCCTCCAGATAACGTGTTTTCTTTGGGATTTTTTTCATTTCGAGACTGAAACATACATTATCAATGACATTACACCATGGAAAGAGTGAATACTGCTGGAAGACAAGCGTCGCTTCACGGTTCAGACCTTGTATGACCGTATCGGCAAGGATGATATCACCCTCACTCGGTTGTTCAAGACCAGCGATGAGTCTAAGCAGGGTTGTTTTACCACACCCGGTAGGTCCGACAATACAGAGAAATTCGCCATCTTGACAATCAAAAGATAGGTCAGAAAGAGCGATGACTTCTTCTTTTCGTTCACCGAGAAAGGTTTTTCCGATATTATTGATTCTGAGAAATGACATCATCGCTCCTTTGCCTGCCATATTGATGTTCGATCGGCAAGTACTTTCACCCCATAACTCAGGAGGGCACCGACCGCACCGATCAGAATCATACTGGCGATGAGGATATCCATCTCTGCGAGTTCATATGAGAATATGATGAGATATCCGATGCCAGCATCACTACCAGGCAGCATTTCAGCGGCAATGATTACCATCCATGAAATACCGAGGCCTACTCTCAATCCAGTGAGGATTGATGGCAACGAAGATGGGAAAATCACTTTTTTGAACAGTTTTTTCTGATCTGCTCCGAGGAGTAATGCGGATTCAATGTAGAGATGTTTGACAGATTTGACACCGTGTACAGTATTCAGAAAAATCGGAAAGAATCCACCGTAGAAAATGACGTACAGCATACCAAGCTGGATTTGACCAAAAATACTCGTGGTATAGTGTGCACCAAACATATCCGCGATAGTATAGGTTTTGAAGATAGCCATAGCAAATGGGATCCAGGCAATGGGGCATAAAGGTCGTAATAATTCGATAATCGGGCTGAACAGCCTATGGAAAAGGAGGTATCTACCGACCAAAAGGCCCAGCGGAATCCCAATAACTGCTGCTAAAATAAACCCGAGAACAACCCTTGAGGCGCTTACAATTATGTGGCGTACAAAGCTCCCTGTGTTGAGAAGGTCGGTAAATGGATGTACCAGACGGCTGATTACATCACCGACTCTCGGTAAAAGCGCAGGGTTATTTGCCTGTATGGCAAAGAATTCCCACACCGCGATAATAATAATTGGAATCACGAGACCGAGTAAGATAGATCTCAATATCTTGCTAATACCACTTCTCCAGTTTTAGTTCTTCGGCGGCTTTTTCAAGGGCGCTGAAGTCATACAGGATATCTTCGACCTCTTTATCTTTTTTGTCTTTTAACTTGTCATTCAATTTACCCAGGCCGTTCATTTCGTCAATCCAGACTTGCATTGTTTTTTTCCAGTAATCAGTAGGATTTGTTATGTATCCAGATGTTGGTATTGATTTTTCTTCTACTTCAATAGAGGTTCCAATCCATTTGGATGCGTCCTCAATAGCTACTTCTGGATCTTCATTCATATAGTTTGTAGCCAGGATGATCAACTTAAGAAATTCTTTGATCACTTCTTTTTTCTCAATCATTGCCTGGTCAGTAGCGCCAATACAACAACATGGATGGTCTTTCCAAATACCAGGTGGTAATTCATTAAGATCAGCCACACATTTACCTACCCCTTTGGTTTCAGCAATTGCACACCAGGGATTATTCGATACATAACCGTCAATAATATTGTTCTGAAGTCCGGGGACTAAGTTCTTCTCGCCTTTCATGTGAACCATAAGAATGTCTTTTGTTCTATCAGATTTATCACTTGTGTAGGTTAGTCCTTCTTCGACAAGCGCTCTTTCAAAGATTAATTTAGCAATAGCAACCGGGTTTTTGAATCCGATTCTAATCGGTTCTTTAAATTTCTTTACCCATTTAACGAATTCTCCCCATGATTCTACCGGGTTATCAGGTTGGAGAACAAGCATGTCACCTTTTGTATGTAGGGGTGCGATAATCTTCATGGGTGAACCTTTGTCAGTGAAAAAGGCAACTGCTGCAACACCGCCAAAACCGACTTCAAAATGTCCTTGCGCCATTAACGTCGGCATTTTAGAACCGCCGCCTGACAGGTATAGTTCTACATCAGCGATTTTTTTGTCTCCTTTCATCAATTCATAATGTTTCTTTGCTTCAGCCTCTTTCAAGTATACATTGCAGTCTTCTTTTGTCCTTTCGTGTTCAAGGCAAGCAACATAGAGCGCAGTTT
>JAUVZL010000027.1 GCA_030602565.1 Candidatus Stahliibacteriota bacterium
CATGGATGGTACTATACAGAATGCCTCATCGAATCGTCCGTATGATTGGTCGACGTGTAATTCAGCCGGTCCGTTTACGCTTACTCCTGGGTCTGCTAGGGTTGTGGCGTTTGCGATTCTTGGTGGTAATAACTTGGCTGATTTACGGGCGAATGCTGATACTGCTTATAATCGTTATTGGAACTGGCCCGGTGTTGAAGAGGTTCCTGCAAGTGCACAGGTTACTGGTATTCGTTTGTATCCAGTGATTTCGCGTGGTCGTCCGTACAAAGTGGCTTATGGTTTTGCTCAGGAGACGCCGGTTAACCTTAAGGTCTATGATGCCTTGGGTCGTTTGGTTGTGTCCCATGATTATGGTCGGCTCAATGGTTCAGGTGAATTCACCTTTGATCTTAAATCTTTGGCACAGGGTGTCTACTTTGTGAAAATCGAAGCCGAAGACAAAACCACAACCTCTAAAATCATCTGGCTTAAGTAAAACAATGCCAATCAATTGAAATTGCCCCGCACCTATGTATAGGTGCGGGGCAATTTCGCGTACCTGACCCTGCACAGACCAAAAAAATAACTATTCTAAAAGATATTTAATTAAGTGCAATAACTTCATGTTTTCAAAGATTCAATATAATGATAGGCATTTATTGCCGCCGCAGCACCTTGTGCACAAGCTGTAACAACCTGCCTGACCGCCTGGGCACAAATATCGCCCGCTGCAAAAACACCAGGAAGTGATGTCTCTAAATTATCATCAATGACAACAAAACCTTTACTGTCAACTTTTACAATCCCTTTAACAAAATCGGATTTAGGCGCCAATCCCGCATATATAAAGATGCCACTCACTTCCATGGTCTTCTTGTTCTTGACTACACGATCCTTGACCGTGATTGCCTCAACGCGTTCCTTGCCGTCAATACTCAATAATTCATGATTAAGGAGAAAATTGACTTTCGGCTCTTGACCGAGTCGATCCTGTAGTATCTTGTCAGCCGTCATGTGAGGCAAGAATTCAATGAAAGTTATGTGCCGAGCAAAGTTAAGCAGAAACTTCCCTTCTTGAAGACCTGAATTTCCACAACCGATAACCGCAATCTGCCTGCCTTTGAATAAAGGACCATCACATGTCGCGCAATATGATACGCCTCTGCCCCTTAACTCGTCTTCGCCCGGAATATTGAGTTTCTTGGGAACTGTTCCCGTCGCGATGATTACAGCAACCGTTTCAAAACTCCGCGCACTAGTTTTGACAACGGTAATGTGTTCCTTCTTTACCAATGAGACAACTTCACTTCCTATTATCTCTACGCCAAAGTGCTGGGCTTGTTTTTTCATCTTCTCGGTCAACTCCATACCCTTGATTCCATCAGGAAATCCCGGGTAGTTTTCTATGTAATCAGTAGTTGCTGCAAGCCCGCCTGGTAATGCCCGCTCCAGCATTACAGTTTGCAAACCGGCTCGTGCGCCGTAGATACCAGCGGTTAGACCAGCGGGACCAGCACCGATGATTATTAGGTCATAATTATCTTTACTCAAAGCATCTCCCATATCTATAAGGACACCAGGAAATCAGGGTATCAGGTAGTGGTTATCAGGATACAGGATATCAGTAAGAAAATATGACCTGATCTACTGATATTCTGATATTCTTCATCCTGATCACCTGATAATCTGATGCCTTCTCTAGTCTATCTGCCGCCTCAAGAATGTCGGAACTTCTAAATCATTCTCATTATAGACCCTCTCTTTGCTGTCTTTTTTGATTTCGCGTCTCTTGTATGTAGGAAACTCAAGGTTCTCTCTTTTGCTCGAGATGTCAAGTGCTTCTTCACTGATCTTCTCTTTTATCCCAGTTGCCACAACCATAACCTTGACTTTTTCACCAAGCGTATCATCAACGACAACGCCAGTAATGACTCTGGGTTGACCGTCTGTTTCCGCTACGATGAGTGAAGCCGCTTCATTAGTCTCAGCAAGGGTAAGATCAGCACTGCCCGTAATATTGATGAGCACTCCGCGCGCGCCCTTAATGGAAATATCATCGAGCAAAGGTGAAGAAATCGCAGCTTGAGCCGCCTGTATCGCCCGATTTTCGCCCTCACCTATGCCCAGACCCATCACTGCCGTACCTTTTTCAATCATCGCAGTTCTAATATCGGCAAAATCCAAGTTGATAAGACCGGGTTTTGTGATCATCTCGGCAATACCTTTTATCGCGTTGAAAAGAACCATGTTACCAAATTTGAATGCCTCAATTATTGATTGTTCCTTTGGTGAAACGGCAACGAGTTTCTGATTCGGAATGCAGATCAAGGTATCAACATATTCCTTTAGTTCTTCAACCCCTTCATCAGCATTTGTCATACGCCAGATACCTTCGTATTCAAAAGGTTTGGTTACAACCGCAACTATCAGAGCACCGGCATTCTTTGCCTCTTCAGCGACCAAAGGTGATGCTCCACTACCAGTTCCGCCACCCTCACCGCAAGTAATGAATACCATATCAGCATCTTTTACTGCATTTCGGATCTCTTCACGAGATTCCTCAGCTGCCTTGCGACCGAGCTCTGGGTCACCGCCGGCACCAAGACCCTGTGTTAAGTTCTGCCCGATCTGTAGTTTTTCTGGAGCCATGCTGATCTTAAGAACCTGTGCATCGGTATTAATCGCGATACATTCAACGCCATCAATACCAGCACCTTGAGCATAGTTAATAGTATTGCAACCAGCACCGCCTATGCCAATCATTTTTATCTTTGCTATGTACTTTGGTTCCTGAACCAATTCCAACATATGTTTCCTCCTTTTTCTTGGCCTCATTCCGCTCGTTGGGACGGGCCTAAAAATATTTTGAAAACCAGTCTTCAAAATGCTTCTTAAGGGCATCAAACACGCCGCCGCCCTTTGTTTTTTTAATAAGAGTCTGATTCTTTTTCTCATAACCATAGAGGACCAAACCTACCCCAGTCGCGTATATGGGATCAAGGATGATGTCAGTGAGTCCACCGATCCTCTTTGGAATACCGATTTTTACAGGTAGATTGGTGATTTCCTCGGCAAGTTTTGCCAACCCGTGCAGCCGTGCAGTGCCGCCTGTAATAACAACACCAGCAGCAAGAACATCTGCAAAACCACTCTTCTTCACCGCCTTGTTTGTAATCATAAGGATTTCTTCAACGCGCGGACTGACGATTGAGTACAGATTCTCCTTGGATATGAAACGGTCTTCACGTCCACCAATACCGGCGACCTTGATTTCATCTTTCTTTTCTTCAGGTGTGATTGAAAGCGTTGCATACTTCTTCTTTATTGTCTCTGCTTGCTTATATGGTGTCCGTATACCGATTGCGATGTCATTTGTTATGTACCCACCACCAAGTGGTATCACCTCAGTATGTCTGATTGCACCGTCATAGAATATGGCAAGATCAGTAGTTCCACCACCGATATCTAAAAGGCAGACGCCAAGGTCTATTTCATCAGGCTGCAGGACCGCATAAGATGACGCTAACGGCTGAAGAACAAGGTCTTTGACTTTTAACCCAGCTCTTTCCAGCGCCGTGTAGATATTCTGAGCTGATGCTATTGCCGCCGTTACGATATGAACCTCAGCTTCTAACTTAACACCGCTCATGCCAACCGGGTCTTTTATACCTCGCTCATTGTCAACTATATATTCAATAGGTATCGCGTGGATGATCTCACGGTCGAGCGGTAAGGCAATTGCCTGTGCCTGTTCGATTACCCGTTCAATGTCGCGTTTTGTGATTACACCTCCAGTACGCGATGCCGCAATCATTGCGTGGGCATTTATGCTCTCAATATGGGAGCCGGAGATCCCAGCATAACAGGCGTCGACTTTAAACCCCGACATGCGGGATGCCTCCTCAACCGCCTTTTGTATCGACCCTACTGCCTTCTCAAGATTAATTATCACACCCCTTTTCAGCCCATTCGATGCAGTCGATCCTACACCAACAACCTTTAAGTCATCGTTATCTACCTCAGCAATAATCGCAGCAACTTTTGTCGTCCCAAGATCAACGCCGACAATCCTTTCTTTCTTTGGCATTATCTCCTCCTTATTGAGTGTTCCCAGAACCCGTTTTCTTAATATGTAAACCGGGCTCCTGTCTGATAACGACCTGTGTCTTGAACCTCAAGTCAACAACACATGGACCTTGAAGCTCAAGCAGGTTCAATGATTCTATTAAATGCTTTCTTTTCTTTAAATCATGCACCCCTAACATAAATTCAATACCTTTGTACTCGACTATCCCCTCCTCCTGTGAAATAATCCTCGCTTGAGGGATAACTTGCTCAAGGGTTATGTAAGTCTCTCTTGTCTTTGCTATCTGTACAACGACGATAACCATTATTACGATGACTATTGCGCTAGCAATCAGTTTAATAATTTTACCTCCTCTTTAAGCATAATACCCTTTATATTCTTCACTTTTTTCTTTATTATTTTTGCTAATTCCAACACATCAGAAGCTTTGGCATGACCGCGATTTATAATGAAGTTACCGTGTTTCCTGCTAATCTCAGCATCCCCTACACTCAACCCCTTCAAACCGCAATCTTCAATCAATTTACCCGCTACATAGGGCTTGATATTTTTGAAATATGACCCTGCTGAATACCCGGTGGGTTGTCGCTGCTTGCGGTACGCCAGATTATTTCTAATCTCCGTGGTGATGTCCCAATGCTTTCTACGGGTCAGCTTGAGCTCAGCCGAAAGAATTACCACTCCATCTTTGATCTTAGTCTGACGATAACCGAATCTAATCTCTCGATTACTCAACCTGCTGATGATAACTCGGTCAGTAATCACTGTAACACCTATGACGATCTCTGCCATTGACTTACCAAAGGCACCAGCATTATCCTTTATTGCACCACCTATCGTGCCCGGGATACCGGCGAGGAATTCAGCCCCTCCATACCCCAAACCTTTAGCTTTCTGCAAAAGGTGTTCAATTGAAAGACCGCTGCCACAGTAGAAAATATCTCCCCTTTTTTTCATGGTTCGAAAAATACCATAAAGCTTGATAATAACACCGGGAAAACCCTTATCACTTACCAGCACATTTGTGCCACTACCGATCACATAGTACCTTATCCTCTGCTTCCTTATGATATCGAGCACCTTTTTCAAAGCACGGTGTGAATATACCTTGACTAAATATCTTGTCTTGCCGCCGATATGAAAGGATGTATGCCTGCTTAGTAACTCATTTGCCAATACGTCTACGCCAACAATGGATCTAAAAGGGTTTATCATGACAACTCTTTGACCAACCTTTTTGCCAACTGGTTAATAGACCCGGCTCCTTGGATCACGATAATATCATGACGTTGGATTGTTTTCTTTAGAAAATCCACGATGTCATCAAATGCGCCGATGAAATGAACATTATCCTGCTCCTTACTTATCCTTTTGGCTAAAGCCTCACCACTAACCCCAGGGATGGGAATTTCATGTGCCCCATAGATATTTGACACAATGACAAGATCAGCATAGAGAAACGAGAAGGCGAAATTGTCGAAAAGATGGTACGTGCGTGTATAGCGATGCGGCTGAAACACCGAGATTATCCTGTTGCGTGGGAAGTATGCACGGATCGTTTCCAGGGTAACGGCGATTTCTGTTGGGTGATGCCCATAATCGTCAAAAATCTTCGTGCCTTTGACCTCACCGAGATATTCAATACGGCGATGGACCCCAACAAATTCCTTCAATGCCTTCTTTATCTTGACTACGGGGATACCGAGCTCTAACCCAATGCCGATTCCAGCAAGTGAATTACTGATATTGTGGTTACCCAACAGGTTGATCTTAAACCTGCCCACCAGCTTATTCTGATATGTGACATTAAACATGCAACCAGTACTGCTCTTTGTTACTTTCTCGGCTCTGAACTCAGCCCGTTCGTTAAATCCATAAGTTATCGTCCTTCTATAGATGCTATCCTTTATCTCAAAGCTACCCGGTGAATCCACGCCTAAGAACGTGCACCCCCAGAACGGTATATGGTTCGCGAAATAACAGAAGTGCTCTTTTATCTCATCCAGATCTTTGTAGTGATCAAGATGTTCAGCCTCAATATTAGAAATCACCGTATATGATGGATAAAGACGCAGAAATGATTTATCCGATTCATCTGCTTCGCACACCAAATAATTACCCTTACCGAACTTCGCCTGGCTCTTTCCTTTTATTATACCACCGACAACAGTCGTCGGCATCAATCCACCCTTTTCCAACACTTCGTCGACAATCGATGTTATCGTTGTCTTACCATGGGTACCAGAAATACAAATAGCGATTTTCATTCTTGTTAATTCAGCAAGCAATTCACCACGATGTATAGTTGGAATATTTATCCTCCTCGCCTCAGCAAGCTCAGGGTTATCTCTTTTTATCGCGGTGGAATAGACCACAACATCCGCACCTGAGATATTTTCCTTGCTATGTTTATAAATCAACTTAATGGACATCTTTTCCAGAAGATGCGTTATCTCAGAACGAACAAGGTCAGATCCAGTAACTTTGAATTTCAAATTACGCAGGACAATAGCCAAACCACTCATCCCTATGCCGCCTATGCCCACAAAATGAATATGTTTAGTTTTCCCAAACACTACGTGTCTCCTTCAAAACCACATCGGCAATTCGCTTCTCTGCATCCCAGATAATGTCGGGTTTTCTTCTACGAGTAGCCAAAAGCTCGGTTATTTTCTCAACAATCTTTTTGCCTGTCACCTGTTCCTGCCGCAGAACCACCTTCATACAACCCGTTTCCTTGAAGCTTGAAGAATTACTCCCATGGCAAACAGGTTTGCCACAAGTGACCAACCACCAAATGAAATAAATGGCAGCGGTACGCCGGTCGGCGGTAAAAGTCCAATACTAACGCCAACATGAACGAGGAAAATAATGAATATCGAAGTATTCAACCCCAAGACAAGCAATTTTGTGAAATCATCGTCAAGGTTACCAGCAATGAAAAGGCCACGGAAAAAGATCTGCCAATAAAGAACGAAAACAACAAAACTGCCAAGAAAACCAAATTCCTCAGCAATGTGTGCAAATATGAAATCATTGTGTATGCGTGGCAGGAATAGGAACTTCTGCAAACCGGCACCAGGACCCTTCCCAAAAAACCCGCCAGAACCAATAGCAATGAGCGATTGCTGCACCTGATAGACTGGATTCGTCAGGAAACCGGTAAGCCGATACTTGACATGTGGAAAAACAAGGACAAAGATCGCAAGCATGACCAGGCTAATCGCCAACGTTGGGAATACTAACTTTAACTTTGTACTTCCATAAATAAGCATAGCCGTAATCACAAGAAGACATATAACCGCCATCGAAATCGATGGCTGAATTGCAACCAGTAGAATAACAAAAAGGCAAAGCACAATGGTGGTCAGCATACCCGAACGAGTATTTGCAGTTTGTGGATGAGAATCAAAGAAATTAGCCAAGAAGAAAACAAGCCAAATCCGCACGAACTCAGAAATTTGGAGACCAAATGAGGAGAGTAACGATATAGAACGTCGTGCCCCGTATTGAACACGCCCGGCTAATAGGGTAGCAAATAAGACAATAAAAATAAAAATAAAAATAGGAAAAATCAGTTTTCTTATAATCTCATATGGAAAAAATAAACCCAATGCAAAGAATATGCTCGCGATAGCAAGCCGCTTGAGGTGACCCAACAGATAAAATGCTGAATCCTCACCACGGCGCATCGCGCGGTAATACGATGATGAGTACACAAATACTGACCCAAGAACAACAAGAGCCAACAAGCAGAATGCTAATGTTCGATCAATCCTTTTGGACTGCATTTTTAAATGCCTCTCCTCGATCTGCAAAATTGGTGAAGTAGTCAAAAGAAGCAAAACCTGGGTTCAAAAGGATTGTATCACCCCCTGCAGCAAATTGTCTAGCCTTTACCAGCGCATCATCCATACTATTGGCAACGGTAAAAGCCGCAAATCCTTTCATTTCAAAAAAATTGGCAATGTACGCCGCGTTTTCGCCAAGTATAACACACGCTTTGGCTTCCTTAGCCAAGACTAAGAGGTAATCCTCGGCTTTATCACCTTTCTGTTTACCGCCAACAATGACAATTTTAGGTCCTTTTATTGCTTTAAACGAAGCAATTGCCGCAATTTCATTCGTACACATTGAGTTGTTAACATGTCTTACACCTTGTATTATACCAACCTCTTCGAGACGATGTGGTAACGGCTCAAAAGTCATCAACCCTTTCTCGATTTTACTGTTATCGATCCCAAGAATCTTTGCCACAGCAATTGCCGCCAAGGCGTTCATCTTATTGTGCTCACCTTCCAAACGAAGTTTCTCAACCGGGAATAGTTTTTCCTGGGCATAAGCGAACATGTCGTTGAACCAGGCTCCAGTGTGCGCGTGGGAACCGAAAAAGACGATTTGCGACCTGATGTCATTCAGCGACCGTTTGATATTGCTATCATCTTTGTTCAAGACAGCATAGTCTGATTTTTCTTGATTGAGGAAAATACGCAGTTTCGCAGTTCGATATTCCTCAAAGTTTCGATGCCAATTTAGATGATCCTTTGAGATATTTGTAAGTACTGCGATGTAGGGGTGGAATTTCTCAATCCGCGTCAATTGAAAGGATGATATTTCCAAAACGTAGTAGTCAAAAGTTTCCGCAGAAAGAGATCTTGAAAATGGTCTGCCCGGGGAGATATTACCGCCAAGAAAATTCCTTACATTAGCAGAACTCAGGATATTGCTGATTATCGAAGCCGTAGTGCTTTTGCCGTTAGTTCCGGTTACGGCAATGATCTTGGGTTCGTTAAGCTGTTGGTAGGTGAATTCAATCTCATCGATTATCGGTATTCCCTTGGTGCGCAACTTTTTTATGATTTCATTTTGCTCAGGAAAACCTGGCGACGTAACTGCCAAATCGTAATTATTTCGGCGATAGTTTTTGATATTACCTTTTTCTATAAGCTCACGTGCAGTATCTGAAATCATGTTGATATTCTCTTCGTACAAGTACAAATCACATCCCTGGTTTACCAGGAATTCAGCGACTGCAAGGTTTGCGCGACCAAGACCTAACAAAAGTATTTTCATCTCTTATAAGTAAAAAGTAGAAAATAAAGAAACGTATTCGTGATTCGTATTTCGTATTCGTAGTTTGTTATTTTGGTTTAGACATTCATCCACGCCCATCGCAGATGAGCGGGATTCATCCACGCCCATCGCAGATGAGCGGGATTCATCTGAAATTTGTAATTTGTAATTTGACATTCTTCTCCTTATCGGATCTTTAATGTAGACAAAGCGATCATCATGAAGATTATTGCCAAAATCCAGAAGCGAACGACGATCTTAGGCTCACGCAACCCGCTTAGTTCAAAATGATGGTGCAGGGGAGCCATCTTAAATAACCTCTTACCACCGGTGCATCGGAAGTATATTATCTGCAACATCACTGATACCACCTCGATCACAAACACACCACCCACTATAATCAGAAGTATTTCCTGCTTGATAAGAATCGCTGCGGTACCGACTATTGCGCCCAAGCTAAGAGCACCCGTGTCACCCATGAAGACTTGCGCGGGATGTGAATTGAACCAAAGAAATCCAAGACTCGCTCCAAGGATTGATGCACAGAACACGGTTACTTCGCCACCTTGGGCAAGAAAGATAATATTTAGGTATTGGCTAATGCCTACATGGCCAGCCGCATAGGCTAAAGCACTATAGGCGAGCGCCGCAATACCGATAAGACCGATCGCCAGTCCATCGAGCCCATCACTGAAATTGACACCGTTCGACGAACCCACGACAACGAACGTGACAAACAGTGGATATAGTATCGCCAAATTAATGATATAGTTCTTAAAAAATATCAAATTGGTCTTCGTGGCATAACCTTCAGGACCATAGAAATATAGATACAACCCTAATGCCATACCATAGAGTATTTGAAAAAAAAGCTTTGTTTTTATCGACAAACCTCTCGATTTGTTCTTGTAGATTTTTATGTAATCATCAAAAAAACCCAAAATACCAAACCATACGGTAGTAGTCAAAAGAATTATGATATTGGGGTTGGTCAGGTCACAGAAAAGGAGTGAAGCAATAATTATCGACCCCAAGATCATTAGACCGCCCATCGATGGCGTACCCTGTTTAGCCTTGTGACTCTCAGGGACCACACCCCTTATTTGCTGCTTGATAGATTTTTCCTCAAGAAAAGCAATAAATCGATTACCAAAAACAAGTACAATGAGTATCGCAGCTACCGCAGCATAAGCGCTACGGAATGTTATATAGCCAAAGAGCCTAAAGGGGCCAAAAATGTCTTTTAGAGGATATAAAAGCCAATATAACATATTACCTCAACGGTCTTGGTTCAAATTTCATCATAATAACCTCAATAGTTCTTCCACAATGTATTCAAAATGCAGTGCCCTTGATGCCTTAACCAAAACCGCTTCTTCGCCATTGAGATTTTTAATCAGATATCTAACAAGCCCTTGCTTATCATCAAAGTGCTTCCCGTGATAGATTTTTGATTGTTCGCCATAGGAAAGTAATAAATCACACTGGTCCCGTGCATAATCGCCGATCTCCTTGTGCAGGTCAGCAGATTGTTTACCCAACTCCAGCATATCGCCCAAGACAAATATTTTGCGACGTGGAAGTCCAGTTGTGAAATCGATCGCCGCCCTCATAGAAAATGGGTTTGCATTGTACGTATCATTTACTACAAATATCCCCTCTCGGTAGATAGGTTCTAGCCTACCTGTTGCCGGTTTTATCTGCTCAAGCGCCGTACGTTGAACGTCATATGTCACACCAAGTTTTGTACATATACATATGGCTGCCAGACAGTTCATGACATTACTTATACTGAGAAGAGGGGTAAAGAACACATGCTCATCAAAAACAAAATGTGAACCGAACTCGGTCAACTGGATATCGGAAAGCATGTTAATGCTGAAACTTGTGACGTTACTTAGACCAACATCACCAACCCCCTCACCGACTATTCCAAAACCGTCCTTGGGCAGTGCTTTAATCAGGGATAATTTCTCCTCCCTGACACCATGCATTGAACCGAGTCCTTCTAAATGTCCGGGTCCGATCGTCGTGATAACACCGATATCCGGCTCAGCGATTTCACACAGCCGTTGGATTTCACCGGGGCTACTTGTACCCATTTCGACAATAAGGTATTCTTCATCACCGGATAAATCCAACAAAGTCAGCGGCAGACCAATCAATGAATTGTAATTCCTTTTAGTAATTAGAATTCTATGTTCGCTCCCCAAGATTGCTCCAATCAAATTTCTTACGGTTGTTTTACCATTTGTGCCCGTAATCGCAATTGTTTTTGGGTCAAACGCTCCCCGATATTTCTTTGCCAATTGTCCAAGCGCAAACAGTGTATCAGCAACCGTAATGTGTTTTTCAATACCCTTACCGTGTTCAACGACCACTGCAACCGCACCGTTCTGCAGTGCCTCAGATACGAAATGATGACCGTCTGTATGTTCACCCTTCAAGGCAAAGAACAGATCACCGGGCTTTGTGACCATTGAATTGATGGACACACCGCGTACCAGATCGCGACCGTCCAGTGCAGTCCTACCGTTGATCATCGCGGCAACGCTGCGAATCATAAACTCTCGGTGCATTCCCGGATAACCTCAGCATCATCGAATTTCAATACCCTGTTACCAATGATCTGATAATCTTCATGGCCTTTACCAGCGATAAGAAGTATGTCCTCAGCTTGCTTTTTCATAATTGCCTGCTTGATCGCGGTTCGGCGATCTTCAATAACTTCATACTGCTCACTTGTAACCCCCTTAATGATGTCCTCTATGATGCGCCCTGGAGGTTCGCGGCGCGGATTATCCGTTGTTATAATCGTGAAATCAGCAAGGCTTGTTGCCGCGGCTGCCATTTTTGGACGTTTATCTTTGTCGCGATCGCCGCCGCAACCAAAGACGACAAGAAGCTTACCTTGTGCATAACGTTTTAATGAACTCAAGGCATTCTCAATAGCCAATGGGGTATGTGCGTAATCAATGAATATATTATCAGTCACCCGTTCCATCCTCCCTTTTATGCTAGTGATTTTCGCGATACCTTGAACAATCGCATCCCGGGCAATCCCCAAAGCCACCGCCGCGGTGAAAGCAGCGAGAACATTGTAGGCATTATAAGTTCCGATTAATTTAGAGGTGACACGGTAGTTATGGTTCTGGTAAGAGATATCGAGGTTTAGTCCGTCCGCTGTATCACTTGTTATCTCGGCACCGACATCGCTTTTATTCTCCATGCCATAGGTCATAGTACGCTTCAAACCCAATTGCTTGATATGATGACTTGTTGCATCATCCATATTAAAGACCGCACAACCGCCAGGATCGAGCAGTGAGAAAATCCTCATTTTTGCCGCACGGTAGCGGTCGATTGTCTGATGAAAATCGAGATGGTCCTGGGAGAGATTCGTGAAAACAACAACCTGGAAACGCATTTCATCAACTCTCTTCAAAGCCAGACCATGCGATGAAACCTCCATCACGATAGCTTCAGCACCATCTGTCTTGAACTCATTAATCATTCTAAAAATATCTAAACTCTCCGGCGTAGTCCTGACCGCCCTGGTCCGGGTCTTGCCGATATAGTAGATAGTCCCGATCAAACCTGTCCTTTTCCCGCTCGTTTCCAATATCGAGTGTATGAGGAAAGATGTGGTTGTCTTACCATTGGTCCCGGTAATTGCAACCTTTGTCATATCTGCAAATGCGCCGTAAAACTGGTGAGCAAGCTTACCCAATGATGCCCTGGTGTCGGTCACGACAACCTGTGGAATATTGGCCGCCACTTTCCTCTCGGTAACAAGTGCTACTGCGCCGTTTTTGATCGCTGCTTCGACAAAATCGTGACCATCAAATCTTTCTCCTTTCATGGCAATAAACAGGGTTCCTGGTCGGACTCGTCTTGAATCGAATTCCACGGCCTCAACCTCAACCTCGGTCATCTGGTATTTCTCACCAGCAATCATTTTGATTAGTTCACTTAACTGCATATTGTTGGGCGTTTATTTGATAAATGCTCTGGGCAATACTTTTGAAAACGGGTGCGGCAATTGTGCTGGCCCAGAGACCTCGCTTGGGCTCGTCGAACATGATAGCGATTAGGTAATCAGGAGAATCGGCTGGAAAGTATCCAAC
The DNA here is from genome assembly GCA_030602565.1 of Candidatus Stahliibacteriota bacterium. Lineage (GTDB taxonomy): Bacteria > Hydrothermota > Tepidihabitantia > SM23-42 > SM23-42 > JAUVZL01. The sequence goes on from JAUVZL010000027.1 coordinate 13,270, forward strand.
AAAGGTTGTTATGATCATAGTGTTTGAATACCTGCCATCAATTACTTTTTGTGCAGTACCTGTCTTGCCAGCTACTTTTACACCGTTGACTGCAGCTTCCGTGCCGCTCCCATCCTCAATGACTCCGCAGAGCATTTTGGTAACCCGCTCTGCGGTCTGTCGATCAACGACTCGTCGAATGCGTAGAGGCTTTGCCTGATAGACGACCTTATTTCCATCTTTGATTTCCTGAATAATTATCGGCTTATTGAGAACACCGCCATTAGCAATCGACTGGTATGCAAAGGCAAGCTGCAGTAGGTTAACAGTTAAGCCCTGACCAAAGACCAGGGTTGCAAATTCCACATCATTGATTTCCTCAGGCACTGGCAGGCGTCCCTTTGCTTCACCGGGGAATTCTATGCCACTTAGCTGACCCAAACCAAAATCTCGCATCAGCAAGAAAAAGTCTTGACGGTCGAATGCCTGCGAGATTTTCACCATCGCCACATTACTGGAATGTGCTATTGCCTGTTGGAAAGTTACTGTCCCGTAGTCGCGATAATCATGAATAGTATGTCCCTGTATTTTCACTTTACCACCTTCAGTATCAACGACATCGTCCTCGCTGAAACCCTCTAATAGTGCATAGGTCATAGTGACTAATTTAAATGTTGAACCCGGCTCAAATTCATCACACAACACGTGATTGCGTTGATCACCGTTATGATCAATGTTCACCATTGCCAAAATCTCGCCCGTACGGGGTTCGATGATCAAACCAGCTACATGTCTTGCATCTTCCTTAGCCATCGCCACTTTGAGGTTTGCGTAAAGAATTGCCTGAAGCTGATAATCGATAGTCAAGTACACATCTTGACCAGGCAGAGGATTTTTTTCCGGATGAGCGTAATAAGGAAATACATCTCCAGTTGGGTCTTTCTGATAGATGACGAAGCCAGACCTCCCGCTAAGAACATCATTTAACTGCAGTTCCAAGCCCTCAATACCCCGATTATCCGTACCACATTTGCCAATGAGACTGGCAAATGCCTCGGGCATATTGTACTGGCGGTTCAGATCATGAGTATAGCCAACACCCCGGTCGCCGAGCTCCAGATACTGCTCTCGTTTCTCAAAAGTCACCTTGGTTTCAACCCAGAAGAAATGTCCTTTGTCAACCAACTCCTTTATTCGCTTCTTAGATTTGCCGGAAAGTATTGCCAGATTATCAATCAATGATTTCTTGTCACGCGAATAGCGCGGCGTGCAGAATATCGAAAAACACTGCTGAGACATCGCCAAAGGGCGACCGTTTCGATCATAAACATTACCCCGAGATCCTACCAGCACGAATTTCTTTTCGTGCTGGTTCTTTGCCTTCGTGTCGTAGTACCGGTGCTTTACACATTGGATGTAGAAAAGGTAGGAGAAGAAAACAAAGGAAAGAAAGAAGATAGAGAAATTGAACACCTTAGCTCGTTTCATTTCACAACACCCAATATGTCATTTTCGCCGGGGAAGAAAAATCCCTTTCCTTTAGCATCTTTTTCAATCTTTGCCAGGTTTGATAGATTCATCACTTCGAATTCGAGGACCTCTTCCTGATTGCACAATTCGATTACACGGTTCTCTAAATTCTCCTTTCTCACTGCTAACTTCACCAATTCACTTTCGATGTAAACAAGAGAAAAAAGAAAGAAAACAATGGCAAGAAATATCAACACAACGCGCATTTCTCACCAGCCCTCAATTTTGCACTGCGCGCTCGGGGATTGAGTTTGATCTCATCTTCGGTTGGCCTCAAGACTTTCTTGTTCAACAATAATAGCTTGCCATCGCGGTGTAGATTCCGGAAAGTATTTTTGACGATTCTATCCTCACCTGAGTGATAAGAAATCACAACTATCCGACCATTAGGTTCGAGTCGGTCTAGCGCTACCGCAAGGCCCAGTTTAAGATTTTCTATTTCATCGTTGACCCAAATCCGCAACGCCTGGAAAACCTTGTGCAAATTCTTCTTAAGAAACCTTTTAGGGGTCACGCTATCTACTATCCAGCGTAGATCCATGGTTGTCTTCAATGATTTTCTTTGCTCGTAGATCTTAGAACCGATCTTCCGGCAACTATGTACATCACCGTATTCCTTGAGCACCTTGATTATCTCGTGCTTTGGCGCAAATCTTAGTTTCTGAAGTAAGGATGGGCTCTTTGACGACATCGCCATCGATAAAACTCCATCTTGCTCAAAGCTGAAACCTCGTGCCGCAGTTGTGAGCTGAAAATAGGACACGCCAAGATCAAATAAAACACCGGCCAAACCTTTGATCCTGAGCTTATCTAGAATTAAACCTAAGTTGACAAAGTTATCTTCGAACAACAAACATCTATCTCGGTAAGGTTCGATCTTCTGCTGCGCGTAGTCGAATGCATCCCGATCCCACTCAATCCCTATGAACTTAGCCCGTTCAGTTCTCTGCAACATGGCAAGAAGATGACCAGCGCCGCCCACTGTACAGTCACAGAAGTAGCCACGGTCTTTTTCCACATTCATAAACCTAAGGATTTCAACCGATAAGACAGGTTGATGGAAGAACATATCTCCTCGACGCCCTCATGGATTTACATGAAACTTTTCAGAGCAGCTCGTTTGGATGGAAATATCTCAAAGGGGTAAAAACCATACAACCTCAGAATATCATATAGATAAGGTGATACATTCACCAGCTTGATGTCGCCACCCAGTCCTTTAAATTTTTTCTGGTAATCAATCAACTGGCCGACGATCTTGTAGTTGATGTGGCTGACCCGTGAAAGGTCCAAGATTATATTGAGGTCATTTGCTTGTATCATATTCCTGAATTGATTTTCTATTGTCCCAAATTCTTCTTCGTTTATTTCGCCGGTGGGCAAGAAGAATAAGACCTTTTTATCTTTTACCGCCTCAACGGCCTGTATTTTCATTTTACCTCCTTCTTAAATCTTCTATGCTTTCTGAATCGTCGAGATAACTTCTATCTATCTCTTTACTGAACACCTCATATTGCTCAGGCGACCATAGGGTGAAGTAATTTATTTCACCAACGATAACAACATCTTTTGCGATGCCTGAATGCTCGAGTAGAAAATTGGGGATCAAAATTCTACCTTGGTTGTCTAGGTGGTCCTCTTTAACCCTAAAGGTGAAGTGACGCCGGTAACGCCGTGACTGCAAGCGGTCCATAGACAGTGTTAACAACTCGCTTTCTTCAACCGACTCCCAAGTCTTCAATGCGTATACGGCAATCTCGCGGTCATACCCCGGTGTCAAAATCAGTTTGCCACTAGATTCCTTGTTAAGCACACTGCGAAACTGGCTTGGGATTGCCAAGCGCTTCCGGTCATCAATGACATGTTTGTAAAAACCTCTAAATCGTATTGTCCCCATTTGTCCCCATTTCGTACCATTATATACATTATTAGATATTTGTCAAGGGTTAGTTATACCTGAATTAGGGAGTAAGTCTTTATATTTCGTGACTTTTTTTGTGGGGGATATATTTTCTCTACACTTTTACGGGTTTTTCCTAACAATTGATAGAAAAAATGCTCTTTGTTACAAGTAAGCATCAAATTGTTGATGGACTCAATGATGCTTAATTAATCACTTCACTTTTTTCAGACGGGCTGCAAAAACACCATCGGTATAATATATGCCGGGTAAAACCTTTAAATAGGTATCACCGATGGGGGTGAAAGAACTTGCTGGTTCAACCATGAAGTTAGGGTTGTTTTTGATAAACAGTTCAATAACATCCTCATTTTCTTCCGGCAAAATACTACAAGTAGAGTATACCAAAGACCCATCAACTTTTAGAAAGGTAGCAGCATTAGAAATCAGATCGTACTGTAATTTTGCTAGTCTCTTTATCACCTTACTGTTGACCCGATCTTTGACTTCTGGCCTCTTTGCAATGACACCCGAATTACTGCATGGGGCATCGATAAGAATTTTATCAATACCTTCAATTGAAAAATTCCTACCATCTGCAAGCACCGGCTTTATTATGTTAATGCCGAGTCGATTGGCATTTTCTACAACCATCTTCATCCTTACTTCGCTAATTTCAATAGCAAGTATCATACCCTGGTTTTTCATCATCTCAGCCATGTATGTCGTCTTGCTCCCGGGCGCCGCGCAAAGATCAACAACCTTGTCACCTGATTGGGGAGCCATGAGATGACACACTAACCCCTGCGCCTCATCGTGTATCGAAATGTAGCCATCTTTCATTACCTGGCTGTTGATGACACTCCCAAGACGGCTTACTGCCTTGAATTCGGAAAACCAATTAGCTTGTTTATAATCAAGACCAATTTCCGCTAGTTTCTGCTGGGCTTCTTCAACACTGTTTTTCAATAGGTTAACCCTAATGTAGGGGGTTGGTCTGATCTTAAATGATTCTATTATCTTCTCGCCCTCGACTGGATAAGCAGCAACAATATTCCTGAAGACCCATGCTCGGGGTATCCTCAAAGCTTGGACTCTCTTGTTTCTAATAATACCTCTTAGTATCGCGTTTATCAAACCCCTTTCCTTGATCGTCCTGCCGAAATTTACGGCTTCATTTACAATCGCGTAGATCGGTATTCGATCCAAGAAAAGATACTGGTATACGGCAATCCTCAATACATTTTTCAGGATAATATCAAGCGATGCAAAATCACCATCATAGTCTTCGCAAATGATGCTATCGATATCTTCCCGGTGTCTTAATGTACCAAAAGCAAGTTCATTAGCCAGGGATCTTTCGTCTTCTTGCAGTTCGTCTTTTTCAAATATTTTACCAAGTGCATCTTTCAGATTAACGCCTTCATCCACTTCACATATAGCATTAAGTGCTGCCTGTCGTGCATTCATCCAATTACCTCTCCTTTTTTCACACGAAAACCATTTTTAAAGTCGAGACCCGACATGAGCGATCTATTCTGAGGTTTCACACGTTTCAAAACGACCGAACCATCACCGGTTCCAACATACAGATTCTTTTTATCAACATGTATTGTACGCGGCTCAAGCCTTTCGTGACCGGCTACGACGTCGATGATCTTAACTTCCTTATCCCGAAATAGAGTCTTCGCTCCAGGCCAGGGTGATAAAGCCCTTATCAGATTAACTATTTTCTCAGTGCTTTCAAACCAATTAATGGTCATCTCACTCTTCTTGATTTTACGAGCATAGCTCATCTCTCCCTCGTTCTGCTGTATCGTCCTGTATGTTCCAGCCCCAATAGATTCAATGACTTTGATTATCAAATCAGCACTGCGTTCTGACAATCGGGTTTGGAGTGAACCATAATTCTCATCAGGTTTGATATCCAATGTTTCTTGAAGAATCATCTTTCCGTGGTCGATTTTTTCATCCATAAAGAAAATTGTGATGCCGGTTTTTTTCTCACCTGCCATGATTGCCCTTTGGATCGGCGCTGGACCACGGTATTTCGGCAACAGCGAAGGGTGGATATTTATACCACCCAAGCTCGGCACGTTAAGCAATTTGGCGCTCAATATGTGCCCGTATGCTGATAAAACAAAAAGATTAGGCTTAAGTTTAATAAGGTCGTTAATAAACGCGCCATCGCTTGGATCATCAGGAGCAAAAACGCTTATGCCCTCACCCTTTGCCCATTCGGCAATGCTGGGCCATGATCTGCGTAACCCCCTGCCTCTTGGCTTGGGTTTTGTCACAACGACGCCGAGGAGCGCAAAGCCATCACGTAGTCTTTTTACAATGGGCAATGAGAACTGTCCTGAGCCAAAAAATATTATTTTCATTTTGTCTCTACATTGGTCTCCAAATTATCTAAATAATCCTTTATCACTTGCTCATCCTCTTGCACAGCACGATCAATAAATACAACACCGTTTAGGTGGTCGATTTCGTGCTGGATCGCCCTTGCCAACAACCCGTTACTTTCGTAAATGATGTCCTCGTTATACGAATTATTTGCGTGCAGTCGCACCTTCTCATATCTTGTTATTTTCAGGTATAACTCAGGAAAGCTGAGACAACCTTCTTCCTCAACGATTGTCCCTTCTTGATCGAGAATTTCAGGGTTAATAAAAACCGATGGTGTTGGTGTATCTTCATGGGGTGTTGTGTTCAGAACAAAAATCCGCATATGTGAATCCACCTGATTAGCGGCAAGACCTATGCCGTCTGCCTTTTTCATGGTTTCTATCATGTCATCAGCTAAATCAATTATCTCCTTTGATATTTTCTCAACTGGAACACATCGATTCCTCAAAATACTCTCGGGATATTTCACTATTTTCAAAACCAAATCTCTGTTAAGAACCCTTTGTTTTATCCAATTTACCAGCAATGTGGCTTTTCTCGATTTCAACCTTTACACCGTCCGCGATTACAACGATGACGGTACGCTCCTTTACATTGGCTATCGTGCCATGCATGCCTGAAGAGGTGACGATACGATCTCCTCGGTCAAGCGCCTGGAGCAGTTTTTGATGTTTTTTCTGCCTCTTTTGCTGAGGCCTAATCAAAAGAAAATAGAATACAACAAAGATGAGAACTAACGGCAACAGACTGAGCAGGGGGTTACCTTGCTGCTGCCCACCCTGTTCACATAGTTGCTGAAAAAGCGATAATACCATTACATTCTCCTTTCTACTATAGTTGTTATTATATACATTTTTTTCACCGAGTCAAGTTTATGTTATTATCATTGCTTCAGATATTCTTGCAGGATCTCCATACCCTCGTAGTTTGTAAGGTCAAGTTTAAGCGGGGTTATCGATACATAATGTTCTTTGATTGCTTTGAAATCAGTATCCGCGGCGATCTTGTAGGAAAGCGTACCGTCTATGACACTGTACATCACATTTTTTTGCTGGTTGTTTCTTATGACCTTATCGCGATAAATCCGCTTCCCCATCTTTGTAATTCTCTCACCTTTAATTTTACCATCCGGGATATTCACATTGAGGATGAAGCGTTTTGCCTTGGAGGCAATTATGCGTGCTATCAGATTGCAGGAATATGATACGGCACGAGAAAAGTTGCTGTACTCGCGCGAGGAAACAGAAATGGCAAGAGAATTGATGCCTAAGGTAGCTCCCTGCAAAGCAGCAGCTACAGTCCCTGAATAAAAAACATCACTGCCCATGTTCGGACCGTGATTTATGCCAGCAATAACCATGGCGATATCTTCCTTGATTAGATCATGATACGCAAGCAGAACGCAGTCCGTTGGTGTTCCGTCGATGGTATAGAACTTGTCGCGGATTTTCTCAACCCTTATCGGTCGTCTCAATGTTAATGAATGACTCGCGCCGCTTTGTTGAAAGCGCGGTGCGACTGCGAAAACATCGAAATCCTTTTTCAGCCCCTTGTATAGAGATTGAAAACCAAGGGCATCATAACCATCATCATTAGTCAATAGTATCAACGCCATAAAAACCCCACCGCCATTTTCAAGAAACGTAATGTATCAACAAAAGGATTAATATAACTTTTTTCCTTATCATAAAGTGTTGTTATTGGTGTGGAACCTATACGGTACTTGAGCCGCGCCGCCCTGATAACCATTTCTGATTCGGTCTGATAATTATTCGTTCTCAGGATAAGTCTGTCGAATATCGCCAAATCAATGAGGCGAAATCCACATTGGACATCCACCAGATGGGAATCAGCAAGCAGGGAAACAACAAGCGACGTTGTTCGATTAACCAGACGCCTGAGCATAGGCATGCTTTTCATATTGTGACGGAAGCCTATTATCAAATCAAACTCATCCTTGTGTTTCAGAAAACCGTCCATCTCAGAAACCCTATGTTGTCCATCAGCATCAAGTGTAAATAGGCAATCGATGCCCCTATCCTTGGCAATGTCAAAACCATGCTTCAGCGCTGCTCCTTTACCTAAATTCTTTTGGTGGGTGACACAGGTTACCCCAAAATACCTTACAATCTCACTGGTTCTATCAAAGGAACCATCGTCAACCACAATGATATTTTCTGGTTCAGTGCCTTGTCTAATGATTCCTTCGATTAAAGAACCAATCGTCTTTTCCGCATTGAACACTGGGATTACAACACCAATATTTTCTAAATCCACATTCAATCTTACCATACTTTCTAGAAATGTCAATAAAAAAGAAAACCCGAGTAGACATTAACAGAAAAGCTCAATATCTAATGTTAAATTTAGAATTTTGTCATTTGTCATCAAATAAGCAATCTTTAACTTAAAATGTGTTTGACTGTCCTGATGCATTCCTCAATCTGTTTTCTATCTTTCGCCTCGCCAATGATTCGAATGAATGGTTCGGTCTGGGATGGTCTAATGTGTAGCCAATAGTCCTTTGTCGTTATTCTTATGCCGTCAACACGGTTAACCCGTCCTTTCAAGATTTTTGCTAGCCGCCCCTTTCTCGCCTCAAACCTTTTCCTTGAGATCTTTAGCTTTTCTTTTCTCATATAATACTTGGGGTACTGAGCGATTATCTGAGACAGCTGTTGACTCCGTTTGACCATTAGCTTAATTATAATTGCCGCCGCCACCAGAGCATCTCTGGTTCGATTTATACGCGGATAAACAACCCCTCCATTGCCTTCGCCGCCTATCACGGCATTCGTTTGCACCATCTTTGACACGACATCAGCTTCGCCGACCTTGGTCCGGTAAAGCCGACACCGGTATTCCTTTGTGATATAATCCATTAAGGCAGTAGTCGAAAGGTTGGTTACAACACACCCTGGTTTGTGCGCCAATATGAAATCAGTAGCCAGCACCAATGTTTTATCCTCACCTATTGCCTTAGCTCTTTCATCAACAATAGACAAACGATCACAATCAGGGTCACATGCGACGCCCAAATCCAAGCCTTTTTCTTTCACGAAATTGCATAGTGCGCTGATATTCTCTGGTCTTGGTTCAGGTTGCCGAGGGAATTTCGAACTGAATTTGCAGTTCATACGGTACACTCTGCAACCCATGGTCTCAAGCAACCTTGGTAAAGCAATTGAGCCAGCGCCATTCACCGCATCAACACCAACCTTCAATTTTTCGCTGACTGGCTTTAGGATACCTGCTATCTTATCAATATGCGTATCAACACTATGTGCCAGCGCTTTGCTTTGAACCTGCTTTGCCCTGGGTCTACAAGGAAAATCAGCCAGCCCAAGCTTCTTAGAAAAGGCATTGAATTCCTGTTGATTCAAGAATTGCCCTTTTGAAGCAATGAACTTTAGCGCATTCCATGCAATTGGATTATGACTGGCGGTAATTACAATACCGCCTTTTACCCTGCATTGTCTGACCATAAAGAGCACAGTTGGTGTCGGCACAATACCCAAATCAATAACCTGACAGCCTACCGCACCTAACCCATCGCTAACCGCCTGGGTATATGCGAAACCTGATTTTCGCGCATCCCGACCAACCATGACTTTGCCTGGGCCAATGTACTTACCAAATACGGCGGCATATTGATAGATAATATCTGGTGTCAAGTCTTTGCCAACGAGCCCCCTAAGTCCGGATATGCTGAATATTAACGACATGGACAATTATACTTTCAATTTACGAATTGTCAATTGACATCCTGGAGATAGCTACTATAATCTATCATGGAGTTCAAAGTCGCGAAGCTGGACCGAACCGCAACTATTGTATCAATAGTAACGACTACTTTTTTGATCGTCCTTTCCATATTCTTTGTTGTAAAAGTACCCTTGGGGTGGCTGTTTGCCATATTCATGATGCTCATCCCACTTTGCTGCTATCTATTGAGTCCAAAAAAGTTTATTTTTAAAGGTTCCACCTTGATTATCGAAAAAGTCGTCGGCAGGCAAATCATCATACCGATGAGCGATATAGAAGCCTATATCCGGGTACCGAATTTCGCCAAGTTAAAAGTGGCGCGGACCTTTGGCAATGGCGGATTGTTTGGCTTCTATGGACTGTTCTCCACTGCTGAATATGGAGAAATGAATTGTCAATTAACGAGTCTGAGAGATATTATCATAATCAAAACCAAAAAGACGAATTTCGCTTTATCGCCACAGACCTGTAATGAATTTGAGCAATACCTTAAAACAAATGTCACGGGCATAGCCGGAGAAATCAAAATTCTTGAGCCGCTGCCTGAAGACGAAAAAAAACGCGCAAACCCTGCAATATTAGTTGTGCCAATTGTTTTGTTTATTTTAGTTATTATAATGGTTTTGCAGAACTATGCTCAGCTACCCGAACGGATTGCGGTCCATTTTGATATCTATGGCCACCCTGATAAATGGGGTCCTAAGAGTTCATATTTGCTGTCTGGTTTAGTCCCTTCAACTATTATGTTCTTGCTGACTATCAGTATCTTCTTCATTATGAAGAAAAGGACCAATAGACCTGCGATACCGAATTTCTTGGTCCTTATTATGTCGTTTATCCTCCTTTTTATTGCCTATACCTCACTCGCTACCTTTTGGTTCAATAAATACAATAAACAGCTCATACCAATTTATTACGGCATTATTATCTTTGTTGTTCTGATGATAGTTCTATTATTTATTTACTATCGCAAGATTGTAAAAAGATAGGACCCCACCAATGTTTATTTGAAGATTTCTTTGCCTTTACCGACGGTCTTATTTAGTTGGTCTTTGAAATAGTCGGTGCCATCCACAATATGTTTTGGGATCTGCTGGCAATAATACTCCCACGACCGCCTGATTTCTGAACCAAGAAGCTTGGCAAGAGTACCCTCACGCAACCCCTCTTCAACCTTATCCTGATTATACAGTACCAGGTCCGAAGCAAGGGCTTTGGCAAGCCTTCTTGCTCGTTCATGCAATTTCTTGTCCTCCTCGCTCATCTCCGCTTCTTCTGGCGCAGTGGGTAATGGTTCGGTTGGTGCAGCAACTTCAGGTTCAGATGGTATCACCGCATCTAAAGGCGCAGCTTGCTCGATTTGTTCTTGAGGTACAGGAACTTCTGGTTCAGGTGCAGCCACTTCTGGTTGAACAGGTTCAGGTGCCGGCGTTTCTTTCTGGATAAAAATAATGTTCTGACATTTGTGGCACTTAACCTTGATGCCCATATTAGGTATTTTGCCCTCGTCTACATTATATTTTGCATGGCAATTGCTGCATTCAACAATCATTCTTTATCTCCTCAAATATTCTGTGGCACTGCTCTTTGAGTTCCTGAACAGTACCGTTATTATTGATGATGTATGTTGCTTGCTTAGCCATTTCAGTTTCGCTTTGCTGTGAATGTAGAATTTGACTAAAGACGTGCGTGCCCATACCGTTTTTCACTGCTCGTTCTTTTTTGTTCTCACTCGATGAACAAATAAGGATCGAATAATCAATCTCTTTGAGTATTTCAGGCCAATCAAAGAGCAATGCAGCATCAATGACAATCATGCCGGATGTGATTTGGTTTATCCTCTTAAGGATTTTCCTTTTTAATAAAGGATGAGATAACTTGTTCAAAAAGGTGAGATTTTCTTCACACGAAAACACTATACTCTGGAGCATCTTCCGATCAACATCTTCGCCATCCATAATTACCTCACCGAACCTACCCTTCAACTGGTCTGCGATCTCGCTCAATACTTGCCATCCAATCTCATCAGCTGATAAATAGAATGCACCAAATTCCTCAAAGAACCTGCTGACGACGGTTTTCCCTGATCCAATATTACCCCCAACTCCGAGGACTGCCCTGCCTCCCTGGCGCATTGCAAATCAACCTGCGTAGCGTTTAAAACATAGCGTCGCATTATGTCCGCCAAAGCCAAGCGAATTCGAGAGCGCGTATTTAATGTCAAGCTTTCTCGATTCATCAGCTACAATATCCAACCCATCCGCTTCATCAATTGGATCCTCCAGGTTGATAGTCGGATGGGTAATGCCATCGCGGATTGAAAAGAATACGACAAATGCCTCAATAGCACCAGCCGCGCCAAGGGTGTGACCGATCATTGACTTAGTTGCATTGATAACCAAATCCTTAGCGTGCGTGCCAAAGAGGTCCTTTATCGCGACCACCTCAAATCTATCGTTCAATTCAGTAGATGTGCCGTGCGTATTCAGGTAATCGATATCTTCTTTTGCGCAACCGGCTTCATTTATTGCCATTTCCATGGAGCGACGCGCGCCTTCACCCTTTGGTGCTGGTGCGGTTATGTGGTATCCATCGCCAGTAGCTCCAAAACCCACTATTTCACCATAGATCTTGGCGCCTCTTTTCTTGGCGAACTCTAGCTCTTCAAGGATCAAAGTTGCCGCTCCTTCTGCCATGATAAAACCATCACGTGCTTTATCAAAAGGTCTTGATGCCTTTTGCGGCGCATCGTTACGCCGAGACAGTGCCCGCATATTGCAGAATCCGGCAAGCGCAAAAGGAGTAACTGGTGCCTCAGCACCACCAGTTACCATTACTTCAGCGTCGCCAGATTTTATTGCCCGAAAAGCAGCACCAATAGCATGCGCACCAGAGGCACATGCTGACACCGTGCTGTAGTTTGGACCTCGTAAACCATAGAGAATTGCTACATATCCAGCGGCCATATCAGGAATCATCATCGGGATTAAAAAGGGCGAAACCCTTGCTGGCCCCCGCTCCATGAACTTGGTGTACTCTCGTTCCCAGGTGGCTAAACCGCCGATCCCGGAGCCGATAATCACGCCGACGCGGCTCCTATCATACTGCGTAAAATCAATTTTGGCATCTTGGACCGCTTCAACCGTCGCCCAGAGAGATAATTGAACAAAACGATCCAGTCGTTTTAAAGACTTAGGCTCAATACGTGTCTCGGGTCGAAAATCCGGTATTTCACCGGCTATTTTAACAGTATACCTTGATGTATCAAAACTTTTTATCAAATCAACGCCACTTTTCCCAGCAAGAAGATTATCCCAGGTCTCTTTGGTGTCATAGCCTAACGGCGTGATAGCACCAAGTCCGGTAATAACAACGCGTTTCATTATGTCTTGACTTTTTCTTCGAGATAAGAGACTGCTTTACCAACCGTATCCAGTTTCTGTGCTTCCTCTTCAGATATCTGAAGATCGAATTTTTCTTCAAATGCCATGATCAGCTCAACTGTATCAAGTGAATCAGCACCAAGATCCTCGATAAACTTAGCCTCTATAGTTACCTTTTCCGGTGGAACGTGAAGTTGCTCCACAATTATGTTTCGAACATCATCGAATAATGCCATTTATTCCTCCTTTTCAAAAGCCAGATACATTTTGATTCCATACTAACACATAACCATCCCGCCATCTAAACAAAAAACTTGTCCGGTGATGTATGAAGATTGGTCTGACGACAAAAACAAAGCAAGATTGGCGACATCATCAGTTTCTCCAAAATGACCCATGGGGATCATTTTAAGGTACGCTTGTTTGATTTCCTCAGGTATGATATCGGTCATCTTTGTGTTAATAAAACCTGGGGCGATTGCATTAACCGTAATATTCCGTGCGGCGAGTTCTTTGGCTGCAGATTTCGTAAGTCCAATAATCCCTGCTTTACTTGCCGCGTAATTAGCTTGTCCTGGATTACCGATTAAACCAATAACTGAAGCGATATTGACGATCTTGCCATAGCGTTGTTTAATCATGTACCGAATCGCTGCCTTGGTCACAAGAAATGTACCGGTTAGGTTGATATTGATCACACGTTCCCAATCTTCTTTAGTCATTCTCAGTATCAGCTTATCATTGGTAATCCCTGCATTGTTGATGAGAATATCGATTTTCAAGAACTGTTTTTGAATATCCTCAACTGTCTTTCTTACTTGTTCTTCGTCACTTATGTCCAACTTGAAAAAATGGACTTTACCGCCAATCTCCAAAGCTGTCTTGGCACCGGTCTGTGCATCAATATCACAGATGGCAACAACTCCGCCTTCCTGGACAAATCGTTTAGCAATCCCAGCGCCAATACCACTCGCTCCACCTGTAATCAAAGCAACCTTTGACTCCAAAACCATTGTAAATTGTATTCAGATTTGCGTTATTGTCAAGGCTAATAGCAGAAATCGTTGTTTGCTAGTGCTCTGTGACATTAATTTCTGCTGGGTGTCATTCCCGCCCCTGCTTTCGCAGGGGTAAACTTGTCCCCGTGAAAACGGGGAGCGGGAATCCAGAAGATTTCTTCCTGTGGATTGCGTCCTCCGGCTTGACCGGAGGATCAAGCTTGTCCTCTGACTTAATCAGGGGATCGGGCAATGACAACATGGTGTTTTTAAGAATTTATGTCACAGAGTACTAAACTATTTCTCGAGCGCCTTTTTCTGATACCCCTGCCATTTTTTCTCAAGATCCTTATCCGCCATCGTCTCCATAATGTAATCGCAGAACTCTCTGCTGGTCGCACCAGTTGAACGACCAGTCATTACCAGTTTTTTTTCAAGCTGACCGCAGATGTCCAATGCCATTTCAAGCTGCTTACCTAATTCTGGATACCCGATATGATTGAGCAACATTGCACCGCCCTTTATCACACTACTTGGATCAGCATACTTTGCGCGACCTTCTTTTACCATACGTGGTGCACTTCCGTGTATCGCTTCAAACATGGCATATTGTTTACCAATGTTTGCACTACCGGCGGTGCCAACCCCGCCTTGAAACTCAGCCGCCTCATCGGTTAGGATATCGCCATACAGGTTTGGCAGAACCAGTACTTTGAACTGGGTCCGTCGTTTCGGATCAACGAGTTTGGCAGTCATAATATCAATAAACCAGTCATCAGCATTTATATCCGGGTATTCCTTGGCAATTTCATAAAAAGTTTTTAAGAATAGTCCGTCTGAGGTTTTAATAACATTTGCCTTGGTCACTGCAGTAATCCTATCGCGCTTGTTCTTTTTAGCATATTCAAAGGCAAGTCTGATAATCCGCTCACTACCTGGTTTGGTAGTAACTTTGAAATCCATGGTCAGGTCATCGCCTATTTCAACACCAAACGGACCAAGTGCATAGGCACCTTCAGTATTCTCTCGGAAAAACATCCAATCAATACCCTGGTCCGGAACACGTACTGGTCTGACATTAGCAAAGAGGTCGAGCTCCTTGCGGATCGCAACATTTGCACTCTCGATATTTGGCCAGGGATCACCTTTTTTCGGCGTTGTCGTCGGCCCTTTCAGGGTTACGTGACACTTCTTTACTTGTTCCAAGACGTCATCGGGCACTGGCTTCATAACTTCAGAACGCTTTTCAATTGTGAGTCCTTCGATAACGCGGAATTCTATTTTACCTGCATCCACTTCATCTTTAAGAAGATATTCAAGCACCCGTTGCGCTTCGGCAGTGATATGGGGGCCAATACCATCGCCACCGATCGTGCCGATGATGATTGGTTTCAACTTGGCATAGTCAACCCAGTCTTTTTCTGCTTTGATAAGCTCAATTCTTTTTAACTGGTCCTCAATCAATTTTCCAAAATGCTCTTTTGCTTTCTCAACAGGGTTCATCTAATAACCTCCTTTTTTTTACACTAATATGCACTAATTTTCCACGAATTAACACGAATATTTTTCTACACTAATAACCAACCAAAGGCGAAAACAAATGTACACCAATTAAAGAACAACACGGCGACATTCTAATGGTGAATGTCTGAAATTAGCAATTATTGCGAGTTTCAGGTTAGTGCTTTCCAAATATCGTAAAACCTGTCTTATCATATCGTTAGTAATAGCAGCAACTGTTTTAATCTCCACAATAATTTTTTTTTCTACAATGAAATCGACATAAAAGTTACCCAATTTCCTACCTTCAAATTCAACAGACACTTTTTTCTCACGTCTAAATGTAAAATCAGCTGATTTTAATTTTGTCTCTATTGCACGTTGATAATGTTTCTCCTGGTATTTGGTACCAAGCTTATTATGAACCTCAAAGAGTATACCCATTATTCTGTAACTCAGCTCAGGGTGAATTAAATTGATATTCTTTCTCTTCGTGTGAATTCGCGATTTGTTCACCATTCGTGTTTATTCGTGATTCGCCATCATTCGTGTCTTAATCTAACTTAAAATCCCCGTGTTTCTGAATATGCGCGACTAAGCCGCCATCATTAAGTATATTGAGCATAGCTTTGGGAAGAGATTGTGCTCCAAGATCAATATCCTTGGTCTTGTTTCTGATAATACCCGTAGAAAGATTCACTTCCAGTTCGTCGCCTTGGTCTATCTTGTCAGTATCACACTCCACCAGGGGAAGTCCAACATTTATTGCATTGCGGTAGAATATGCGCGCAAATGATTTCGCCAATACCGCAGAAACACCGGCCAGCTTGATTATCGTAGGCGCGTGTTCGCGTGAGCTGCCAAGCCCGAAATTATTGCCGGCTACGACAAAATCGTCTTTTGACATACTTGATGCAAACTGCGGATCAGCATCTTCAAGAACATGTTTTGCTAATTCGGGGAGATTTGAGCGAAGATGGAAGTATCTTCCCGGACAGATCAAATCAGTAGAAATAGAATCTCCAAACTTCCATGCTTTGCCTTTTAAAACCATGATATCCTCCTCATCAGAACACAGATTCCACAGAAATAACCACGGATTTCACGGATAATCTAACCCTTTACCGCCTGTTTCATCCATTCGGTTGTTACTGACTTGGGTCGCTCAATTGCTTCACCCAATGCGCGGCTGACAATGAGCTGAGCACACATACCCAGCGCTCGCGAAACACCAAAAAGTACGGTATAGTATTCGAACTCGGTCAAGCCGAAGTGGTAGAGCAAACAACCTGAAGCAGCATCAACATTGGGCCATGGATCCTTTGCCTTACCATGTTTTTTCAAGACATCAGGTATAACTTTAAACACCTTGGCAACAATCTGGAATAGATCGTCATCAGCACAAACCCTGGCACCGAAATCGTGGAACGCAGCATACCGTGGGTCAGTCACTCTCAAAACAGCATGACCATAACCCGGAATGACCTGACCTGACTTGAGTGTATCCCAGGCAAACTCACGCAATTGATCCTCAGTCGGTACGCCGCCAAACTTATCCTTGACCATCATGACCCAACGCAAGCACATCTGATTAGCCAATCCGTGGAGTGGACCAGCCAGCCCGTTCAGACCTGCGGAAACTGCATAGTATGGGTCAGATAGTGCTGAGCCAACGCAATGACACGTGTGGGCACTAACATTGCCGCCTTCGTGGTCAGTGTGCAAAACCAGATAAAGTCGCATAAGATTACCAAATTCACCAGAAGGATCATCAATGCCCAGCATACGCGCATAATCACCTGCCCAATCAAGTTTGGGGTCGGGTTCAATACGTGGACCTTTATTAAAACGCATACGATAGATACCTGCTGCAAGGGTAGGTAGTTTTGCAATTAGATTAAGGCAGTCTTCAAGCGTGGGATCCCAGAAATCGGTTTTTTTCAAACCTTCATCATATTTCTTTCTGAACACTGAATCTTTTTCCATTGCCAGAATCCCGAGACTGAACATCACCATAGGGTGAGAATCTTTGGGCATTGCTTCAAGCGTGTTCCAGACATAGTCAGGTACCTTGGCGCGTGATTTCAGATCCTTTGTTAGATCATTGATTGCCGCATCATCTGGCAGCTCGCCCGTGACGAGAAGGAAGAATACAGCCTCGGGTAATTGGTCCTTTAATTCACCGATTGGCGTACCCCGAATGATCAAACCCTTATCTGGTGGCACGACTGAGGTATCACAAACCAACGCCTTAACGCCACGCATACCGCCATAGGCCTGAGCTACAGTTACTTCAGATATAACTGTCTTTGCATTCGCTTTTACAAAAGCCTTAATCTCATCCCGGAGTACCGGGATTTTTCTTGCTAATGTTTGTTTCAATGTAGCCATTACTTATCTCCTTCCAAAATTTGTTGTTCTAATAAATAAGACCATAAATAAATTTCCAAAAACTATTTTTTCCTGGGCTTACTGTTTTTTTTCTTTTTCACCTTGGCACTGAAAAACTCTCTCGGATCGCTTATTCTGCCTTTTATTGCTGAATACGCCGCGGTTGCCGGTGATGCAAGATAAACAAACCCTTCAGGGTTACCCATTCTTCCTTTGAAGTTACGATTGGCGGTTGACAAACACACCTCACCATTACCCAAGACCCCTTGATGTACACCGACACAGGGTCCGCATCCTGGTCCCATAATAATAGCGCCAGCTTTAACAAAGGTCGCCAATAAACCAAGCTTCATCGCCTCAAGATAAACATCACGTGATGCCGGTACGACAATCAAACGAGTATCAGTAGCTCGCTTTTTTCCGCTTAGGATTTTCGCGGCGATCTTAAGATCCTCGATACGCCCATTTGTACAGGTGCCGATGAAAACCTGGCTGACACTCTTGCCCTTTGCACTACTAATCGGTCTGGTATTATCAACCGTATGCGGAAAAGCCACCTGCGGTTCTATTTTAGCAGCATCGATCTTTATTACCTTTTCATAATTTGCGTCCATATCCGGTGCTAATGGTCGCCAGTCTTTGAGCCGACCGCGCGCCTTCAGATACTCCCGGGTCACTCGGTCCGAAGCAATTAGACCAACCTTTGCACCAGCTTCCACCGCCATGTTTGATAAAACAAAACGAGATTCCATAGACATTTTATCGATCGTTGAACCACCGAATTCAAGCGCTTTATAGGTCGCTCCGTCAGCACCGATCATACCGATCAGATAGAGGATAAGATCTTTAGAAAAAACCCCGGGCTGGAACTTGCCGTTGACTTCAATCCTTATTGTTTCAGGAACCTTGAACCATGTCTTGGCAATTGCCATGCCGATCGCGACATCAGTTGATCCCATGCCAGTTGCAAAGGCACCGAGTGCACCAGAAGTACAAGTGTGTGAATCACCACCAATAACCACATCACCTGGTTTGGCAAACGATTCAACAAGCCGCTGATGAATAACGCCATCGCCGACCTCAGAGAGGATCGCACCGGCTTGTTTACTGAATTCACGAAGCAGCATGTGATCGTTTGATAGTTCTCGACGGGGCGAAGGCGCTGCATGATCAAGGAAAAATATTGACTTTGGCGCCTTTACTTTAGTGATATTCATCTTTTGGAGTTGTCGAACCCCGAGTGGTCCAGTACCGTCCTGGAATGCAGCAACATTGACTTTGGCGATAACAATATCATTGGCAGAACAATCCTTTCCGCTTTTCGCTGACAAAATCTTCTCTGCTAAGGTCCCCATTTTGCCTCCAATTGTTAAGCTTTTCATATAAATTGATATAGAAATTCAAGAATTACGACTATTTGTGAATATTAGTATACACGATTCAGGCAAAAAGTCAATATGTCGATTTTAATGTAATTGTTCAAAACTTGGTGGAACATTGTAGTCGCACGATTCATCCCGCTTCGTATTATAATTCTATAAATAGAATTGCGGGATTCATCGTGCAGAAAGTCTCGATATTCCACATAAATAGACGGCATAAATGGAGACATATGGGGTTAAATCTTCACAGGCTGACCGAGTCCAATTTATTGGATAAAGCCTGATAAATCACCTGTCTGCCTACAGGCAGGCCTGTCTGCCTCAGGTAGAGGCAACTACATCATATCGTGGATGATATGAGAACTATTTTATGTTCTCCTTATAATAACACCCTCTCCCTTTTTTAGGGAGAGGGATGGGCCTGTCCTGTTAGTACTGAGTGTAATCGAAGGGGGTGAGGGTTTCCTAAAAATGTGGAGTGCAACGAGTCCCCTCGTTGCATGCAATGTCAGGAGACATTGCACTCCCAAAATACGGGCGTAAACGCCTGCCTGTGCGTCGCACGCAGACAGGCCCTAATCCTTATTCTCGATCAGCCTGTTTACTCTTCACAAAAACCAAGTAAACATCACTCTGCTATAGCATATTTTTCCTTCACTGTTCTTTCATCTACTATCAAAAATGCCTGCCCTCGCCTGCCATGTGTAATTTGTTTCATATATTACATCGTGGTGCAATTTTTATTTGTATTGAGGGGCACCGTCCCCACTACAAAATTTTACAAGTCCTCTGCCTTTGATTACGGGAAGTTTAGACATTCTGAGCTACTTCTATTTCTCTAAATCCTACGAACTTATTAAGCTCCTCGACTTTTGTCTCCTTGAGGCACATCTCTATGACTTCCCTTATATTTTCCAGTGCCTCATCTATAGTTTCGCCGTAAGAATGGCAACCCCTGAACAGCGGGCAACTTACTATGTAATACTCATCTTCGTCCATCTCAATGATTATAGGTAGATGTAATTTTTCCATTTTTTAATACCTCCAATTGGATATATATGTCTCATATATTAAAGACATTTCACCTAACGTCAGATTGTGTGAAAACTCTTGCAAATTCTTGTATCATCGTATATACACCTCTTTAGTCGATATTTAATTCGTTTCATCGTTCAGACCTCGTTTCAATATCAAATCCAAAGCGCTTTTAATTTTTTCTATGGCAATTATAACTCTTTTAGCAATACTGTCAAGAAAGCAATCTAGTGCATTGTAATGTAAGTTATTGATAATCTACTATATTGTCATTGCCCGACTTGATCGGGTAATCCATAGTAAGCAACTTTCTGGATTCCCGCTCCCCGTTTTCACGGGGACAAGTTTACCCCTGCGAAAGCAGGGGCGGGAATGACAGCTATCGGAAATTAATGTTACACTGTACTAGTCTGCTCTATTGCGTATAACGTTTTGCGTGTTTGCGAAATGCCGAAGGCATTGGGGTCGAGTGGAGGGCTAACGTACCTATCTATCACGAGCCGCAAAGCCCGTGTTAGCCGAAGTGCACCTTTTCCTTTCGTTTCATTAAATGACCAAACTTTTTGCCCAATAAATTAAGTTGTTCTTTTTCTGAAAGATGGGATAGTGTCTCTTCCGCTTCTTTCTGAAGCCGACGTTTCATCTCTACAGCGTCAAATTTCTTAGCTTTCATAAAGCACCTCCTTCGGGCTCCTAATATCAAGTATTGGGTAGCCCAATTTTAGATTTGCCGAATTCAATAGATGAATACGATTAATATTTACAATATGCTTAAAATTCCAGCTAACCAACACATCAACCCGTTCTACTGTTGCAATCGCTATATGACGTGAAAAAGTTGGACAGAATCTTCCTTGAACTCTTCATCCAAACAACCTCCTACCACAGAAGTATCAATATAGACTCGTAATTTAAACATCTCTTACCCCCTTATAAGAATATTTAAGCGCATTTCGCCTAACGGTATCGGTGTAAAAGAAGTTCTGCATAAGCAGAATTTGGACGGAGCGAAGCGTAGTCTTTTACACCGTGTTATACGCTGTTGGTCGCTTTCGGCCATTGACAGTATTGACTACTACTTCTAAACATATCCAATTCTTATATTTTATCTAAATATAATGTCTGCGTTGGATAAGCAAATTTAATTCCGCGTTTTTCAAACTCTTCTTTTATTTTAAAATTTATTTCCTGCTGAATATCCATATATTTATTGTAGTCACTACTAATAACATAATAAACTACCTCAAAAATAAGACTAAAATCTCCATAAGAAAAGAAGTGTGTACGGTCAAAAACTGTATCGTTAATACTTTTTATAATATTTGTAATTATTACCGGTATTTCTTTTAACTGTTGGAGGTTGGTTTGATAGGTAACTCCAAGTTTGAAAACTACACGGCGCTTATCCATCTTTTTGTAGTTGCGCACACGCGAATTAGTAAGGTCAGTATTAGAAAATACTAATTGTTCTCCACCTAAACTGCGAATTCGCGTAGTCTTAATGCCAATATGTTCAACTGTCCCTAAATAATCTCCAATGATGATAAAATCGCCAATCTCAAATGGACGGTCAAAGAGCAGGGAAAAGTAACTAAATAAATCTCCTAAAATTGCTTGGGATGCCAAAGCAATTGCTACACCGCCAATGCCTAACCCGGCAACCAGTGCAGTAATCTTGATGCCAAGATTATCCAGGATAATAATAATAGCAAGGCTCCAAACAATCAACTTTAAAAGTGTAAATATCCCTTTGAGAGAATGCTTCCTAGCTATATCCTTTTCTTCCTTTACCCAATAAGTTTCAAGACCATAAATAATTATTGCCAGTAAAAAACGAACACCAAAGATAGTCAAAAGAATTAAACCCAAAACATTGATACCTTTCTCTAAGACGGGATTCAGAGTTAAACCTTGGATGCTTAGATAAAAAGCACCGAAATAAAGTAGCGGTAGCAAATTCTCTCTAATGCCATGAATCAAAAAATAATCTATTGCAGTAGCAGTTTTCTTTGCCCACACTTTTAGACGATTTATCAGGATGCTTTTGAATATTTGAATAATAATGATACCGATGAGAAAAGTAGAAAGGCAAATGAGATAGTCCAAAATGCGGTTGTGGAAAAATGTTTGCTGTAGAATATCTTGAAACATATCAACCCTCCTTATCTATTTGCGACCAATGGCATATAACGTTTCGCACATATATGACGTTTTCACCACAACGATAGTGGAGGTGAAAATGTGGCGAAGCCCGTAGCGACCAACGGGAGCGGAGCATATATGCGCTGTTAGGCGCTGTGTCATTTCCATCAATGGAATATAACAACCTCCGCCAAATTGCATCACGGAATTATGTTCCTCAGAAGACACCTGGAATCAACCGATAACGCACACGACGCACATAATCCTGATACCCTAGCAATTCTTCTTGTAAAGTTTTATCTTCCAGCGCGGTTCTTATCACGGAAATGATCAGCGCGACTATCACTGGAATGATTGTCCAAACAGAGCCTAAAGCCAGCACAATGCCCGGTAGTGCTAGAATATTTCCAGCATAACCAGGATGTCTTACAATCCGATATGGACCGCTGTCACATACCATATGCCCTCGGTCCGTCTGA
>JAUVZL010000032.1 GCA_030602565.1 Candidatus Stahliibacteriota bacterium
ATTTAACCAGGCCCCTTATGAAGGAGCGTGATTTATCCAGGCCCCTTATGAAGGAGCGGGATTTATCCAGGCCCCTTATGAAGGAGCGGGATTTATCCAGGCCCCTTATGAAGGAGCGGGATTTATCCACGCCCCTTATGAAGGAGCGGGATTTATCAGGCAGCCCAATTCAGCCCGTTAGATAACTGTCTCCGTCGAAACTCCGCACTATTAAAACCACCATGTATCTAACGGGGTAAATTGGACAACTACAATTATTAATACCCGGATTCCTACAGTTCCCATATCCATTACCCAAAATGAGAACTACTTCATGTTCTACGTAATAAAAGGAAAAAAGGGCTACTGCAATAATATTATCTTCTCTGTTTTTTCGTAACCTGAGGTTTCTAACCGCACAAAATAAACACCAGCGGCTAAGTCTTTCGGCATTATCAGAAACTCATTCATGCCGATTTTTGCTTTACCATCAAATATCGTTTCAGCTAATGTAATCTCCTTTCATTTTATGTTATGGCACTGAAAAGAAAAAAATGTCATAATTGTCTGAATCAAAGTCAATAAGAGTGGCAAACACAATTCCTGCAACAGATGAGGAAACTGCAATTTTTGGACTATCAACAGAATAAACTGTATTTGTATTTAATACCCTAGGTTCTTCCCAATCCTCACCTTGCTGCTTTGAAGTAAAATGTATCTTATTTTCATCACCCCAAATCAAATAGAGGATGTTATTATATGAAACCAAATCAGGTTCACTAAAAGGCACTGATGAAGTAGAACAAATACATACCGGTGTTTGCCATTGAGAATTTTTAGACTTGTAAGTATAAAATATGCCGCGAGTTCTCCAAACAACATGAACTGTTCCTTCATTATCAACTGCAATTGAAGGGTCACTAGGCCACCTATAACGATAAAATACGATATCTTCAGGATCGGACCAGGAATCAGCAGTAGCATTGGTAGTATACACCACACTAGCGCCAGTATCAGATTTAAGCTCTGTCCAGATGACCACTTCAGGCTTGGAAGCACTCTGAGTATTGACTTGACTAAAGATATGTGCTATATTAAAAGTTATGAAATTCAGCAAGTCATTGATTAGTACATTACGCGAGGA
This sequence comes from Candidatus Stahliibacteriota bacterium, assembly GCA_030602565.1. GTDB lineage: Bacteria > Hydrothermota > Tepidihabitantia > SM23-42 > SM23-42 > JAUVZL01. The sequence continues at coordinate 1,124 of JAUVZL010000032.1, forward strand.
TCCCAAAGAAGCGGAAAGCAAAAGCCATCGTATTTTGCTGCGCGGCGGGTTTGTGAAACAACTTGCTTCAGGTGTTCACATCTACCTACCGTTGGGCTGGCGTATACTGATGCGTATCGAGAAAATAATACGCGAAGAACTTGACCGCATCGGAGCTCAAGAAATGCTAATGCCGGCAATGTGTCCGAGGGAGGTCTGGGAGAAGTCAGGGCGCTGGTTCGAATATGGCGATGATATGTTCAAATTCAAAGACCGAAAAGGTCGGGATTATTGTCTTTGTCCGACTCACGAGGAGATAATAACGGAAATAGCCCGCAAGAGCATCCGTTCTTATCGAGACCTTCCCCAGATTTGGTATCAGATTCAGACCAAGTACCGGGATGAACTACGTCCGCGCTTTGGAGTAATCCGTTCTCGTCAGTTTATCATGAAAGATAGCTATAGCCTTGACCGCGACGAAGATGGGCTCAGTGAGAGTTTTGAGCTCCATAAGCAAGTCTACACGAAGATTTTCAGACGTTGTGGGCTCGATTTTGAAATTGTTGATGCGGCTGGTGGTTTAATGGGCACTGGTCAATCAAACGAGTTTGTTGCTCGGGTTGATGGTGGTGAAGATACGATCGTGGCATGTACCGATTGTAATTATCGTGCTAATTTAGAAGCTGCTCAGGGCATTGGTAAAGCGCTTGATTTTGAGGATTGCCCTATTACTGAAGTCCATACCCCGGGGAAAAGAAGCGTTGACGAAGTCAGTGATTTCCTGAAAGTGGGAACTGAGAACCTCGTGAAAAGCATGTTCTACGCAGCGCCTGATAAAGAGCCTATTCTTATTTTGCTTCGTGGCGACTACGACATAAATGAAGGCGTGATCCAGAGTAGATTCGGGTTTTCTTACAAACCTGCTGATGTTGAAACGATCACCGAATATTTCGGTGCTGAACCGGGTTTCATTGGGCCAGTCGCTAAGGGCGACATTGCGATATACGCGGATGATTTGCTGAAAGGCGCTAAGGGTATGATAACCGGAGCTAATAAAAACGACTATCACATAAAAGGTTTGAATCTGGCGCGTGATGTTAAGGTGCGCGAATACTTTAATCTTCGGGTTGTAAAACAAGGTGATGCTTGTCCAAAGTGCCGCCATGAGCTTGAGTTGCATAATGCTTTGGAACTGGGACATATTTTTAAGTTGGGAACCAGGTATTCTAAGCCGCTCGGTGCGACTTTCTTAAATGAAAAGGGTGAAGAGAAACCCATTATCATGGGAAGCTATGGGATCGGGCTCGAACGCATTATGGCTTGTGTGTGTGAACAAAAAGGGGATGAACACGGTGCAGTGTGGCCGATATCCATTGCACCGAGTGAAGTATACATTATTGTTTTGAATCCGTCAGATAAAGGTGTTGCAGGAGTTGCACAAGAGGTTATTCAGGCATTGACTAACAATGGATTTTCGGTTATTATAGACGACCGTGATTTCTCAGCGGGGATCAAATTCAACGATTCGGAGTTGTTAGGTATTCCATTAAGGCTGACGATTGGTCCGAAAGGCATAAAGAACGATAGTTTTGATATTTATCGGCGCGGGACCAAGGAAATAGTGAGGGTCGATAAAGGGTCGATACTGATGAAACTGCAAGAATTGAAGGACATTTTGTACCGGAGGTTGAATGAACGATAATTTTGAATTGCCGGTGGTAGTTGAATTAATCAAGCACATAGTGGATGAGGTCGACTTACGTTTATATGATTTGCATTTCAATGAAGTCACCAGGGTTTTTCGTGTATTCATCGACCGCGAGAATGGCACGGTAAGTATTGATGATTGCAAAAAGGTTAGTAAGCTAATTAACCGGGAGCTGGATCAGTCAGATATGGTTACTTTCGCGTACCGCCTTGAGGTTTCTTCGCCGGGTGTTGAAAGGCATTTGACAAGACCTGAACACTTTGCCTGGGCACAAGGTAAGATGGTGGAAATAGATACTGGAGACCGTAAGATTAAAGGTTATCTTAGACGAACGAAGCAGGACGGTTTGGTTGTCGCGACCGATGGTGGAGAAAGTGTTGTGCTTTATTCATCAGTTGTGAGAGCAAGGATTGTGGAGGACCTTGATTATGGCAAACGAAGATAACTTGATTACTGAGGGCATGAAATCAATAGCCAGGGCAAGGGGTGTGAAGTTCGATTACGTGATTGAGTCGTTTACAGAAGCACTGAAGAATGGCGTGAAGAGGAAGTTCGGCAAGGGTGTTGAGTCAGAGGTGTCAGTAAATAAGTCGACCGGTGAAATCAGAATTTACACACTGAAAAAGGTTGTTGACAGTGTTCAGGATCCAGATAAGGAAATCGGGTTTGATGATGCGCGAAAAGAAAAACCGACCATAGCGGTCGGCGACGACTTTCGCCAGCATATTCCAATTGCCGATTTAGGGAGGACGGCAATTGAATCGGTGAAGCAAACGCTTACTCAGCGGGTCAGTGAAGCAGAAAGAAATCGCATTATGACTGAGTATGACAAAAAGGTTGGAGAAATAGTCAAGGGTATTGTGAAAGTAGTAAGTCGCAATGAGATTCTGGTGGATCTAGGTCCAACCGAGGCGACAATACCTTCTTATGGGATAATGAGGAGCGAACACTACCGCTTGGATTCTCCGATTAGGGCAGTAGTCTCGCGCGTTGATCGTGCTCAATGGGGTCCAAAGATCATCCTTTCAAGAACTGATTCGAAATTCTTAGAGAGGCTGTTGTTCTACGAAATACCTGAGATAAAAGATGGTTTGATCCAGGTTATCAGGGTAGTTCGTGAGGCCGGCGTCCGCGCCAAAGTTGCAGTTCAAACACTTGATCTCAGGATTGATCCAATCGGCGCATGCGTTGGATATCGGGGCAGCCGCATCCAATCGATAGTGAAAGAGTTGTCCGGCGAACGTATAGACATCATACTGTGGAGTAAAGAGCCCAGTCTTCAGGTATCGAGAGGCCTTTCACCGGCAAAGATAAAGGAAGTTATTACCCTTGATGATAACCATGTATTGGCTGTTGTTGCTGACGAAGATTATTCAAAAGCAATCGGCAAGAATGGTGTTAATGTAGATCTGGCGTCGAGGCTATGTGCGGTTGAGATTGAAATCAAAAAGCTATCAGAGTACGAACAGGAACTAAAGGAAAAAGAGCTTGCTAAAATTAATATACAGGATGTTAAGGAACTCAAGCCGGCGATGCGCAAGATGATGAAAGAAAAAGGTTATTCAAATGTTCTCGCGGTATTGAACGCCCCGGTTGAAGAATTGAAGTTCCTTTTAAAACTCGACGACGAGGGTGTTGAGAATATTCTCGCAACACTGCACTCGGCTGAACAAATAGCCGCTCAAATAGAAGAACTCGAGGCAACCAAGGCGGCGAAAGCAAAGAGCGAGGCAGCAGAAGCAAAGACTGAGGCAGCAGAAGCAAAGACTGAGGAAAAGCAAGAAGAGAATAGGCCTGAGGAAAAGAAAGTCGACCAAAAGGAGTCTGAGGATGTTAAAGAAAAAGGTTCATAAAGTAGCCAAAGATTTAGGTTTATCTAGCGCTGCATTGCTAAAGCTGTTGAAAGAACTGGACATAATAGTAAAAAGCCACATGTCAACTCTTTCTGAGGAAGAGATAAAAAAAGTCCGGCAGAAGATTTCAGAGGACAAAAAGAGAGTGAAGAAGGAATTTACTCGCCGCTACAAGAGACCAAAGGTTAAGATAATAAGGAAGAAGATCGATCCGGAAGCGATAAAAGAAAAAATAAAATCGACCCTTGCCAAACTTGAGAAGAAAGAGATAAAAAAACACTACAAGCGTGAAATCCGGGTTAATGTTGAAGAAAAACCAAGTGAAAAAATCGTTGAAGTTGTCGACTTCATGACGGTGGCTGAATTTGCGCAGGCTTTGAAACTACCCACCAGCGATGTCATCAAGAAGTGTCTTGATTTGGGTTTAATGGTTAGTCTTAATCAGCGGCTTGATTTAGACACATTGACAGTTCTGAGTGATGAGTTTGGCTATGACGTGAAGGTTATGTCAATTGAAGACCAGATTGCGCCAGATGTTGAAGTGGAAGAACATGAAAGACCACCGGTTGTAACAATCATGGGTCACGTCGATCATGGTAAGACCACGCTCCTTGATGCCATCACCAAGTTGCGGATCGTAGAAGAGGAATACGGCAAGATCACCCAGCGCATGGCGGCTTATCAGATAGAATATCATGACAAGATCATTACCTTTCTGGATACACCGGGTCATGAAGCATTTACGGCGATGCGCGCGCGCGGTGCTCAAGTTACCGATATAGTCATCCTTGTGGTTGCCGCCGATGATGGTGTTATGCCGCAAACCGTTGAAGCAATTGACCACGCACGTGCTGCAAATGTGCCGATAATCGTCTGCATCAATAAGATTGACTTACCCGGCGCGAACATCAACCGGGTGAAAACTCAACTCGCCAAGGCGAACGTTGTTATTGAAGATTTTGGGGGGAAATCAATTTGCGTTGAGACATCAGCTCTAAAAGGCGTCGGTATCTCAGATCTTCTGGATGCAGTGTTTGTTAAAGCTGAGGAGTTGAACCTGACCGCACCGTTTGATAAAAACGCCAAGGGGGTCGTTATTGAAGCGCGGCTCGACCGCGGTAAGGGTAACGTATCGACAATCCTCGTCCAAGAAGGAAAGCTCAAAAAGGGTGATCCATTTGTCTGTGGCGCACATTTTGGTCGGGTTCGAGAAATATTTGATGAAAAAGTGAATAAACTTACCGATGCTGGACCATCAACTCCGGTATTGGTTTTGGGATTCAGCGGTTTGCCTCAAGCTGGTGAAGTATTCTTTGTAGTAAATAATGAGCGGCAAGCTCGCGAGATTGCCGCTAAAAGGCAACTCGTGGAAAGAACGCGAAAACTCAAAGCAAAATCAAAAGTTACTTTGCTTGACCTTCAAGAAAAAATAAAGGCGGGAGAAACCAAAGAACTTAAACTCATTCTCAAAGCCGATGCCGCAGGTTCGGTGGAGGCTTTGGACGAGAAATTGAATGAGTTGAGCATGGAAGACGTTGGGGTCAAAGTTGTACACAAGGGCGTGGGTAAGATCAATGTATCAGATGTTTTGCTCGCTGAAGTCACTGGTGCGATATGCGTTGGGTTCCATGTTGGACCGGATACGAATGCCTTTGATGCAGCAGAACGTGAGGGCGTTGAGATTCGGACTTACCGGTTGATCTATGAAGCACTTGACGACCTTAGATCTGCCATGTTAGGCATGTTGGAACCCATAATCACTGAAATTCTTATTGGCGAGGCTGAGGTCAGGGAGATATTTACCATTCCTAAATTCGGTTCGATCGCTGGTTGTTATATAAAAGACGGCAAGGTCCTGCGGGGTGCTGTCGCGCGTGTTAAGCGCGAGGGTAAAGAAATTCTGGTTTCAAAAGTTACCTCTCTCAAAAGATTCAAAGAAGATGTGAAGGAAGTATTGGCAGGATATGAATGCGGGATTGGTCTTGAACAAGGTAGTGATCTGCAACAGGGTGATACAATTCAACTCTACAAAGTAGAAGAAGCTACTGCCGAAGATGGTAAGTAAATTATATGTGGGCCAATGTACACTTGATCTACACGTCCCCAACTGCCAGTCTCTAAAAGAAAAAAGAAGAGTCATAAAGAGCATAAAAGAAAGATTGAAAAACCGTTATAATGTATCGGTCTGCGAATTTGGAGACCTCTCTTTATGGCAGCGGACTCAGCTGGGTATTGTTACTTGTGGTAATGAACGGACCATCGTGGACTCAACGATAAAGACGGTCATTAATTTCTTGGAGCGTGTTCATACCGTGACATTACTTGATGTCAAGCAGAGGGTTGTTTGATGCGCAAAGAAAGGGTGGCGTCTGTTCTAGTCAGGGAGATATCAAACATCGTTCTCCATGAAATAAAAGATCCACGTCTTGGCTTCATAACCATAACGAGTGTTGATGTTAGCCCTGATTTAAAATGCGCCAAAGTTTTTTTTTCATGCCTTGGCGACAAATCGCAGAGTCTCCATACATTAATCAGGGCAAAGGGTTTTATAAAGAGTGTTTTGGCACAGCGTATTAGAATAAGGTGTGTGCCTGATCTTGATTTTGAGGTAGATGATAGTTATGAACATGGTAGGGAAATAGATGAATTGTTTGAAGAGATTAGTCCAGATAATAAAAAAGAGTAGGCGAATCGTAGTTGCTACTCACATTGACCCTGATGCTGATGGTATATCAGCGGCGTTGAGTTGTGGTTATCTTGTGAAACACTACAAACAAAGGAGACCTAAGCTCTTTTGCCATTCTCGGATCCCGGGGAAATATGGTTTTGTTTTGGGCAACTGGATGTTTACAAAACAACTGCCTGTGTTTGACCTCCTGATCGCGGTTGACTCAGCAGGCATATCGAGGATATTCCCTGACCCTGACTATCTTGGACCAGGGGTTTTGGAGTCCAAGTGCATCGTCAATATTGACCACCACAAAAGCAACGATGCATTTGGTGTGTTGAAGATAGTGAAAGAAGACGTTTCCTCGGCTTGTGAGATCATTTACACTATATTCAAGGATCTGGGCATCAAGATAAGGAAACCGCTCGCTGAGATATTCTATTGCGGTATATACAGCGAGACTGGAGGTTTTGTCTACCCGAATACCACCCAGGAATCTCTGACCATAGCTTCAGAACTGGTTGGTTTGGGAGTAGAACCAGGGTCGATATCTAAGAAACTTAATGCCAAGACATTGAACGGAACCCTGCTATTGAGTGAAGTTCTGAAAACCATAGATATAGAGAACTCAGTTGGCGTGATGCATCTTACCCGGAATATGCTCAAGAAATGTAATGCAAAGATGGTTGATTCAGAACATTTCGTATCTTTTCTCCAAGCGATTCATAATGTTCGGGTTTCATTTTTCTTGCGCGAAGAGAAGAAAGGAACGCGTGTTAGCTTACGGAGCGACGGCGTAATTGATGTTGACAAACTGGCGGCACGTTTTGGGGGAGGTGGTCATCGTCTTGCTGCTGGGGTTAGGGTAAAGATGTCAATACATGCAGCAAAGAAAGAACTATTGCTCGCCATACATCGAGAGATTAGAAAGCAACGTCGCAATAAGTAGTAAATCGGCAATGTTGGTCTTTTCAAGTAAGCAGTAAGCAGTGTCTGGGAAAATCCGACTAATCGATAAACCAGTGGGTTTTACTTCATTCCAGATCGTCAAAATTTTCAAACGACACCACAAGAAAGTCGGGCATGCCGGGACGCTTGATCCCTTTGCCAGTGGTTTGCTCATTGTGCTAATCGGCAGTGCAACAAAGGACTTCGTGTCTTATCAGAACTGCAGCAAGGAGTACACTGGTGAAATGGTGCTTGGTATGGTGACTGATACCTATGACATAGCGGGAAACATACTTGAACAGCGGTGCAGCGAGAGCGAGAAAAACTATGCAATCGATGGTCTGAACCAGATAGCACGTAGTTTTACTGGTGAGATCGAGCAGGTGCCGCCCAGGTTTTCTGCAATCAAACAGGGCGGTGTAAAATTATATGAGTTGAGCCGGCAGGGGGTAGTGGTTCAGCCAAAGAAACGCAAGGTTATGATAGTACGTTTTTCAATTACTCGGGCAGCGTATCCGATACTCCATTTTTATGCACTTGTTGGTGCTGGTGTGTATGTCAGATCGCTCGTCTTTGAATACGGTAAGCGGTTAGGTTGTGGGGCGACACTTCTGTCATTGCGGAGAACAAGGATAGGTGAATACAGGGTCGAAGCCGCACAAAAGATAGGTGAAATATAGGTTGTGAAAATACTTCTTGACAAGAGGGATTTGATCACTAAGGACTCGGTATGTGCCATTGGTAGTTTTGATGGTATTCATCGAGGTCACCAAGAGATTGTCAGGCGGCTGAGGAAAAATGCCGGGACCGACAATAGGGTTGGCATAGTGACATTTCTTCCGCTGCCTTTTTTTGTTCTTACTTCCTCGCCCATTATTTACCTTACTGTGAAGACTGAAAAGGAGTGGTTATTCAAAACATTAGGCATTGATTACATATATTATTTCATGTTTACCAAGCGTTTTGCGCAGTATTCCGCGGCTGATTTCGTCGACTTGATCGCGCGTCAGATAAATCCTTCAACAGTAGTCGTTGGTGACAATTTTCATTTTGGACATGGGCGGGGAGGATCAGCCACGTTGTTAAGACAATTTGCAAAAGACAAGTTCGCAGTTGAAATCATGTCGCGGGTAAAAGATGAAGGAACGATATCAAGCACCCGAATCAGGGAGCTTCTTCTTCTCGGTCATATAAAGGCAGCAAATAGATTGTTGGGCAGACCGTATACGCTCACCGGTAGGGTTGTTCGGGGAAAAGGAAAGGGCACTAAGCTCGGGTTTCCTACTATTAACATCAGGCTGCCTAAGGAGAAGTTACTGCCTTTGGATGGCGTATATAAAGCGCAGGTTACATTAAAGCACCGAGACTATCTGAGTGCCATGTTTTGCCGTAATGACCTGGTTGAAGTGCACATCATAGGTTTTTTAGGTGACCTTTATCGTAAGAAAGTGTCTGTGCAAATCTGCCGGCGGATCCGGGGTATAGAACGTTTCCCAGACGACGAGTCATTGAGAGATGCAATTGCGAAGGATGTGAAGGCGGTGAGGGAATAGCACAAAAGACATTCTTCTTTAAATTCCTTTAAAAGTATTACAGTAATAATTTTTTATAGGATGGTTAAATGAAACCCCCACCCTTGCCCTCCCCCTTGAAGGGGGAGGATAAAGGAGGGGGTGAAAGGAGGTTTTGATGTCTACTCGACAAGATAGAAAAAGATTGATAATGCAATCACACAATGGCTATTTTTGGTTGCTACTGAGAAGTGTTGCTTTTTCAGAAATTCTAATTATAATTTATTATGGTGAGTAATCACATCATAGAGATATATATCAAAAGTACTTCGGATACAACCCCAAAATGGGAGGATATCCGAAGTGGTGCGGATATGAACGAGTTGTGCGAAATTGGGTCTGAGGTAATAGGAAATGCAAGAATTAAGGGATAAAGTGGAAGGTCACAGAAAGAGGTTACGAGAGAAATTCATAAGATCTGGCATTTCGGGATTTCATGATTATGAGATAGTTGAATTGCTTTTAACCCTTGGAACCCCTCGGAAAGACTGTAAACAACAGGCAAAAGAAGCTATAAGAAAATTCAAAACTCTTCGTGGTGTTCTTGAAGCACTGATGGAAGAGCTCCAGGAAATTAAAGGAATTGGACCTCATAATGCCTTTGGCATAAAACTTGTTCAAGAGGTAGCCAGAGAGTTTCTCAAAGAGAAAATTCTTGAAAAATCCATCTGTAAATCCTCAAAAGAAATTTTTGATTATCTTTATCACTCTATGCGTGATCTTAAAAAAGAAGTCTTTAAAGTCGTCTTTTTGGATGGCAAAAATCAGATTGTAGAGATTGAGGACCTCTTCGAAGGTACATTAAATACATCATCGGTTTATCCTCGTGAAGTCATAAAAAGTGCCATCAAAAATAATGCTGTCGGCCTCATCTTTGTTCATAATCACCCCTCAGGAAATCCAGAACCTTCTCAGAGCGATAGGGATATAACAGAAGATTTAGTTTTTGCAGGCAATCTTATGCAGATTAAGGTCTTGGATCATATTATTATAGGTGATAATAAATATTTCAGCTTTGCAGATGAGAGACTGATTGAAGAATATAATCTAAATTTTTTGAGCCTGAAGAGAGGGAATAAAATATGAGTAAATTAAAAAAAGATGAAATTGAATTTATTACTCAATATCTAAAGCAAAGTAAGCCCATTCCGGATAGTTATAGATATATTATTCCTTTTGAAACGAAGAAGGAATATGAATTAACTTATGAAGGCAAAGAACGGGAAGAAGATATACTTGCAGATACTATGGCAGTTCCTCTCCAACCTGTAAAGACATTTGGTAATGGAAATGGTGGTTGGACTAACAAACTGATATTTGGTGATAATCTTCAGGTTCTTAAAGCCTTAATGGACGATCCAGAGGTTTATGACAAAAACACTGGAAGAGGTAAGGTAAGATTGATTTATATCGATCCCCCCTTCGCTACAAGACAGGAGTTCAGGGGGAGTCAGGATCAGAAGGCCTATCAGGACAAGATTGTAGGTGCACAGTTTTTGGAATTTTTGCGAAAAAGGCTTGTCTTTTTGAGAGAACTTTTGGCAGAAGATGGAAGTATTTATGTGCATTTGGATCAAAAGAAAGGACATTATGTAAAAGTATTATTGGATGAAATTTTTGGTGAACATAGATTCCAAAACGAAATAGTTTGGAAGAAGACCACAGCACCTAAAGAGCAATCCACTGCTTTTGGATATATCCATGATACTATATTCCTCTATTCGAAGGGAGCAGGTTTTCATTTCAATTCCCAATATATTCCCCTGAGGGAAGAGTACATCAATAATACATATAAATATGTTGAAAAAGAGACTGGAAGGAGATATGGCTCTTTTGATTTAACACAAAGTGGTCCAGGCCCTATAAGGCGATTTGGGGACGATGTTCTTGAACCACCTCCGGGTAAACATTGGATTTGGTCTCAAGAAAGAATAGATAAGGCTATGGAAGAAGGGATAATAATATTCACTAAGAGGGGTACACCACGAGTCAAAAAATACTTAGATGAACGTAAGGGGGAGCCGATAAAAGACATTTGGACTGATATTCTTGCAATCCAGGCTGGAGCGAAAGAAGACACAGGTTTTCCCACTCAAAAACCAGAAGCCTTACTTGAGCGAATCATCAAGGCTTCCTCTAAATCTGGCGACATTATCCTCGACGCCTTTGCCGGCTCTGGTACAACTGGAGCAGTGGCAGAGAAACTTAGCAGAAGATGGATAATGATTGACTGTGGCAAACTTGCTGTTTATACAATGCAAAAAAGATTACTCAATCTTCGGAAAGAGATCGGTAATAAAGGGAAACTCCTAAAGCCAAAACCTTTCACTCTCTATAACGCTGGTCTATATGATTATAAGATGGTTAAAGACCTTCCTTGGGATAAATACAGGGAATTTGTGCTTAAGCTTTTCCAATGCCGAGATGAAAAGCATAGAATTGCTGGAGTAGAATTGGACGGCTACCTTGGGCGAGATTCTGTGTTGGTTTTTAACTATAAAAAACATAAGGATGTGATTTTGGACAGGGAATTTATCGATGACCTTCATAAAGTTCTTGGTAACAGGGTAGGTTATAAATTCTTTATTGTTGCTCCGGCAGCAAGCGTTACATTCTTTGAGGATTATATTGAAAAAGGAAAGACAAAATATTTTGCTTTGAGAATTCCTTATTCCATAATTGATGAACTCCACCGTAAAGGATTCACTCATATTAAGCAACCGATCAGGGAAGCAGATGTTAACGATACCATTGATGCGGTGGGATTTGATTTTATTCAAATTCCTAATGTCGAATGTGACTATTTTATTAAAAAATCTAAAGGACAAATAGAGCGAAACAAAAGCAATAAAGAAGCAGTAATCAAAATCAGAAAGTTTAAGAGTAACATTTTATCTAAGAAGCCTCTCAAATTCGAGAATAGAGAAACCCTTTCAATGGTAATGGTAGATTATGATTATAAAGGTGAAGTGTTTGATTTTGATGATGTCTTTTATGCTGAGGATTTAAAAAATAATAAATGGGAAATCCGTTTTGATGTTGGTAAAATAGATAAGCAAATTATGCTTATCTATATAGATATTTTTGGGAATGAAAAGAGGGAAGCGAAAAAAAGAAAAGATTTTAGGAGGGCAAGATGAAAATAGAAGAAATTTTAAAGAAAGCTAACGGAGCAAATTTCTATCTTTCAGATTTACATATCCATACACCTGCTGATAAAAGTAAAAGATACGAAATGTCAAGCGAACAAAAGCAGTTACATGATGAAGATTGGTGTAGGCAATATACCAGAAGAATAATTGAAGAAGCTTACAAAAAGAAAATTGCAGTTATGGGGATTACTGACCATAATTCTGCAGAATGGATTGATTATTTTAATGAAGAAGTGAAGAATATAAATCCTCCGAAGGGACAAAGGAGAATAGTTATTTTTCCTGGTTTTGAAGTAAACACAAATACAGGAAGCGGGGTTCATATTATTTGTTTGTTTAATCCGGGCACATCTAAAGTAAAGTTGGTTGAATATCTATCAGCTCTTTTTGAAGCTGAAAAGAGATTTGATTCAAGAGGCTATCCAAAAGTTGCTAAAAAAGGTTGTAATGAAGTAATTGATTTTATCCAAGATAAAGGTGGTATTTGTATTGGAGCACATGCATTATCCGACAACGGAGTCCTTTCGGGTTATGCCGACCAGCCAAGAATGGCGACATTTACTAATCCTAAATTATTAGCTATTGAAATTCCTGGAGCACGTTCTGAATTAACAGGGTTTGGAAAAAATGCAATTGATGGACTTGATTCTAATTACAAAAGAGAGAGAAAAATTGCAACTATAAATTCTTCTGATTCTAATTCCTTAGACAAGATTGGGGAGAAGACAACCTATATAAAAATGAGTTCCGTTACAGTAGAGGGTTTAAGAGAAGCTTTTCTTGATTGGGAATCACGCATTCGTTTGAAAGAAGAACTTGGAAAAGCAAAATATGCGGTGATTATAGGGGCGAAATGGGAAGGAGGAGGGTGTTTTCTTGATAACCAGATGGTTCATTTTAATGGAAATTTGAATACCCTTATTGGAGGGAAAGGAACTGGGAAGTCAACAATTATCGAAACTCTACGATATGTATTTAATCAGCAACCTAAATCATCAAACGCTGAAAAAGCTTATCAAGAAATTATAAAGGATGTATTTAAAAGTGGGTCAAATTTGCAGGTAATAGTATATTCTCCACATCTTGATAGACACTATCTTATTGAGAGAAGTTATCCTGGCGAGCCATTAGTAAAAAGTATTGACGAAGAATTGCTTAAGCAAGAAAATATCATCAAAGAAAAGGAAATTGTTAAATTGCCTATTGAAAGTTTATTTGTTCCTGAAATTTATGGACAAAAAGAGATTTATGACATTTCTGGCGATAAGTCTTTCCAGTTAAAATTAGTAGATAGATTTTTGGATGAGAAATTTACGCAATTGGAGACAGAAGAAGGTAATTTATTAAAACAGCTAAAAACCGACAAAAGGGATCTCATTGGCACTCTGGAATCCTTAGATAAAATTGAAGAGAATAATAAAGAATTGCTTGAGATAAGGGAGAAAAAACAAAAATATATTGAACGGGGTATCCAAGAAAGATTGCGGACCCAAAGAAATTATGAAAAGGAAAAGTTCCTGTTGGAAAGAGCTATAAAAAAAATTAATGATTTGGAAGATGGTTTTGCAGAATTTTTTGACACAATAGATATAGATATTACTTTTATATCAGATAAGTCTATTGAAGATTTACCTAACAAGAATATCCTAAAAAAAGGAAGAGAAGAATTGGAAACGATATTTGGTTTTTTGAAAAACAAAAGGATTGAAATAAAGAATGCTATAGCAGATACTAATAATAAGCTTGCTAAAATAAAAACAGAGTGGGAACCTTTATATAATAAACAGCAAAAGGAATATCAAAAAATAATAGATAACTTGCAAAAAGAAGGCTTGCCTTTAGACCCAGAGGAATTTATGCAACTTGAACGAAGAGAAAACCTGCTTAAATCCATAGTAAGCGATAAAGACAAATACGATAAAACAAAGGAAAAGTTGGAAGCAAATAGGAGAAAACTGCTTGATCAGCTAAATAAAGTTCGTTTAGAGCAATTTAACAAACGAAAAGAAGTTGAAAAGATGATAAATGAGAAATTAAAAGGCATTTTAAAAATAGATGTTAAATATGCGGTCAATCGCGACGGCTTTATAGAAAAACTTTTGGGTTATAGTTCTCGTGAAAGCATAATTAGAAAGGATCCGATTAAAGAAATGGTTAAAAATGATAGGTTTAATGTGAGACTTTTTATTGAAACTCTAAGAAAAGGGGAGAAAGCACTTATTGATGATTTAGGCTTAACTTCGGGCACCGCTGCAAGTTTATATCGGGCAATTCCCGTGGAGGATTATTATGATATTGAGACATTAGCCTTTGACCAAGAAACCCTAATTAAGCTATATATTGGCCCTCCTGAAGTGCAAATTTCTAAACGGAGTGACGATATGTTTAAAGAAATTGAGCATTTATCTAAAGGGCAGAAATCTACGGCAATACTTACACTCGTACTTTTAAAATCGGACTATCCTCTTATTATAGACCAACCAGAAGATGATCTTGATAACCGTTTTGTTGTTGATGATGTGGTAAAAAGACTTCGGGTCGAAAAAGAGAGGAGGCAATTTATAATTGCAACACATAATGCAAATATAACTATTTCAGCAGATTCTGAATTAATTTTAGCCTTAGATGCAGATGAAAAGAGAGGTTGGGAGCAGACATCAGGTTCTATTGATGACCAAGAGGTTAAGGAAGCAGTTGAGAGGATTATTGAGGGGGGTAAAGATGTTTTCCTTCTCAGAAAGGAAAAATATGGATTTTAGGGGGCGATAATGAATAAGATTGAATTATTAGAAATAGTCAAAAAGGGCGAGGATTCTTTTACAGAATTTAAGGAAGAAGGTATTCATTCTGATAAACTGGCAGCAGAGATAGTTGCTTTTGCAAATACAGAAGGAGGGAATCTAATAATTGGTGTCTCTGATGAGGGAGAAATAGTTGGTGTTACAGAGATAGATAAAGAGATGCAACGAATAGATGATATATGTGTTAATAATTGTGAGCCAACCATTGATTCAACCACTGAGAAGATAATCATAGATGATAAAAAAGTTCTTGTTGTTAGGATATCCAAAGGCCCTCAAAGGCCTTATAGAACCAATAAAGGAGTTTACTATATAAGAACCAGTAGCGGGAGAAGACAGCCGAGTAGAGAGCAACTTATGCGACTATTTGAAGCAGCCAAAACTATATATTACGATGAGCTGCCTGTTCCTAATACATCTCCTGAAGACATAGACCTTGAATATTTTGAGGAATTTCTAAAGAAATCCCTTAGGGGAAAGATTGAAGATTTTGGAATAAAGACTGAGGATCTTTTAAAAAATATGAAGATATTAACACCCTATGAAAGTGATATGGTAACTACTACCGGGGGGTTACTATTCTTCGGAAAACATCCAGAATATCATTTACCCTACTGTAAAGTGACGATTGTGAGATTTCCGGGTAATGACATTGGCGAGAAATTTGAGAAAAAGGATATAGAAGGAAGAATTACTGATCAGATTGAGAGAACAGACATAATATTAAAAGATTATTTAAGGTCTGAAACCAAAATAGAGGGGTTTAAAAAAGAAGAACCCCGTTATGAAATTCCCTTTGAATCCTTAAGAGAAGCGGTAATAAATGCTGTTGCTCATCGAAATTACCAATTACCCTCACAGATTAGAATATTCATTTTTGATAATAGAATAGAAGTAAAAAGCCCAGGGAAACTTCCTAATACAGTAACTATTGAGAATATTAAATTAGGGTTCCCTCTTCATCGAAATCCCCTTATAGTTTCCTTCCTCGCTAAAGAGCATAGAATGACAGAAATTGGGACTGGCATTCCCAGAATGATTAGGCTTCTAAAAGAACATACCGGCAGAGAGCCTGATTTTGAAGAGAGGGATCAAGAATTTGTTGTAAGAATCTGGAGACCGGATTTATGACAGTAGATAAAAGGGTATTCAAAAATCAGGATCTTGTTCTTAAGGTCTCTCCAAATATTGACCCTGAAAAGTTTGATATAAATAAATATGAGGCATTTCTTGATGCCCTATGTGGAGAGAGGGAATATCAGAAAGAGACTATAAGGGTTATCTTGCGGTATCTCATGGGAGGTCAGTATAATAACCTTAAGGAATTAGCAGAGGAGAATTACCACCAGAATCCAGTTTTACAGGAAAGATATGGATCTTTAGAAGATTTCTATAAACATTTGCAGCTACCAGACAAACTTTCCTGCACAATAGACTTAGCTACTGCTACCGGTAAGAGCTATGTCCTTTATGGAATTGCTCGAATTATGCTTGCCGAGGGGGTCGTAGATCAAGTATTAGTTCTTTGTCCCTCCAATACCATTGAAACCGGTCTTACAGAAAAATTCCGCTCAAAATCAGCCAATGGAATCCTAAAGGATTTGCTACCAGATTCTGCAAAGATTCTAAACCCAAGAATCATTAATGCCACCCAGACCATAAGAAAAGGAGATATTTGCATAGAGAATATCCATGCCATTTATAAGCGAACCAAATCTGCCATAGAAGATAGTCTCGTAGGTAAAGGTGAAAGAACGCTGGTATTGAATGATGAAGTTCACCACATGGCTAATCCTCCTGCTCGTGATGAAGCAATAAAGAAATGGAAAGAATTTTTGCTAAGTCCTAAATACAATTTCAGATACATAGTTGGGGATTCAGGCACGTGCTATGTTGGCAATGATTATTTTGCAGATGTGATTTATCGTTTCTCTTTAAGAGATTCCATAGAAAATAGGTTCATAAAAACGATTGATTATGTTGCTGAGGATATTTCTCATTCAAAGGAGGAAAAGTTCCAGAAAATTTACGATAACCACATCCAGAATAAAACGATGAAATACCGTTTGATTAAACCTCTTACTATTTTAGTTACGAAAGACATTAGTGCTTGTAAGAGACTAAGAGAGGATTTAATTGAGTTTGTTGCTGAAAAGGAGAATATAAATAAAGAGACGGCAGAGAGTAAAGTTTTGATTGTAACTTCTGCTAATGAGCACAAAGATAATATACCAAAGTTAAAAGATGTAGATGATAAGGATAATCCAGTTGAGTGGATTACATCTGTAAGCATGCTGTCAGAAGGTTGGGATGTACAAAATGTGTGCCAGATTGTTCCGCATGAGGAGAGGGCATTTAATTCTAAACTACTTATAGCACAAGTGCTCGGAAGAGGTTTGAGAATACCGCCAGAGTATAAAGGAGAACAACCTGTTGTAACTGTATTCAATCACGATAAATGGTCAAGTAGCATCAAACATCTTGTCAACGAAGTTCTTGAAATAGAGAAAAGGATCCATAGCTATGTTATACCCAAAGACAGGAATTACAATTTCCAGATTCAGAATATAGATTACAAAAAAACCGAAGAGATTGTAGAGATTCCAAAGATTACTGAGTATAATTTCAGTAAAGGATTTATTTCTTTGAGCAGTGAAGATCAGACGCGAAGAATAGAAGAAGAAACTACTTACGAACGTGTTGTAACAGAAAAAAGACGAGAAAAGATCACTGTCATAGAATTTAGAATGTATTCTACCGAAGAGCTTGCTCAAGTTATCCACAATAGGTATAGAAGTTGGGATATGGATGAAGGTACTAATTATGCACAGAAGTACCCTTTTGATAAGATATTGGCAATCATAAAAAACTCTCTCAGAGATAAGGAAAATTTAGTTAATGAGATGGGTCGGCAAAAGATATTGAACTCCTTCGGAGTGGTAAGAAGGAAGAAGACCAAAAGTCTGAGGTATAAAATCGAGGCCGAGAACCTTTTTTCAAAAAATACAGCAACGATTGATAAAAATTCATTGGGGGTCGGCTCACTAAGAAGGGATGGCAGCATTTTCTATGACGATTTCTCTTTAAAGAACGGAGAAGATGACGATAGAGAGCTGTTAAAAGAATTATTGGATGATGAAACCCTTCCACGGTATGCATTACAGAAGATCGAGAATACCTTCAATTTCAAGACACCTTTAAATATCGTTCTTGCCTCATTCAAACCAGAAAGGGATTTCATTAAGAAATTGGTCGGCGAAGAAAATGCCAAGAAAATAGATGCATGGATAAAATCTCTTGATGTGGGATTCTACAGCGTGGACTATTCTTGGAGAAAAGGAGAGCATCCAAAACAGGGAAGTTTCAACCCGGACTTCTTTATAAAAATTGGAAGAGATATATTAGTAGTGGAGATAAAGATGGATGCTGATATATCCAATGAAAATAGAGCAAAACTTAGATATGCGAGAGAGCATTTCAACCGGGTAAATAAGCTACAGTCTGAATACAAGTATTATTTTAAATTCCTTTCTCC
Organism: Candidatus Stahliibacteriota bacterium; assembly: GCA_030602565.1. GTDB lineage: Bacteria > Hydrothermota > Tepidihabitantia > SM23-42 > SM23-42 > JAUVZL01. The sequence goes on from JAUVZL010000032.1 coordinate 19,339, forward strand.
CTCAAGTTACGATCTTTTCTTTCAAGGTCTGAGAGAAGGGAAATGCAAAACATTCAAGTCAAAGATTGAGGCTGAATTAGATGAGACATGATAAGAATCAGGCAGAACTTCGCACAACAGCGGATAAAAGGGAAATCAAAGATTTCCCAAAATTGCCTTCGGCAACTTCTTTTATCCGCAAAGCGTTAGGCGAAAGGCCAGTTTTTTCTTTAATCTCTCACATGAAATGATTGAACACAAAAATGAATCAGAATAGACTAGAATATCTCTTTAACTTGTATAAATTACATAAAAACCGATTTGACCACTTAGTAGAGTTTCTAAGGAAAAATAAAAATTTTGTAGAGGGGTTTGATTATAGGTCAACTATCTCTTTGATCCAGGTACTTAAATATGCCAAAGATAAGATATATTTTTTATTGGGTCTTCTCCTTACCGAGTGGGTGGAAATTGATGAAAGAGCACGGGGAAAACATGTTTACAGACCAAGTAAAAAAGGGGTGATATTACTGTCAGTCAAATAACTCCATGAGCTGCCGGCACCTGCCACGACCTGCCGGCGGACAGCCGAGCCGGCTATATGACTTGCCGGCACCTGCCACGACCTGCCGGCGGATTAGTTGAAGTAAGATGTTTTAGTTTACGACGGCACAGAAAGAAGTTTGGTCATAAGTTATTCACATTCGACAAAATCATTGCTCCAGATTGATCACGGGCGTAAACGCCCTACTCCGGTATGGTCGCTGAACTTTCCAGAAAGCTTTAAACTTTCTGCCTTCTTGACTTATGTCTATTCTTCCATAGAATTGGCTATGGCAAGGATTGAAATTCTGCATCCTGAGGTCAGAAGCAAAATTGCCGCAGGTGAAGTCATTGCCCGTCCACATTCCGTAGTCAAAGAGCTTATTGAGAATTCCATAGATGCTTATGCACGACGTATTGATATCGTACTCAATGATGGTGGTAAGCAAGACATTCTGGTAAATGATGATGGCTGCGGTATGAGTCGCGATGATGCGGTACTTGCAATAGAAAGGTATGCAACAAGCAAGCTAAAGACCGTCGCGGATATTGAGCACATTACCACATATGGATTCCGAGGTGAAGCCCTGGCAAGTATCGCTCAGATATCACAATTCGAGTTGGAAACATCAGATAATACTGGAGGTACGAAAATCATCGTGGCTGGAGGTGAGTTAAAGGATATCATCGATTCACACCGTCCTCAGGGCACCAGAGTGAAAGTGTCCAATATCTTCTTTAACCTACCTGCACGCCTAAAGTTTTTGAAATCAAGTCAGTGGGAGAAACGTCTCATCTTGGATGTCGTAAAGAGCTATGCACTCATTAACCCTTCGATATATTTTGGCCTAGCAGAATCGGATCGTAAGGTGCTGGATTTTGTCGCCACAGATTCTTTTGAAAAGCGTATAAAGATGTTTTTTCCCAATCGCGTTGTTGAAGCTTTAATACATCTCGACATCAAAATAGGTGCTGTACGATTTATTGGATTCTTAACCCGTCCTGATTTCTTTGCCCGACACCACATGAACTACCTTTATGTTAATGCGCGACCGGTGAGATATGCAAGGCTTTACCGAACCATTGTTAATGCCTATCAGAATCCCAAAAGTCCACCTGGATTTGTATTGAACATCGAGATCCCACCCAGCATGGTAGATGTCAACATACATCCGACTAAGCAAGAAGTTAGGTTCAGAGATGAACACTACGTCCTTGATTTGCTTAGCCAAGCGATAAAAACCAAAGTGTTCACAAAGGTAGGACAGGTTGGTTTTAGAACTTCGCCACCTGTGTCAGCCACGCGAGATGAGAGGAGGACCGATACAAAGTTTGTCCAGGAGACGGTTTTGCCTTATTCGTCAGAGCGCGTCGCTGAACTGTTGAGTGATAGAGAATCGAATGAGTTCTGGCAGCTGCACGATACCTATATTCTATCCCAAACGAAATCAGGTTTGATTATTGTAGACCAGCACGTCGCACACGAACGCATAATCTATGAGTCAATAACTAAAGGTAAAGGTGGTTCCCAGCGATTATTGTTTCCGATTACCCTTGAGCTTATGCCTGAAGAGTATCGCGCTTACCAAAAAACCAAATTGTTACTAAAGGAACTCGGCATTGAATTCAAGGAGTTTTCCGCACATACGATTGTGATCGACAGTCTTCCAGCTGATGCCCATGTGAACCGGGATGACTTGGTTGATTTGTTCAAGGAACTGGATGCTTTGGGCAATTTGATTAAACAGCGTAATGAGGTTGCTAAGGTGGTGGCCTGCAAAAGCGCGATAAAGGCTGGGCAGCGACTCTCGATTAATGAAATGCGTAGCCTGATCGATCGCTTGTTCGCCTGTGAAAACCCATATACTTGTCCACATGGTAGACCGATCGTAATAAAATTTTCGCTCGACGAACTTGGTAATAGGTTTGGGAGAGCATAATTTGTTTTATACCACAGCGAAGCGAAGTTCTAGGGAGAGATATCTTTGTCTCGATCATCAAAGAATTGTAGTGGCAGAGTTTACTCTGCATAAAGGAACGAGCCCATCAAGACGCTGGACGGATTTTACGTAATGACAATCCGCTGCCGACATTGACAATAATGCTTATTTCGTTATAATTTTCTATGCAGCGTTTTGTTATCGAAGGCGGCAAAAGATTATCTGGTAGAGTCAGCATTTCCGGCGCCAAAAATTCTGCTCTGCCGATAATTGCCGCATCACTGCTTACCGCAAATAGAGTTGTCCTGAACAACATCCCGGATCTGGTCGACGTCAGAATGATGATAGAACTCATTGAGTATCTGGGAGCAAAAGTCGAGTTTGCACACCATACCATCAAGATCCATACTCCCAAGCTCAAGCGAATTGATGCACCCTATGATATTGTGCGGAAAATGCGCGCGTCTTACTATGTCCTCGGTGCATTGTTAGTGCGGGCAAGAAGAGCCAAGGTCTCTTTGCCAGGGGGATGTGCGATTGGTCCGCGGCCAGTTGATTTACATATAAAAGGACTGAGGGCTCTGGGCGTAGATATCGATATCGAGGACGGTTTTATTAATGCCCAGGCGCGCAGGTTAGTTGGGCACGACGTCAATCTCCAGGGACCAAAAGGAACTTCAGTTGGCGCAACTATTAACGTGATGATCGCAGCAGCCGGAGCACAAGGGGAAACAGTGATCAATTCTGCTGCTTGCGAACCTGAAATAGTTGATGTGGCAGATTTCCTTAATGCTATGGGCTTTGATATTTCCGGTCAGGGTACGCATACAATTATTATCAGGGGGCAAGCCTCGACTCGGGATGTAGAATATGGAATCATACCTGATCGTATCGAAGCTGGGACCTTCGCAGTTGCCGCGGCATTGACAAGAGGTCGGATAACCATAGAAAACTGCCGCCCTGATCATCTGACCATTATTCTTGCTAAACTTGAAGAGATCGGTGGAAAGATGACGAGAGGAGAAAAAACTGTGGATGTACGTGGTTATGGACGAAAGCAGGCGATTAACATCTATGTTGCACCATACCCTGGTTTTCCCACTGATATGCAGGCGCAGTTTATGGCCTTACTTTCGATAACCCCAGGTACCAGTACGATAAAAGAGACGATTTTCGAGAATCGCTTTATGCAGGCAGTGGAATTGATGCGTATGGGCGCAGACATCTTGATTGAGGGAGATACTGCGGTCGTAAATGGTGTTAGAAAACTATCTGGTACCTACCTCATGGCTTCGGATTTGAGGGCATCTGCATCTTTGGTGCTTGCTGGATTAGTGGCGAAAGGGAAAACAATAGTGCGTAGAATCTACCATTTAGATCGTGGCTATGAGAAGTTTGAAATCAAGTTACGCGGCTTAGGTGCATGTATAAAAAGGCAGCGTGAATGAAGGGAATAAAGCGGGTTGTTAAAATTGGCGCGGTAGAACTTGGTGGAAATAATCCAGTAGTGGTCCAGTCGATGACCAAAACCAAAACTCGTGATGTCAGGGCAACCGTGAATCAGATTAGACGTCTTGAAAGGGCAGGCTGTGAGCTGGTTAGATTAGCAGTTGTCGACAGGAAAGACGGGGCAGTTTTGAGCCGGATAAAAAAATCTGTGGGCATCCCAATAATTGCCGATATCCATTTCGATTATCGTTTGGCTTTACAGGCGATCGATGCTGGGGTTGATAAAATAAGGATTAACCCTGGCAATATTGGCGAGCCCTGGAAAGTAACTGAGGTAATCAAAAAGGCAAAAGATACCAATACCCCTATCAGAATAGGGGTTAATTCTGGTTCTTTACCAAGAAAAATCTTAAAGAAACATAAACACCCGACATCGGCAGCGATCGTGGAGACTGTAGATGATGCACTTACGATTTTCAGGAAAAACAACTTCAGAGATATTGTGATATCGGCAAAGGGGGCAGATGTTAAAACCACTATTGCGGTCTATAAGAAGCTTAATGAGAAGTTCGACTATCCGCTTCATATTGGTCTTACTGAGGCGGGGTTACCATTTCGAGGGGGGATGAGAAGCGCGGTTGGTCTTGGTATTCTCTTGAATCAGGGGATTGGTGATACAATACGTGTTTCTCTGACCGCGGATCCAGTCATGGAAGTCGTTGCCGCATACGAGATACTTGATTCGCTTGGTTTACGTCGACACAATCCAGTCCTAATAAGCTGTCCAACCTGCGGACGTTGTGACGTAAAACTTGCGAAGATCGCACATACTGTTGAACAGCGTTTAAAACATTATAAGACATTCATGAAAGTTGCCGTGATGGGTTGTGTTGTTAATGGCCCGGGTGAGGCTCGAGAGGCAGATTTTGGTATTGCTTGTGGAAAGAAAATAGGTTTAATATTTGCGAAGGGAAAAGAAATAAAACGTGTGAAAGAAGAATGCATTGTTAGTGAATTGTTCGAGGTGATTGATGAGAACATTGATAATAGATAATTACTTGCCTAACTCTCCTCAGCTAGAGAAGTTGTATGAGGTGATATGCAATGCGACGGTGCATACTGTTGAGGTGAAAGAATCTTCGACAATAAGCGTCAGCGAAGACTTCAAGTATTTTGATGTTTTTGTTCTCTCTGGTTCACAACACAAACTGGCAGAAAGCGGAGTATTTGAAGCCTACACAAATGAGGCGGATTTTTTAAGAAGGACAGAGAAACCAGTTTTGGGCATTTGTTTTGGACATCAATTATTGTGTATGGCCTACGGTGAAGAAATAAGTACATATGATGAACCTTTGGAAGGTTTTTATATGGTGCATCATGTTGCTGATGATGAGCTATTTGAAGGTTTAGGTGAAAGGTTTTTAGTAACTCAATCACATCAGGAGTACATTAAAGAGGTGCCTTACGATTTCAATAAGCTTGCTGAATCACCCAATTGTCCGGTTGAGATGATTAAGCACAATGTGCTGCCAAAATATGGTTTACAATGTCATCCTGAGCGGTTTGATGATAAACACCCAGCAGGCATTGCATTACTGGAAAATTTCTTCAAACTTGCTTCGTGGTACACAAAATAATCATTTGTGTGGTTATGGTAAAGGAATGAAATGAAAAACGAAATCGATAAGTTAATGAAAAGAATGAAGGTTAGTGCAATTTATGCAGAGGGCATGTCCAGCAGCTCGCCGACTATGTACTATCTCCTGAATGGTGTGAACCTCTATGGTCATTACGTCAAGAAACAGGGCAAGCGAGCTTATGTTATCCATTACCCAATCGAACGTGAAGTTGCCCGGGAGATTGGTCATAAATTGATCAGTTCAACACGGTATGGTTTAAGAAAAATCTACGAAAAATACCCGGACCGAATAAAAGCAAAGGCATACTTCATTAAAGCTATTCTTGATGACCTGAAGGTTAAAGGAAATGTCGCTTTTTATGGTGAAAGCCAGATGGGTGCTGCATACAATTTTCTAAAACAGCTGACCAAGCTCGACAAAAGGGTCAAAGTCTGCTATGAAGCCAGCAAGAGTCTGATTACAATCGCACGCGAGACCAAGGATAGTGAAGAGGTAAAGCGCATAAAGTCCATAGGGCAACGTGTCGTTCGTGCATTTAACGACATGGTGAAGACTGTGCAGCAGATGAAAGTCAAAAAGAATACCGTGATGAAGGATAGAAAGAGAAAACTGTTGATCGGTGACTTAAGAGCAATGTTGAGAAAACACTTATTTGAAGGTAATTTAATCAATTCAGATGGGATGATCGTTGCTCAGGGCAGGGATGCTGGTGTTCCACATAACTCAGGTAATGACCGCAGCGCAGTGAAGCTCGGTCAGACCATAGTATTTGATATTTTCCCCCGGGAAATAGAGGGTGGTTACTTTTTCGATTTCACACGGACAATATGTTTTGGTCATGCATCGAAAGAGATCAAGGAGGTTTATGCAACAGTGAAAGACGCTCAAGACTATGTGATGGACATGCTCAAAGTTGGCAAGCGGAATATCGACATCGAGCGGTCATTATGCAAGTTTTTTGAGAAACGTGGTCATCCTACGCTGTTGAACTCACCCAAAACCCAAGTTGGCTATTGCCACACCCTTGGGCACGGAGTTGGACTTGATATCCACGAAAGCCCTTCGTTTGGTTATGTGAAGACGAATAAAGATCGAATCAAACCCGGTCACGTATTTACCGTTGAACCAGGTCTGTACTACCCTGATAAGGGGTATGGTGTGCGACTTGAAGATGTTGTTTACGTGGACAGAAGAGGTAAGATAGTAAATTTGACGAGATGTGTCAGAAGGCTCGTTGCTGAAATTTGAAGCAAGTTAGCGGGATAATCAAAAATTTTGAAAATTTCCTGATTTCTGAAGGTGATGAACTAAACACAATACAGGCCTACGTATACGATGTAACACAGTTAGAGAATTTTCTAAAAACACAGCACAAAAAACTTGCCTCAGTCAGTATCAAGGATTTGCGCAACTATGTACATGCTGCTTATGATACTGGCTTGTTGCCGATTTCACTGAATCGAAAGATATCCAGTATTAAATCCTTTTACCGCTTTCTCGTCTTCGCCAAGACGATTGAAGTTAATCCGTCAACTGATCTGGAACTAATGAAGGTTGGCAGGAAGCTGCCAGTAACCTTATCAATTGCTGAGATTACAGCAATCATTGAAGCGGCCAAAGAAAAAACACCGCTGGGTTTACGCGACCGAGCATGCCTGGAGATTCTTTATGGCGCTGGTTTAAGGATATCAGAGCTCCTCGATATGAAACTCGCTGACCTGGACTTGGCTAATCATTTGCTCATTGTGGTCGGCAAAGGCAACAAACAGCGGATAGTACCTTTTGGCAAGAAAGCTGCGAGGTCAATTGATGAGTATCTGCTTCAGGGACGACCTGTGCTCGCGCGTGACCGAGCGGTATATTTTCTTGTTCTAAATGTCAGGGGGAAAAGGATGTCACGTATGGGCTTTCTCAAGGTTTTGCGCAAATACCGGATTAAGGCTGGGATTAGTAAGCGGGTAACACCCCATATGTTTCGACATTCTTTTGCAACGCATCTTTTGGAGGCAGGAGCTGACCTGCGTGCAGTACAGGAACTGCTGGGACATGCTGACATTTCAACAACCCAGATTTACACACACGTTGATAGGGAATACCTGAAAGAGATTTACAGAGAACACCATCCAAGAGCATAGGGAACAGATAGTAAGCACTAGGAACTAAGCAGTAAGCAGCAAGACATGATTGGGAGAAGCGGAGAATCGGAGTAACGGAGAAGGTAGTTATCCGATGTATCGAATACGACAGCAAATTAATCCCCGATGAATCCCGCTCCTTCATAAGGGGCGTGGATGAATCGGGCGACTACTACAGTTAAAATATAGATCTGTAGTTGTTTGATTTATCAAACAAACCATATAAACTGGACAAACCAGATAAAGATAAGGTTGACTTCTCATACATTTGATGTATAATGTTTTAAAATTCGCGGGAGTAGCTCAGTGGTAGAGCGTCACCTTGCCAAGGTGAACGTCGCGAGTTCAAATCTCGTCTCCCGCTTTGTCTCACCTTTGGTGAGACAGCTAATGGCTTATGGCATATTGCTAATGCTATTAGCTATTTGCCATAAACTGCGATTGGCAAGCCAATCGCACGGCGGTATAGCCAAGTAGCTAAGGCGGCGGTCTGCAAAATCGCTATTCGCCGGTGCAAATCCGGCTGCCGCCTTTTTTGTTTTTCTACTCATTGACGAAGTCGTTGACATCAACTCAATAAGGACTATAATCTATCAAAAGGAGGTTTATGGTACTAATACTAATACTTCTACAGATAACCGGTTCTGGTATGAATTATGAAGCCCCGCCGACTGTGCTCGGTACGGGTGGACCGGATGCATATGGGTATCGCTGGATTGACAGCGATACAACTGGGGGACCAACCTACAGTTGGGTAGATATTTCAGGCATTGGCACTGAGATAACTGGTTTGGCTGATGATAACGTCGTTGGTCCATTCTCTATTGGTTTTGATTTTCCATACTACTGGTATACAGTCAATAGCTTTTTTGTCGGTTCTAATGGTTATATTGCCTTTGGTGATAACACGCTGGAAGCAGCACCATTTCCTCACATCCCGGTTACGGCAAAACCAAACAATATGCTCGCAGCGTTCATGTCTGACCTTGATTTTACTGTGGGTAGCCCTCATTGTTATTATTGGGTCAATGGTGCCCAGGACACATTTATCATTGCCTACCATGATGTGCGATTCTGGAATGTTGGTTCTGCTAATAACACGTTTGAGATTATTCTGACTCGAGCAGATAGTGCAATTACCTTCCAGTATCTAGACCAGACAGGTACACCTTCTGGCGGTTGGGCACAGGGTCTTGCTGTTGGTATTGAAAACATTGCTGGTAATGTTGGTCTCGAATACAACTATTCTCAAACACCCTCTCAGAATGTCATACACAATGATCTTGCGGTTTATTTCTATCCGCCCGATTCAAGCACCTATGAAGTCCATGATATCTCAGTAATGAAGCAGATGAATGATATCTCTGGAGCATTCTTCGTTTATAATGACAGTCCAGTTGACTTCTGGGCACTCATCAAGAATACCGGTAACCAGACTGAGAGTGGTTTTGATGTTTATTGCGAAGTGAGAGATGCTACTAACCAAGTGGTACTATCAGATACCATTACCATCGCAACACTTCCTTCTGGCGCGACTGACTCGCTGATATTTTCACCGACCTGGTCCACAACCAATAACGGTGCATACTCGATGAAAGTAAAATCTCTATTGAGTGGCGATATGGTTCCACCCAATGATTCAATATATTCACAATTCAGAGTCGTTACCTATCCTGCAGAACTACAATATGATATCGGATATGCCCATACTGGTTATGCCTGGAACGGCCCTAATTCAGGATACGGCGCCAAGTTCGTACCGCCGAGATATCCGTGTAAGATCAATACGGCGCGCTTCGATGTTAATTCAATTGTCTCTCAGCCAAATGTCACAGTGCAGATTCTGGATGACGATGGACCAAACGGTGACCCCGGTACAGTTATCTATGAGACTGTGGTGCAGATCACTGATATTGGCTGGGTTGACATTGATGTTTCAGGACAGAATATCCTGTTCTTCAATGGTGCCTTTTATATCGGTTGCATTAGTGACCAGGCTTCTGATCCGTTTTTCGGCATGGATACACTTTTCCCGTCAGGACGTCAGACCTGGGAATACACTGGTTCCTGGGCTCCATACCGCGATAAGGAAACGGATGATGTGTTGATTCGTGCTGTGGTCGAATTGGGTACAGGAATTGAAGAGACTGAATTGATCTCAACACATAGTGTCGTTAATATCGTTGCTTCACCTAATCCTTTCAATAAATTGACGGCGATTACCGTACCCATGAACTGTCGCAGACTCGTTGTTTATGATGCGAGCGGTCGATTAATGACTGAGTTAAAGGCAGAACAAGGCTTAGCACATTGGAATGGTTGTGATAACACGGGTCGAGAACTACATCAGGGAACTTACTTTGCAGTTACTGAGAATGCAGATATTATCAAGCTGATTCTTGTGAAATAAACCATTGCAAATCATGTCTGGGGGGTCAGGTTTTAACGAATCTGACCCCTTTTTTTGTTGACATTTTATTAATTCGTAGTATAATTACGCAGTAGTTATAGCGTAGTAATATAGAACCTTAGATACTATGAAAGGAGGTGAAAAGGATGGAAGGTAATTACCAGCAAATGGAACCCGCTGCCGCGGCTATCGGGATTGTTTACTTCATTTTTATCGTTGTATTCTATATCTATTTTGCCATCTGTTTGATGAAAATCGCCAAGAAGACCAATACGGAAAATGGTTGGTTTGCATGGATCCCTATACTCAACGTTTTTCTCATGCTTATGATTGCTAAAAAACCCTTGTGGTGGTTCATTCTGATGTTTATTCCGATCGTGAACATAATAATCAGCATTATAGTCTGGATGGCAGTAGCTGAAGCACGCGGCAAGCCAAGTTGGATTGGCATATTGATGATAGTACCTTTCGTGAATATCATTATACCTGGCTATTTAGCATTTTCGCAGTAGGCTAATCAGGGAAAGAAGATATAACGGACTTTTTTATTTTGTGATTAAAGGAGAGGTTGTTAAACCACCTCTCCTTTAATCTTTTATGCCAAGCATATCCAAAATAAAGGCGTACTCAAAAGCGATATCCTTGAGAAAATCATAGCGTCCTGATGCACCGAGGTGTCCAGTACCCATATTTGTTTTCAGTAACAGTAAATTTTCATCAGTTTTCAACGCCCTCAGTTTTGCTGCCCATTTTGCAGCTTCCCAATACATAACCCTTGGATCATTCAACCCCGCGGTTATAAACATATTGGGATAGTCTTGTGCAGTGACATTATCATAAGGCGAATAAGACATCATATAATCGTAATACTCTTTCTTGTTCGGGTTGCCCCATTCTTCATATTCAAGTATTGTCAGGGGAAGCGTTGGGTCGAGCATGGTGTTTATTAAATCGACAAAGGGTACATCGGCTACGATAATGTTGAACAGATCGGGTCTCATGTTCGCAACCGCGCCGACGAGCAAACCACCGGCACTTCCGCCTAAAATGACAAGTTTTTCCTTGGTTGTATAGTTTTGCTCGATCAGGTACTCTGCACAAGCGATAAAATCAGTGAAGGTATTTATCTTGTTGAGCATTTTCCCTTGTTCGTACCAATATCTACCCATTTCACCACCTCCCCGGATATGGGCGATAGCGTAGATAATGTCGCGATTTAGCAGACTCAGGCGATTAGAGGAAAAATACGGGTCAAAACTGCCGCCGTATGCACCATAGCCAGTTAGGACCAAGGGGTTTTTACCATCTTTGACCATGCCCTTTTTGTAGACCATTGATATTGGTATCTGTGTGCTGTCCGGAGCACGCGCAAAGATACGTCGTGATTCGTATGTATCTGGATTGTATCCGCCGAGGACTTCGTATTGTTTTTTCAGATCTCGTTCTTGCGTTTTCATATTATAGTCGAATACTGATTTTGGAGTGACCAGGGACATGTATGTAAAGCGTAACAATTCAGAGGCATAATCTTTGTTCTTGCCGAACCAGAATGTATAGGTTGGTTCGGGAAAATCAACGTAATGAGTCGTACTATCTGCGACATTTATGATACGGATTTGTTCCAGACCGTTTTCTCTTTCAGTTACCGCAATGAATTTTTTAAAGACGTCAAATCCTTCTATTTTGACTGAATCACAATGGGGGATGACATCAGTCCAATTCAACTTTGCAGGGTTATTTTCAGGCGTTTGAACAAGTTTGAAGTTCTTGGCTTTTTCATTGGTTAATATGAAAAAGCTGTTCTCGTGGTGTTTAACATAATACTCGATATCTTGTTTCCTGGGGTAGAAGATGGTGAAATTACCATCTGGCGTTGACGTATCTAAGTAATAGACCTCAGTTGTCGTATGGCTGCCAAGGTCCATGAATAGATATTTGCCACTTTTGGAACGTGATACGCCCAACCAAAAAAGGTCATCTGGTTCATGATAGACCAGAATATCCTCAGTAGGATTATTTCCCAGGACATGTCGGTGCAGCTTATATGATCGTTTAGCATTGTCGATTGTGGTGTAGAACAAATTCCTGTTGTCACTTGCCCAGGCAATTGAGTATCCGGTATTGGATATCTGTTCGCTGTACAGTTCACCGGTCTTGAGGTCTTTGATAAACAGGGTAAACCGCTCTGAACCTGAAGTATCTACTGAGTAAGCCAGGAGATTGTGATCTGGACTGATCTTGAGGGCTCCGATCTCCAAGTAGTCGTAGTTTTCAGCAAGGGTATTCTGGTTCAACAAAATCTCTTCTTTGGTATCTAAGCTACCCTTTTTACGGCAGTAAATGGGATATTGCTTGCCTTGTTCTGTTCGTTTGTAGTAGTAGTAATCATCAACTTTCTCAGGTACGGACAAATCAGTCTCTTTGATTCGGCTGAGCATTTCTTCATATAACTTCTGCTGAAACGCCTCGGTGTGTTTCATTTTTGCTGCAGTATATGCATTTTCTGCCTTGAGATATTCACGAACTTCTGGATCATTCCTTTGTTTGAGCCAGAAATAATTATCGACGAGTATGTCGCCATGGATGGTGTCGATCTTTGGAACGGCTTTGGCTACCGGTGGTACTATATTTCCTGTACCCTGATATTCGTCTGCATAAGCGAATGAGAGGCATGCGATAATTGCCGCTCCTATCAGGTGAGCGATTGCCTTGTGTTTTTTGAATGATCTAACTATTTTCATGAGTCATTGTAGTCATTCTGTCCGGTGATGTCAAGATATCCAAAAAAAATATCCCCTCCCGTTTAAGGAGGGGATATTTTCTGAACGAAAGATATGTGCTATTTCAAGACAAGCAGTTTGCTCGCAGATGTATGATCGCCAGCAACAAGTTTTAGGAAGTAAACACCACTTGGAACCGAAACACCATGGTTATCGAGTCCATTCCAGGAAACTTGATGTATTCCGCTTTCTGTGAAATGGTCCACCAGAGTCCTGACAAGTTGACCAGAGACATCATAGACA
>JAUVZL010000095.1 GCA_030602565.1 Candidatus Stahliibacteriota bacterium
GCTACTTTTCTCCCAAACGTAATATAGCTTATCGCAAAAGATACTAGCAAGATGACGATTATGACTAAAATAACCAATCCAACTTTTGCGGGTATGCTCATTCTCTTTCTCCTTTGTCTCAAGTTAGTATTTTTCAGTGGCTCCGGATTTCGGATACCTCAACATATACAAAGATCGTTTCTTGGTCAAAGCTGGAGGAATATGTAGGCAGGCATATTTTCCTTTTGATCAGAAGGCTCCTGAGTTGACCCTCTGCAGTCTCGGATACCTCACGCTCTTGGTTATCCTCTTATGGACTACGCTTCTTTGTGTACAATATTGCCACACTTTTTGAGCTCGTTGCCAAATCAAATAGGACTTATAAGCAGTGCTCTTGTTTCCTCACTTATAAACTCTCTGATATTTTTCCATCACCTTGCCGCATAAGCAGTAATAATAAGGGGTTTAGGCATAGTGTCCGATGTCCGGACACTCCTCCTTGTATGGTGGGCTGGAGTTAAGGTAAGGCTCTTCTTCTCGTTTTAATTTCCCCAAAAATTTTCCCCTACCCTATTCGAATTCCATTAATTCAAGACCGATTTTTCGTCCAGGTGGCACTATTAGTTATTTAATTGGATTGCAAGGAAACTCTCTTTTCCCTTGACGGATGGATCGTCAGTGCTGTGCCAGCACCGGGAGACGGGTTACCCATTCCCAGGCCGGGGCGTGCCCGATACAATCTAAGATAATAACTGGACCGATTCTAGGGGGGGCAGGTCAACGTGGAGTTCAGTGGCGAGCCTTCACGCGTTCACTGGAACGTATTGCTAGATTAATCAATTCTTAGCTTAGATTGCAGTCTGTCAAGGCAAGGTGTAGGAACTCCTAGTTTTTTTCCTGTGTCATAGACATCCCAAAAAATAAGTTTCATATTTCTAGGGTTCGTATTTAAATGGCTTTGTTCAGTGCTGCGCTTACCCCATATGGTTTCGGTAAAAATAGATTTTAATTTCGATCTCACTTCGTCTAAACTGCTATTCAAGTATAGTGCTGTATCTGATGGATAGTCATCAATATTAACACCTCTTTTTTGTACTATCATAAAGGCTTCACGAACAGCATTGAGCATTAGCGTGGTATTTTCAACACTTTCTACAGATTTTGCTACATTGCCAAAATATAGGATACTTCCTACTTGTGCGGCAATGATGGCGTGATGGAGCCAAAGCCAATGAATCATATTTTTCTTCTCATCAGGCTCAAAGCAGGCTTTTCTGAACAGATTTATTACCGAACAATATTTTGACTTAGTGTTCCCTTCGATTAATCCAATCCGATAGTCTTTAGAAATGTTTAATATCATTTTGCCACCTATGAAGCCGCCAACGGAAGAGGCATATCCCCATAGATATTTGGATCTGGGAACAAGATTATCTATTTCACCTGTGCCTTCCCAGTTATTGGTGAAAAACAGAAATATTCCGGATACTTTTTTATTTTTCAATTCTTTAATTGTTTTAATAAGCTGATAGTGCCTGGTCGGAATCATTATTAGTTGGTAATTATCCTCTTCAGAAACACTTTCAACTAGTTTTGGATAATATTTTTCTATGACATTTTCAGGATAATTCCCCCCTCTTGTATCATAAATATCTAGATCTATTCCCTTCAAATATTCCTGCTTTCTGCCTTTTCTTACCAAATGAGTTATATCTACTCCTGATTCTGATAATGCCCAGCCGTAAATCGTGCCAATTACTCCTGTTCCTATTATTAATGTTTTCATATTATCTTTACCTTTCTATTTAACGTTTAGCTAACCCGCCCGCGATTGCAACCCAACCAGGTTAATGACCTATTTCATTCGCCCGACCCGGAATTTTTAGCACGCCGCGTGTCACGGGTCGGGTTGAGCGCCTGGTTAGACAATGTTTTTGGCTATAAACAGTCCAATCAGCACAAATGGAAAAAAAATGTCGAAATACAAAACAGGTCCAGCATTAAAGATATTAATGTTTTTTCGGCCCTTTAAATCCTCCAGATGGGTATAAGCAGCTCCCCAAAGAAAAACTGAACGCGCAATGATCGTTGCAAGCCAGAAATCTCCACGGAACCATATGGAAAGGATGCCGAGGATCCCCATGCTTAAATTCGTGAAGGCAATTTCCTTTTGAAACGGGTTCCCTGCGGGCCAGCCGATTCCTCGCGCAACTTCGTCTGATTTGAAGAAATGTCCAATGAAGGCGAAAAGACCCTGCAGTCCGACATTGCTTACAATGAAAGCAAGCAGAAATGATGTAATGATTGGTGTTTTTAGAAAAATAATCTGAAAAATGCCTAAAATGATAGCAAAAGCTAAAAAATAGACTGGATACATTCGCGAACTCCTCTAAGTTTTAATAGTTGTCTAACATAGAAATCAGCGACTGGAGCACGCCGCTTTAGCGGCGGGTCACAGTTCGCTGCATTGGTTTGTTATATTTTCTGTTATCAAATCAAATTTATCGTCGAGAGAATATATGGTTAATATATTAGATTTTTCATGAAGGCTTTTAACGCTTTCTTGTCGATATCTTTCTGCTTTTTCTTGAGATATCTTTAATACTTTTATTAGTCGTCCAAAAGCTTGTTGGTTCCAATCTTCTTTATTTTTAAGTAAGGTCATAACGTTATTCGTGAAAGGTGATTTTTCCATGATAAAAAATACTCGTCTCTTTTCTTGACATATTTTGTTTTTTTCAAGTTGAAAAACAGCATCTGCAATCCTCATATTTATATAACTATAGATGTCTTCAGGCCCACTAATGGCACCAGCTCTGGGACTATTTCTGTTTTTAATTATATTCCGAATTTGATTAATTAATTCAGGTATTTGTCCTAAATATTTAACTTCTGTGAAAAGGACAATGCTATTTTTTTCGCTTATAATGTCACTTTTACAGTGAGAATTCCATGCAGACAAATCTTTAATTCTTTCATTATTATTGGCAACTACAAAATTTGCAGATAGTAGTTCCGCCATACTGGACCAAATAATATTATAACGTTTAAATTGATCTTCTCCTTCTAGAAAAGCTTTATCTTCAAAGCGTTTTTTAAAATCTTCACGAGCTTTTTCTTCAATTTCAAATTGTTTAAGAATGTTGTCTAATTTATCTAAAGTATTATTGCTAAAGAATTGAAAAGCTAAAGGAACCTTTGAAGTAGACCAATCAAGCTTCTTTTTTTTGAGAGTTAACCGACAAAAAGCAGAGTCACTCTTTATTTTTTCAAACCGATCGATTTCATCTTTTAACATTTCATACATCATATATATAACTCGCGAGCTCGCCTGTTCGAAACCGCTGTGCGGTTGACGGTCAGATGCAGCGATTTATTAGCTGTCGTATTCAGTATTTACTGTTTTATGTACTCTAGGAATGACTGCCAATCATCATCAGTATGATAAATCTTCATGCCGAGCAAGTTTTTCAACTCGGCCTTTTTTGAATAAATATCACCCTTGTCTCTAGTGAGAAAACACTGGCATTTACTTTTATATGCAGCATCAAGGTGCTTAACATCTTGCTCGTGTTGTTTTCCAATTACCCCTTGAATTTCTTGATATTTGTTAGACCCTGTATAGTCTGACCATCTCCCAGGTGCATTCACCCATGCAACGTTACCTAAATCATTCCACGTTGCTTCGGATGGCATTCCCATGTCTTTGATATTCCGGTTTTTGTTTTCGTAAGGAAACATAATCAAATTGATGCGCCCATCCGCTGATAGTACCTTCAATTCCTTCCGAAATGCTCCATTGTCACAATAAACATTTATCATGGTTCATTTGGCTGCTAACACGGGTACCAGCGGCAGAGGGAATTAGGGCACAAAACTTCCTGTTCAAAAACAACTCCGAGAGAGCACTGAACCAACCCAAAAAACCGCCGCCCCTCTGTCCGCTGAATGCATTGTTAGAAGTATCTACAGATTTTGCTCCTTATGTCGAGCTTTCAATTTGGGTACGTCCCTCTAGTAATTCAACTAGGCGCTTTGTTCTTTCGAATATCTCGTCGTATGTGATGATTTCGACATCTGACATTTGGCGACGAAAGACCTCGAAGCCTTGCTTTTTTTCAGGGCTGTCAAGTTCTCGACCCACATGACCAATAATAACGACACATTTGGGGTCGAATGATTCCAAATCTAAACCATGCCTTCTTAGCAGAGAGTCTCTTTCTCTTGTGAGGTTTTCGCGGTAGCTAAGTACCTGAAGTACAGCCCCACTAAGTTCTGATGAGATATTGTATATTTCGTCTCTGTATCGTGAACCGAGCAAAGGAGTTTTTGGGGTCTTTATCTCAATCAGTCCAACTGCTTTAGTGACTTTATTCTTAATGAGAAAGTCGACTAAGTTGCCGCCACGATTCAACACTGATTTCCCACCAACATAAGCTTTACTTTTTATAATGACAATAGGAAAATAGAAAATCTGCTCCAGAACAAATGAATAGTTTGCGAGGAGATTCTGCCAAAATTCTTCGTCGGGATTGTTTCGGTTATCTAACCAAGTTTTCAATGCTCGTTTAAAAGTAGAGATGCCAACTGCAGCATTTAATTTGTAGAGACTGTCCAGTTCAAGTGATTCTAATCTTTCAAACATTAGAGAGAAATTATCCGCTTTGCTAGCCCAGCGAATAAGGCGTGCTAAGGCCTCACTGCCCATGGATTCCTTCGCACGGACCACCTCAGTTAGTTCCTCGTCTGACATTTCAGCAACAGCTTTGACGGTACGGGAGGCTCTAATAAAACGAGTCACACCAAGTGGAATCCCCTCGGCTCTGTAAATCTCATATAATGCCGTAAGTTCTTCATAAAGTTTGAGCAACTCGGATGATTTTATTACAAGCTTCACACCCTCGTGTTTCTTCAGCTTGGATAAAGGCAATGTTTCAACATCTTCCCAGGTGCCGGACGATCCTTTTCGCTGAAATATGAATATGCCTTTTACTGCTGCAGCTTGATTCTTTGGGTTAGTTACTAGCATTGGGCGAAAGATTAGCTTCGTCGTATGTGTTTCTCGAAGTACAATGTCGTTACTGATAGCTGAACTTAGCGAGGTTGATTTTATAATTTTTGCTTCCATACAAACAACATATCTCCTTTTGTTATTTGTTGCATCTTAACTTCTAACGCCGTGCGTAACCGGCTGCCATAATCTGCAAAGCGAAGCGACGCAGCTTTTGGCAGTCCGTGTTGACGCGATTGTTATACCGATTTTTGTTTCGTGTCCCATTCTTTGTACCGCTCAACAAGGCTTTCTAGCAAGGAACGAACTTTTGAAAACGTTTCTTTTGCAAAATATGAATCTAACAATAAGTAGTTGTAGTATGATGAGATTCCCAGATTTTGTTTTTCTAATGCCTTTATTCTTCTCTTGGTATTTTCATTCAACATATCCAGACGGCCATTTGCGTGCGCTATTGCATGACGAACCTCAGCAAGGATTTTAATGCGTTGCCAAGCATTGTCATCGCTGCACAATTCGAATTTTAGCACATTTTTGTAGTATTTCTTTGCTCTTTCAAGAAAATCACCCCTGAGGTCATTGATGGTGATTCCTTGTTTCTGACTTTGGTGTATTAAGCGCGCTATTTCTATTACGCTTGTTTCGAGAACTGCATACAAAGAAACAATAAACGGTCCCCAGAAAAATCGAGGCAAAAGAAATTCAACCTTGTGATTGCATTCCTGTCTAGCAAAATCCCATTCTGGATCTTCTGGCGTTAAATTCTCTTTTTTCCGATATTCATCAAGTGCTGCTTTCTCTGCATGGCTGAGATGGGAAATTTGCTTTTCTATGAGTTCGTAATGATCTTCAAGGGCATGAAGTTCTAAAGACACATCAAGCAATCGAAAATCGAC
>JAUVZL010000015.1 GCA_030602565.1 Candidatus Stahliibacteriota bacterium
ATGGGTATACTGCAGTAATGGCGAGGGCTTTAAGAATTCAGTTTCCCGGTGCCTTCTATCATATTACCTGTCGAGGAATTGAGCGCCGGCATATTTTTCTAGATGACAAAGATCGTAACCGATTTCTTTCATTACTTTCAATATCCTTAGAGACCTATCAGGTTGTACTATATGCCTACATTCTTATGAACAATCATTTTCATTTGCTTATTCAGACCAGGAAAGCGAATTGTTCTGAATTTATGCGTCATTTTAATATTTGTTATACGGGTTGGTTTAATTGGCGTTACAGTCGTCGCGGTAATCTCAATCAGGGCAGGTATAAAGCGTTTTTGGTCGATGCAGACAGCTATCTACTTGAAAAGGGGGACGGTGCATGACTTTATGACAATTTCCTCGCGGATTCATGATTTTGTGCTTTAAATCAAAATCGTCCATAATAGCACCATAACATAATGTCATATTGTCAGGCACCGTCCCCACTTTCCCTAGTATTCAATTTTGAAATGAGGTATTTTATATGGTCTATCAAATCTCGAGAAAAAGAGTGCTTAGAATCTTGAGAATCAATGGATCTACGAAATATAGGTAAGTCATGAAAATTTAAAAAATCAAATAATCTTTCGTCTGTAAATTCAGACGAAATCCTTTCATATAGTCTCAACTCATAACTTAAATGCTGTCTTAAATAGAATAATTTTTGAATGCTTATTTTTTTAGAAGAGTCGAATACCTTACGTTGAAAAATTGCAAAAAGTTTATCGAAATTGAAAATAATTGTTTCTACAACCCATATGACTCCAAGCACATTAATCCATCCTCCAATATGGGTGCTTATCTGTCTTACAAATTCTTTTTTAGCCTTTAACGCCGTTTTCTTCCTTTTATAAACACCAATTTTAAGTGGATGGGCTACTATTTCATGTTTTCCAAAACTGTCAGGGAAAACAATAACATATTTGTTTTTTTTATCGACGTAATTCCTAAACGATTCTTTTTGGAAATTAAAACTTTGCCAAAATAAATTGATTGTTCTTTTTTTAGTCTCTTTTTTTTGGTTTTTCAACTCCTCTATTAAAAAAACCTCAATTGATGGACAAATAGTATTATGTTTCATAAAATATCCTTGGAAATACTTTTTTAACAGTTGTATTGCTTGATATTTTATTTCTAAAAAAAGATCAAAAAAATCTTCTTTCTTTGCTACCTGTTTTGGTTGACGTGTATAGCGACGTAGAAATGGAGTTTTTAATAGGTTAATGTCTTTAAAATCGACAATAAGTTTATCGGTATACGCTTTCAAACACAGTTCTTTGAATTTGTTTGCAAACTCAGGTGAAGGTGTTATTCTGATAGATATTATAATATTTGATTCCAAATAATGATGGAGATCCAAGAAAAGATGTTTAATGTATTTATATCTTATTAAATTATTTGAATATTTCATATCAATAAGACCTAATGTTGAATGACTTCTACGAAATATACTCACTCCAACATTCTGAAGTACAGATTTAATTTTCTTGACATTGGTTATAAATGGATATCTTGCTATCTTAAAATCTTCAAAAAGCTGAATAATACCCTTACTACAGTTTTGCATATCTTCAATAGGTATAATTTCAAATAGCAATATATCAACAACATCAATATTCAAATTATTAGGTATAACAACAGAAAGTCCATCAGAGTGTAGACCTTCCTGAATAACTTGTAGCTCATTAATGATACCTAACTTACATTTTGGCAATTTGTCAATAAAATTGAGTAATTTATCATTAATAACCATTATTATTTCTCTTCAAGATCTTCATAAATTCCCTTAAACTGCTCCAAAGCGGATTCGAGGTTTTCGGCGATGTCGTAGAACGCGTCATCAAACCACTGTGCTTTTTCATAAGTGACCCCAATTCTTCATGATTGCCTATTTCACTGTACATTTTTAGATCCTTTATATTTCTTCCAAATATCTTTTGTTATAAAATCATAACCTTCTTTACCGTAGATATTACAAATATCATTTGCCATTTTGGATGTATCTTCAAGGCTAAACAAATATCCAATTATAGATCGGATATGTTTAGGGTTGTAATCAGGCGTATATGTTTTAAGCATTTTTAGGAAAATTTTGCCGACATATTTAGCCGATTCAACTTTGTTATCCTTGTCCTTTAGTTTATCCAAATATTCAATAAAAATAGGGGAGTTAAATTCAAGATGGACATATGGAACCGATAACATGAGCCAATCGATGTACAGATTGTTTATTTTATCTAAAAATATTGTTAGCTTTATAACAGCAGAAAGTATTTTTTTATCATCATCATTAAGTGATTTACCCATATATTTCTCATACAATACTCCCCAAAATTTAATAATCTTATTTCTTTGCCCGCCATGTCTTTCGGCGATATCAGCTTCAGCTTTCTTAATTAAAACATTTCTTTGCATCCAGAAGAAGTTGATTGTTGCCATTATCTGTGATGGATACCACTTCGCAAGCATAGAATCAAAAAGACTTACTCCAGATTTATCATCAATGCCTTGTAGATAGCCTACTGCAATATGTTGCACAAGCATTTTTTCTATACTTTTCTCTTTAAAAGCATCTGATATAGCTTTTTTATAATGTTCTCTCATAAGTACGTACATATTTTTATGAAACCTGCCGGCAACAAGATATCCGTACATATATGAGTACCAAAGTTTGTAGTTTATGCCTAGAAATTTCTGGATTTTCTTTTCTACCCAGGATTTATCTAGATAGTATAAATTTCCTATAAATTGACCAAATAATGCATACGCTTCAACGATATTTTGTTTCAACATTGTTTCATATTTTTCTCTTAGATCATCACTCCATTTGACTACCTCTTCGTCATCTTTACGCTGCAATCTGGCAATTCTTAGTGCAAGATATATCATAGCAGTTATTGTGGTACCAAACGCTGAATTCATTGCATGTGTAATGGGATCCAGGGTTTCTTTTTCACGCTCTGGCTGCAATTTATCTAAAATAACAAATAAAATCTCTTGTGCAACTGGAAGGTGTTCCTTAGAAAATACCCATTTGTCATTTTTTGTGCCTTCTTGAATTAAATCCCCAATAACCCAGATAGACCATTTGTAATCTGCATTCCATTGGTCATCGTCCATTTTAAACATATTTTGCCAGAAACCATGTGTATCAACGTACTGCTTTATAAAATTAAGTAACTTACCCCAGTCTATATCTATTTTTTTATTCCATGCCTCTCTAATGCCTTGAAGTATTTGATAGATATAATAATAACCCATATTCAAAAATGGTTTTAAATCATCAATGAACTTTTCAGGTTTCTCTTGCGCTAATGCTTTTAGCGTTTCCGCTAAACCATTAATTGTTGGACCATCCCAAAGATCCTTCGTTCTAAAAGTTTTCAAAAACTCAGCGAGGTTAGTATTCGACATATTTAGAATTTCTTCTTTAGAGAGTGGCGAAGATCCTGGTCCAGATTTCGTTTTTGATTCTTTAAAGCTTATCTTTTCTTCAATCTTTGTTGATTTTTTGTGCTTTTCGTAAAGAGGCGAAAAATACGTGTCTGTTTTCATAGCTGAATACCATTTTTGCTTCCAATAATGTTTGTATCTCATCTTATTTTTCTGTGGTACATAACTCTTTGGTCCTTTTTCGATAATCTTCTTTAACATATCTTTTTCTGTTGGCGTAAAATGATTTATGTTTTTTTCAAGTAAAGTGTATATTTCAACCTCAAAATTCGGGTTATCAAATAATAATACTCCACCAGGTTTTTTCAACATTGACCAGAATTTATCTTTGAAATCGTCCCAACATTCACTGATTATGTACAAAACCAACCTTTTGAAATAGGGATATTGATAATTTTCACTCAAGAATGTTTCTAGTGTATCCCTGGCATTTTTAGAATCTTTTTTAGCTTTAGCTAGTAGAATATCACGTAAAATAATAGTGAGTACTTGCTCTGCTGCGAGCGCAGTCCATCCAGATTCCCCAGCTATGGATTCAAACCATATATATGAATTGTCACTGAAAATCCCAATGTAGAAATTCTGCAAACGTTCTTTAGAATCAGATAGTGCCTTTGCATTGATTCCTACTTTTGATAACTCAACTATAATTCTTGTAACAAAATTTTCTTTATCCCGGCAATTGTCTAATTCAAATTTATGTAAAGGTTTTGGCTTTTGTAGCGGTATTCCATAAAGTATTTCTTCCATAGAGCGATTTTCCAACTGTTCTTTATCGAGTATACCAACTATACAATCGAATTCAAAATCTTTCGAATGATCGACAAAAATACGATATTTTTTAGCGCTAACTTCAAAATCGAGTGCATGTGGATTGTTTCGGCGTCGAAATATTCCTTTCAATTTGTTCGCAAAACTAATAACAAGCTCTATTCCGCATCTCTCAGCAATTCTAATTGAATATTTTTGATTCACAAAAGACTCTATGAGCCAATGTGAATCAATTAACATCCGAGCTTCTTCTTTGGCCAATAAGTCTTCTCTTATGGGTATCCATTTAATGTTAGTTATGTAATCAACAATTTTCTCGGCTTTCTTGATATCATCAGTTAATGGATTCTCTGGTAGAAATTTCGGCAACAATTCTGTTGCGATTTCTTGATCCACTATGTTTATGCCAAATTTGCTTTCAAGCCAGATGGGAATTAAATCTATGATTTTATAGGATATTTTCTTGTTGGGAATATTTTTTAGAATTTTCACAAAATACCACCAAATTTGGTAGTTATCTCTGAGCTTTATATTTGAATCAGTATAATCAGATACATTCGTGATTATAGATAATAACTCATCTATGTATTTTTCATTGCCCCGAACATTAATTTGTTGTGACACACGTTCGAGATAGGGGAGAACATTCCATTGAGGGACTGAAAAATAGCCTTCTTGTTCGGTTGGTGTGGGAATTGGAGCTTTCGCAGGTGCAAAGAAATCACCATTTTTCAGTTGGTTAAACCATTCTACCGAATCTACTTTCTTCAGAAAGTAGTTTTCATATGCCTTATCTTTGATTAAATTCAAAATAAAATCTACTTCATGCTTAGTCGGTTCTTTTTTCTCTAAAATTATATCAACATGTTCAATATTGTCAAAAAACTTATCCTGAAATTCTTTTAGTAATTCAGCTTCGTTCTTTATTTTTATGGGCCTGACCAACTTGGAGTAATTATTATCATCGATAATGTCTCCTGAAAATTTTATGGATGATATATCGCGCATTAGGGGAGGTAAATCCGAAAAGTTTATATCTAAGAGTATTGGTAATATCTTTACATCTCTGTTTGTAATTTGTCTCATAAGTGTTGCGTTCAATTCTTTCTTGGCCCATCCGCTTTTGATTAAATTTGAAGAGAAAACTATTACAAAGAAACTGCTACTTTTTAATCCTTTGTTGATTTTGTCAGTAATCGAATCACCAGCAATGATTTCCCATTCATCAAACCATACATCGATCGAATCCTGTTTTAGTTTCTCAGTTAATTGAATTACAAAATCATGATCTTTCGATGAGTGACATATGAATACCTTATTAGGCATGTTTACCTCCAATTCGTTTGGTGAAAACTGTGTATAATTTAGTTATTACCTTATATAGTAATGTCTCACCATAGTTATCAATATAGTAGGGAATTACTGTGATGTTATAATTATCCTTCAGGGTAGTGGCTCGTATTTCGAGATAATCATTTCTATTTCTGTCACTGAGTTCTAACCAATAATGGCATCTTTGTTTGCCGCTCTTGATAATTCCATCAAGTATTTCTTTTTCACATAGTCCATAGCCAATAAACAAAACGCAGTATTTTTCGAAAATGTCTCTAATAAATGACATACAGGGAGCACCATTGACAGAATAGCTTTTTATGTAGCTTCTACGAGTAAACACCCAACTATTCGTTTTATCTATACGACCATGCAGATAATTGATTTTTCTCGGTGACTCAAGGAAATGGGGTGCAATAGAGATCTGATTATCTTCTAAACCTATGTACTTTTGAAATTCCATATCTAAGTTTGTTGTAACAAAAAAGTTGTTTTCATTATTTAATTTATTCAGTGTGTAAAACACTTCCTTGTTAATGCTATCTTGCCATATCTTAAAAATTTGGTTCATTTCATTTTTAAATATAACATCGTCCAATCTAAATAAATAGTCAAACTTTTCTACTTCATCAGGGTGTTTTTTTAAGGTATCTTTAAAACTATAATCAAATCTTCCAACCTTACTAATATCCATTTCATCTCTTCTATCCCAGAATCTATCAATCAAATCATTTGCCAATTCATTCCACAACTTAAATCCTGCAAGTTTTGAAACACCTGCACCAAAAAATATGCAAGCGCCGTTACATAAGTTCTCTATCAACCCTTTATATTTTGCATCTTCAAAATCAGGAATGTCAGCTGGGCTCATAATAGGGAATCTAAGTGATTCTGACTCATTCTTAAAGCCATGTTTTTGTATTCTACAAAATTAGAAATTACATCAGGTGCATGCCGTTCTTTCATAAAATCAACGGAATTATTTAGCATGGTTATTCCTATTGTAGTTCACCATAATAATAAAAAACATTATTGCAATCTCTGCTTCCATATTCCGCCTCTCTTCTATAATTCCCACTCTCCGCCTAATCTGCTCATCCAATTCTACCAGAACCACTAGAAAAGTCAAGCCGTAAGCCTCGAACAAAGTAAGGGACTGGAGAGGCCTTAACCGTTCAGCCAAACCTTACCTTTCACCACACCGCGGCTTGCTCAGTGATCGTATCCTCCGTTCAATTTCCATTCTACCGGCCTGCTGAAGATTCGGTGTATAGGTTACTGAATATTGAATAACTCCTCGACAATTACTTTTCCATTCGTTCTTCCGATCGTGTGTCAATACTCTGCTCTTAACATCGCTTGATTCCCCAACATCAAGTACAAACCAATCATCTCCTATTTTGCACCAGATGACGTACACTCCTGATTTTGACTCCAGGTTATGAGGTGTTGCCCACGCACCTTCAAATTGGTAACCCCATCGTTCAAATGCCATCTCTCCTCCTTTCTTCTCCTCCCCGTTAGAGATTTATCTCTTACGGGGTACATCCTGACCTACTCCCTATCTACTCACACAATTCTATCAAAATCATATCTTCTGTCAAGCCTTAAACCTCGTATCACCAAACAAAAAAGGCATAGCCCCTTAACCACGGAGGGGAATGGGGTCAAATCTCAACAGGCTGACCGAGAATAAGGAGTAGGGCGTTTACGCCTGTGAAAATATGTCGAAATTTAATCACATTTAACGAGCCTAAAGGCTCTACTCCAAGAAATTTCGACATTCTCGGTCACCCTGTCAACATTCAACATTTTCCTTTATTGTCTGCTCAATATTACCATACTGAAGTTGCAATACATTATCCTGAGTAAGCCGCTCCTTCATTCGGTTAGGAATCGTCGCCGATCATCGTCATCTAAGAATATCTTACTACGTTCATTACCACGGCAGGTGACGTGATAATATGCTCCTGGATATTGAATCCTCAATTGCCTCACCATGGTCCATTATATCACAAATAAAGACGCTGTCAATGTTGAATGTTGAGATTTGACCCCAATTCTGCCCCAAAATTTACGGCGATGGTTGTCTATTTTCTGCAATTTGAAGTACTTCTCGCCGGAAAACATTTTTTTAAGTGCTTCTCTTTCCTGCCTTGTAAAATACGCATAGTAATTACCATTCCTATGCGTTGTGTGATACCTCCATTGATCCCAGTTTTTCTTCCACGCTGTTTTTGGATATTGTTCCAAAACGAGTTTTGTTAAACTCCTAAAATCCAATTTATCTTTTGGATGCGAATGCACAAAATCTTTTATTAGTTCGGCGATACCTGCATATTTTTTATTCTTTGACTGCACTATTCCTCCTATTTATTGAGCATACTAAATGCTTTAGTATAGAATACTCAAAACAGAATTTTGTCCGATGTCGAGATTTGACCCCATTTTCCGTATATTTCAATTTATCCATTGCGCAGTGTAAAGTCTTATGCCCATTCCGGTTATGTCTTAATGAATTCTAATTCAATTCCTGCTGGCGTACTAAAACCTGTAATATCAATATAAAATTCACTTGCTAAAAGTATTTTGATAATTAATTTTTTGTCTTTTCCCATATATGAAGAGAATTTATCATAAACAATCTTTAAATACTGAACCGTGTCATAGACAATATTTTTGGCTAACTCTGGCTTTAGTATATATTTAATTTCAAAAAAGTACAGAGTGTCATCTGTTTGTAAACTACCATCGGGCGTGTAGCTGAATTCTGGTTTATCTGGTTTCCCATATACAAAATGGATAAGAGTTTTCACTTCCTTACCATATTTTTTTTGCTGCTTATCAAGAATTTGCGCTTCAATCTTTTGAAAACGTAAGATATTTCGCCTTGTAACAGATTGTTTGTTTTCGATTATGTTTTGTTCTATTTTCTCTTTTGGAGTGTTGAATTTTGCTCTAATTCCACCTTTAAAACTGAAAGCGAAGTCAGTAAGATCATCTATTTTTAGAAGTATCAAGAGAGCAAATAATAATAATATACCAAAGATGTATTCCCTCTTGCTGAACAAATAGAATGCTGAAAGTGCGAAAATCGCTCCAACAATAATTCTTATTACATTATTTGCTTTCATATAACCACTATTTTATTAATCCAATGGCACGAATTACATACATTTTTGACAAAAAGGGGCTTGATTTATGTTACACATTTTAGATTTATTGTCAAGGACCATTTTCTATTCACTGTTCGAGATTTGACCCCATTTCCCTTACTGTTTTTTCTTGCCTGAATAGCTTAATAATCTCTAATGCCAACTGAAGACCGAAACCAAAAATCAATAAAGCCACACCAATTTTTAACCAAACGGGATGTAAACTCAATATAACGTGTTTCCCCATTATAAGTGCACTTCCAAATTCGGTATATATACCGGTTGAATAGGTAATCAAGATAGCGCCAGAAAAGTTCAAAACGAGACTAATGACGGATAAATATTTTTTCATACTTCCTCCTCTCAATCTACAACCATAGATTCTCTCTACAAACAAAGGTTATTCCAGAAACTTCAATCCCCGGTGACCATTTTCTATTCACTATTCGAGATTTGACCCCACATGCCCTCGAATGATTTGGGCTTTATATTTCAATCCGATAGTCATTTAATCCCTAACCACAAAAGTTTACGCCTATTTCATCTTTGTTTTTCTCTTTCCTCATTCAGTTTACCACCCATATTTTTAAATGATCTCTTGATTTTTTCGAAAACATCTGTATAATCTTCATTGCCAGTTTCAATACGTAAACCTTCATATTCGCTTCCACGACCGTTTTCATCTATTGCTATTGCACCTATATCGAATGATTTTCTGTGGGGGAGCAACAAAGCAATTTGTCTATTCTTAAATTTAAATCCAACATATCCTTGAGTAGTATATTCTCCAATTCCGCTCCCAAGACCTTTAATTTCCACAATAAGTTTATCAAAAAATGGTTTTAGCGAATCCTTTGTTATATAATTCCTAAGCTCAGCAATTGTTGCAGGTTTCGATGGTATTTCTCCTATTTTCGGCACAGATACTGAATGATAACATATACCCTGTTTTCCGTCATCTGTTAATAAAACAGTATACTCATAAAATTCAACATCTGGCATAACTAATGTACCAAGCCTTCGAATATCATCAGAGAATCTTTCGGCTATCAATACAATGCGCGGATGTTCATCAGGATTTATTTTTTTATCTGAAAACATCTCTTTGATAGCATATCTATTTTTATCTATTGCGTTATAGTATTTAAGTGCTTGAAACAGTATGTTCTCATCTTCTTGAAGTTTCACCTCAATGATAACAAGTCTTCCGCCACTATCAACACATAGGAAATCAGGTGTACCTTTTCCAACACCTAGGTCAAATTCATGTTTTAGAAGCATCAAACCCTCTTCAATAGCATCCAATTCTTTTTCAATTATTCCATGCAGTTCTTTTTCATTTAATGGTTTAGATTTTTTAAATAATGCCATTGTTTTTCCTCCTATTAATAATATCCTCCTCTAACTGCCCAAACAGCCATTTCTTCCGCTTAAATGGACTTGCTTATTCTTTTATAAGATTTAAGAATGCTCTCAAGAAATGGTTTACCATCATTATTGAACCAATCTTCAAACTCCTTTTTTAATTTTTCAACTGATACTCGTTCTATCAAGAAGTCATCAAATGCATCATGGTCGATATAAAATTTCAAGAATCCCTTTTTATGCCTTTCTACTTTTTCTTTAAATTCATTTAATAAACCTTCCGTCTTAGGCTCTATCTCCTTATCCCACCATTCGTTGAATTTCTTTTGTCTGAATGTTACTAACTCTATACTCATTTTTCCTCCTTTTATTTCTCCTCCATATCTTCATAAATCCCTTTAAATTGCTCCAAGGCGGATTCGAGGTTTACGGCGATGTCGCGGGCGAGGACGTCGGGATCGGGTAGATTTTCAGTATCTTCCAGGCTTTCGTCTCTGAGCCAGAAATTATCGAACAGCAATTTTTTCATAAGTAACCCCATTCCTTCATACTCATAGAGAATCAACCCATTCCCAATATTGTCTGTTTTGTTTATTAACCCGTTGGGGTTTTAAATCTTTTAATCCAACCACAATCGCAGTTTTAATGGGACCGTCTTGTTCAGTCTCAATTCTGTGTTTTACATCATTAAAATTTTGCATTCGGTCTTCATACTTTGGCTTTATTTCTTTTAGAATACCAAATCCCAGTTTTATGCTTTCCTGATTTGATCCTTTGCGAATCAATTCATCAAATAGAAACTGGTGAAACTCTTTCTGTTCTTCATCATTGAATAAACTGTAACCAGAATAGATCGTTCTTATAGCATACGGTTGATACTTATTTGTTATATTTGGCTTACGAATCCAATCAAAAACATCTTTTGATAATTGTCTCTTTCGCTCTTCTCCAATATGCTTACTTGCATCTGAAAGTGCATTGAAACCTACCTCTTGGGATACAACATCAGTTGAGCAGAGATAGGTTTTAAGTTTTTTAACAAGAGTATCTCTCTGGTCGGCAACATTACCACACTTTAGAGTATTAACTAATTTTAATAATTTGCCCTTTTCGGTTGCTGGCAAGCTGTCAATTTTATTGAAAGTCTTCTCAACTATAGCTACCGAGTTTGGAATTTTGTAGTTGAGTTCTTCTATTTTGGTTAATGCTCTATTGTAATCAATATCAAATAGTTTTGTTAGCAATTCAGCTTTTCGATCTTTTGATGACTTGCCGTATACGTAATCAAAAACCTTTTGATCGGTTAGTGACTTTTTTTCAAAAATGGAAGTATAATCAGATCGTTCAATGAATTCTATTGGCTCTGGTATATCTTGCATTACAAATTCTAAACTAGCTATATCAGCCGAGTTTAGGAAATTCGTAATAACAGTATTAATTTGCGCCAACCTTGCTTGAGTTGTCAAGCTTTTGATTTTTAGTAGGACAGGAATGAAAATTCTTCTTTGATTTATGTTGGGAATGGCATTTGCCCCCACTACTAAACTTGCTGCAAAGGCATCAAATTGTGTGGATACTGTAGTGGATAAGATACGCCAATGTGTATTCAATATTTTGCTATAAGCCTTTAGCAGCAGTTCCTTGTGTTTATACCGTTCAGGTGCTATATTTTTGTTTTCGGTTGTTTGAATATCATTTAATTTTTTGATTATTTGATCAGATAGATTTGAATCGATCAAATCCGATTGGAATGCCGCTAATATATCGATTTTATCCAAAATATCGTCAATATCAGT
This sequence comes from Candidatus Stahliibacteriota bacterium, assembly GCA_030602565.1. Taxonomy (GTDB): domain Bacteria; phylum Hydrothermota; class Tepidihabitantia; order SM23-42; family SM23-42; genus JAUVZL01. Next base: position 11,909 of record JAUVZL010000015.1, read on the forward strand.
ATCTATTGTGATCCCCTCGATAAACGTTGAGATATACGCTGGAGTAATAAGTCTTTTCTGCAGGTCACTATTTTTTATTATAGTTTCATTAATAAGAGTATTTTGGCTATATCTTGCTTTCGCCAGAATTTCTTTGAGTTTTTGCAGCGTTTTGGCGTTTAAGTAGGTAGGCTGTTCACCAAAAATGACTAACAAATCAGTAACGAATTTATCATCGATTTTATAAGAGGGTTTATCCTGTGTTTGGTTGTCCAAAACATCAATCCATTGTTCTATTATGACATTCCTATACTGCGCATATGGCTTAAGCAACTGTCTACTTAAAACGTATGTCTTAATTGTATGGATGTAGGATTTTGCTGGGCCTGCTAATTTATTATAGATTTCTCCATAAGCGGTGGCTGTAAGTTTAACTTTATGAAAATCTAAAACAGAAAGAAGTGTGGCAATGAGACTTGCAATACTTACAGGATTAGTTTTATTTTCCAATTCCATCTTAATAACATGACTAAATGCTTCGATTTTTTCCTCTTTATTCATATCCTTAAGTTGGGCATAGTATTTCTGTGCTTCTTCTTCTTTTCTATCTTCTAGAAAGGCTATAAACGATTCAATCCCCGGAAACCTTTTCTCATGCTCAGAGCGACGCAAAGTGAAAAATATTCGAAGATTTGCAATAGGAATATCGAGCTCAGTTTCTTTCACAAAATTAAGGAACTCGTCTTTTTTGCAGGTTTCTAATTCACGAGTAGTAGCTTCTTGTAGATTTAGTACCTTATCTTTCCGCAATTTCTCCATTTCATCAGGAAAGAGTTCATATAGAATAAGATACTTTGCGAGCTGAGCTATATTATCAGGCAAAAATCCGGGAAGGAAATCTTTTTCTGTTCCTTCACGCTCTTTTATTAGAAGATAATTAGCGAGAAGAATATTAATAAATTGTATAATCTGTCTTGGGTTCTCTCTAAAAGCTTTGGTTATGACCCAAGCCACTTTATCGTTATCTAAATCAACGACTTTAGTTTCCCGGAGACTACTTCTTGCATATGCCTCTAACTCCTCCGGGATAAATTCTGGAATCCATAGTATTGCATTAAAAAACTTTCTTAAAAATTCATCAGGGTCAAAGGGTGAAGACTTAGCATTTATTGCGTATACACCAGCAATATGTTTTCTGATGGCACCAGCGTCGCAGGGGATAAGAAAAATTACATCTTTTTCTTTATTTTCAATATCCTTAGGTTCTAGGAATGTTTTGATAGTAGCAAGTACTTTCAATGCTCCTTCCTGCGTTACTCGGTCTAGATTATCAAACACTATTACTATTTTTCTGTGCACTAGGTGGCGAAGAATTCTTGAGAATTCCTGCTCAAATTGGTGAGGATCTTTAAACCTATCTTGACCAAATGTTGTTGTTTCTGTTGTCAAAAACTGACCGGCATTTTTAATCAACCATATTAAAAAAGAGCCACCAAATATCGCAGATAAAAGTATTCCAAGGGCATACATAAACTGTTGCAGAAAGCCTGTAGCATATGCAATTACTCCAACAATAACCAGAGCTACAATAATAAGTAATAACATTCTCCCCAGATGCCGTATCTTTTTCTTGTTGATCTTGAATTCACCTTCTGACTTTCTACTAATACTGCTTTCAACTCTTTCGTCCAAACTGAAATTCTTGTCAAAATAGGCATTACCGTACGATTGCAATTGCTTTGTAATTTCTTTTAAGAAGGTTCTACGCAGGGCATCACCTTTATGTTTCCACACATCAAAGACGATCACCGGTATTTTTGAAGAAGCTAAAATAGTTTTCACAAAATTTGCTATGGTGCTTTTACCCGATCCCCATCTTCCAAATAGACCTATCGTGAACGGGGTTGGGCAGTTAGTAACAATAGTTGTGAGAGTCTGGGCAATTTCTTTGTGGCCAAATTTGGATCTTTTTATTTCTTCAATTGTTTCTAATGGTTTGTCTTTTAGAAATTCAAATTCTATTTTTTTTTTCACAATTCTCCTCTAAATGCTCTTTGCATCAAGGAATTGAAGAGGTTTGTGAGTTCTTTTTCGGATTCATGATCAATGAAAAAAATTACAGCAGGTGCATTATTTGGCATGGTTATTCCTTTTATAGTTCACCATAATGGTAAGAAACGGCACCGCATTCTCTGCTTCCATATTTCTCCTCTCGTTCTTAAGCAAAAAGGTATGCCACCCTAAGCTGCTTTCGCCCCCAAGGCACTCATACCTTCCCCAAGATTAAGTCTATACACAATTCGCTCCGTGTCAAGAAGTCTGTACTGAGTTCATCTCTTTTCTCCTTCCCAAGCCCGCAAGTATAACAAATATTCATGTCCAAGTCAAATGGGGAGCATTCCACGTTATTCCCTTTTTATTTGATGATTTTATAGCAACCACACACAAGACAACGCCACTTCTGAGATACTTTTTTCAACTGCATCTTTATTGGTAGTTTCTCTTTTCTCCAACATTGGGGGCAATATGGTCCAACTCTTAATTTATTGGTTATTGGAATCCAATATACATCATTTTCATAAATCAAATTATGTGTAATGTTCAAACCAAGATTTTTTAAAAAGGTATGATATATTTTTTTATCACTATTAGTAAATACATTGATTAAATTATCTTCCGCTAATATTTTTCTTAAACTACATCGTACGCATTCCCGAAAGATTATCTCTGCAAAGCTATATTTGCATCGTATTATTGAATCTTTTAATCCATGAACTATCATTGATCGTATGTTATATGCAAGAATAACTTGGTGATAAATTCTTTTTCTTTCAATGGCATCATCTGATAAAAATCTTGCACTACGAGACGCAAGATTATGCATTAAATCTGTGCGCTCGGTTGAGAAAAGACATTCCAATGCTATTGCAAATAAAAGTATCCGAATTTCATTTGCATATTCGAGATAAGCAGCTTCCTGTAATTTGAGAGCAAGTAAGACGCGATTTTTCTTTGACGTGATACGCGGAATATTATTCCAAATTTTTTCGACTGCACCTGTTAATCCAACATCAAATTTTCTAAGCCAAATATCCTTTTTATCCATATTCATTTCGATTGAAAAACAATTAGATAAGTGACTGCGAGAGCGGTAAAAATACTTATTTTCATCAGGATAAAAAACAAATTTATATTTAGGGTATGCAAGATTTGGCTTGATTATTCTTAATGTTGATAAGAAGATATTGATATCATTGAAAGCTTTCTCTATTTTTGTGGACTCTTCCTTTTTTGTGGTTTTAATCAGTATTTTTACAGCATACATGCCATTAGAAACTTCCCTTCTCATTTTTTCAGAGAAGTCTTTTTTGTTTTGTTCCATATCTAGTTTTACTAATATATCGTCTGGCTGTGGACAAATCGAAGCGTTACGTGAAAATTTGATTTCCCTTGATAGGTACTTTCCAATTCCTGTTTCACCTTTACTATAATCTATAAAACCAATTCCCTTTATTAAACCATATGCAATTACTTGCCTCTCATGTAAAAAATCGTCATTCGGCATAATTCTCCTCTAAATGCTCTTTGCATAAGTGAATTAAAGAGGTTGGTGAGTTCAATTTCTGATTCACGTTGTTTTTGTTTTAGTTTTTCGACTTTTTGGACGATGTTGGCGAATTTTTTCTGTTCTGTCGGCGGTGGATCTGAAAATTTCAGTGATCCTATTTGTTCAGCATTCAAGTGCGGTTGTCCTGCACGTCTCTTCATTGGCGCAATCATTGTTTTACCATAGACAGAATTTATCAAATGGTTATAGAATACTGCACTATGATAAGGGAGTTCCACTATTAGGTCATATGCAGCATATGCTCCATCATATTGTTGGGGAATCAATGCGCAATCCCCAGCATTGATACCACTACGGACGATTATCAAATTCCCATATGATACTTTGCATTTTTCGATATTTGCACTATCAGCGGGTGAAATAAATTTCATATCCGAGGATTTCACGGTTCCGTTTTTTACGTTTGTTGCTCTAATAAAAGGCGTGCCTTTTTCTTGATATTCTGGTGGCGAGCCTGTTCCGTATCGAATTGAAGAATAAATATCACCAAATCTTCTAACAGGCCATTTCTTTGGGTTTTTTACTGGATCGCCGAACATTTCGAGGAAGATTGATTTGAGGAATTCGTCAGTAAGACGGTTGGCTTCTTGGCGTTTTTGGATGGCGGATTCGCAGGCTTCGAGGATGGAAGCAATTTTCTTCTGTGATGCTATTTTCAAATCTGGCACTTTAATTTGCCTTATATTACTAAGATTAATTGTACTCCTTGTCGAGCCAACGCTTGTACCGATTATCTGTTTATAACAAAAATTCGTGTTCAAGAAATGCGAAACTAACGAAGGCACAGCCTTGTTGTCATCAATCGATATTTTTGCACAACTAGACGCAATTAGACCTTTCTTTATTGTCTTAGGAACCAGACATACTTTTCCGATAGTCGCACCTGTTTTAGCTAAAAGAATGTCATTCGGATATACAGCGCTTCTTTTCAGAATTTGGAATTTCTCCTCTGTTATATATCTCAAATCATCTGCGATGAAATGATTAACACCGATGTTCTTTATTCGTATTACAGGAACTCCGCTATCTACGTATTCATCCGCATGCAATTGAGTTCCAAAGGGACCGTCTACGACTGCAAATTTCTCTTTTATAAGTAATTGCTCCAATTTGATCAAATCCATATTATAATTTATGCTTAATTTGTTTTACATCAGAGGATATCTGTTCTTCCAGTTCTTCAATTTTGCGAATTATTAAATCAGGCTTTTCGTATTCTATCTCCTCATATTCAATCGGTTTGTAGCGTGAGATGGAGAGGTCGTAGTTGTTCTTTTTGATTTCTTTAATATCCACCCAGAGCCATTTTTCGCCTTTTTTAGATTGTTTATTTTTATTTCTACTTTTCCATTTCTCGATTATGTCAGGAATGTCATTCTGCTCAATCTTAGTGCGTTTATCATCAAGTGAATAGCCATCTGCCTGCATGTCGTAGAACCAGACTTTGTCAGTTTTTTCTCCTTTGGTGAATACAAGTGCAGCAGTTGAAACTCCGGCATATGGTTTAAACACACCAGATGGCATTGATATAATGGCGTCGAGCCCACATTTCTCAAGCAGCATTTTTCTTGCGTCTTTATGAGCATTGCTCGAACCAAAGAGCACGCCATCAGGCACAATCACGCCGCATTTGCCGCCGGGAATGAGCATATTCACAAAAAGATTGAGAAACAGTAATTCTGTCTTGGGTTTTTTGCTTGAACCGGATACGGTCAGGTCTTCAGCGATGTCGCTTTTGTCAACGTTTCCTTTGAACGGCGGATTTGCCAGGATTATGTCATACATATTTCTTTCCTTAAAACCTTTGGACAATGTATCTGAATAGCGGATATTGGGATTACCTATACCGTGCAAGATCACGTTCATAAGGGCAATACGCACCATGGTTGTGTCAAAATCATAACCAAAGAATGCTTTGGTTCTCAAAAAATTCCAAATCTTTTTCTCGGCTATTTTGTCACCGATCAAATTATGGGGTATTCCTTCCTCGTCATAGGTAATACTTTCAGGATCAGTATTTTCCTTTAAAATATGATTGTAAGCGCCAATCAAGAATCCGGAAGTGCCGCAGGCAGGATCGCATACACGGTTGCCGATTTTGGGATCGACAAGGTCTACAATCATTCTGATGATATGCCTGGGGGTACGAAATTGACCATTCTTGCCTGATGTGGAAATCTCACTCAGGAGGTATTCATAAATATCACCTTGCAGGTCTATACCCATTGCTGAAATGTTTATTTCGTCAATAATCTTGACTGCTTCCTGAACAAGAGAAGGTTTAGGTATCAAAAATACCGCATCTTTCATTGATTCGGCGTAAAAATTGCCATCACCCTGCAATTCTTTGATAAATGGAAACACCTTATCCCGCACATGTTTGAGCATAGTCTCGGCATCAAAATGCATCCAGTGTGACCAACGGCAATCTTCTTTGTTTTTGAAAATGGAAACATAGTCCTGATTTCTGCGATCTGCTTTCCTATGCTCCTCATTATCCATATCTTCGAGCCGCTTCATGAATATGAGGTAGGAAATCTGTTCAATAGATGAGAGCGGATTTGCCAAGCCGCCAGAGTAAAAAATATCCCAGAGTTTATTGATTTTGCTTTTTATTTCAGGATTGGAATTCAGCATAATTCACACCCTCACCTTAATCCTCTCCCTTCAAGGGAGAGGAAATTTTCGTAGAGATTGCTTCGCCTGCGGTTCAGAATGACCCCGATTAGACATAAGGTGTCTAACGGAGCAGGACAAAATGGGCAATAGTTCAGGTGAGAGTATTTAGACATTATCATACGATATCTTTTTTGGTAGTTTTATTCGCTCCAGGCGTTGTTGAATAAGTCTTTTGTCTGGCAACTTTGTCTGATATACAGAAATTTTTATGGGTTTATGTGTTTTGCTTAGTGTCAGACGAACAATGCTTTCTTTTTTAGAACGGCAAAGAATCAATCCGATTGATGGATTTTCGTGACGCAATTTAACTTGTTCATCAAGAACCGCCAAATAAAACTGCATTTTGCCGACATATTCAGGTTTAAATTCACCAATCTTAAGTTCAATCGGCACAAGGCATTTTAGTTCTCTATGAAAAAATAGCAAGTCGATTCTAAATTCATTATTATCTGCTACTACTGGATATTCCTTACCGATAAAAGATAGATTCTTGCCAAATTCCAAGAAGAAATCTTTGAGATTATCAAGAATTGCTTTGCGCAGTTCTTTCTCGGAGAATGTTTTTGATAGATCTAAAAATTCCAATATGTATTCGTCTTTAAGGTGGCGATGTATATCATTTATAGAAATAGCAAGTTTTTCGGTCTCTATTTTTGTTAGCTGATTTGGCTTTTTAGATAATGCAAATCTTTCAAAATAAGCAGAATCAATTTGACGCTGTAATTCACGAAAAGACCAGCGTTCTTTTAATGACATTTTTAAATAGAATTTTTTCTCTTCTATTGTTTTTGTTTTATTCAATAGTAAAAGATTGTGAGACCAACTAATTTCTGCGAACAGTGTTCGCAGTTTTGGGTATTCCTTGTAGGTAATGTAAAATCTCTTGCAATCCCAGAGGTTTCGAGACGAAAATCCGTTCGTCTCAGGATATTTCATCCGCAAATCCTTAGATAATTTTTCAACCACACCATCACCCCATTAGATATAGGGTGGCAGGTCTTGACATTCTACATTCATCTTCTACAGAGTTTCTTCTCGAGCAACGGTGAATGGAATGGGTGGCAGGTCATCTCATAATAAAAATTCACGTTTTGTCAAAGGGCCAATTGTGTAAATCTTCGATTTTTTCTGCATCAAGGTTTTCGTCGAGATATTTATGAATAGAATTATCATTAATATAGGAACATACTTTGCGCCTAGCAATTCGGCGAATATTCAGCAAATGCTGAACAGAAATGTTATCCGTAGTGATATTCTTCCCACTTGTGCCACAAGCAAGCATTAAAGAAGGCTGGAGCTTATTGTATGTACCTCCCATTGCGCCCTGTGAAGCAGGTGTATTCACGAGGATTCGCCCGGCGTTCATAACCGATGCGAAATACGCGATTTTCTCCTCGCGCTTCGAGAAAATGCTTGCTGTATGACCCAAACCACCGTGTTGGTTGATCTGACGACAGAGCTCAATAGCCGGTTCAAAATCATCTGCCACATAAAAAGCCAAAATAGGAGCCAGAATCTCCATTGAAAGCGGCGATTGGAGTCCGACTTCCTCCAGGGGTGCGATCAGAACAGTCGTGTCAGGTGGAACCTTGATACCGGCCATTTCTGCAATCAAGGCTGCTGGCTGACCGATGACTTCGACCCTCATTACCTTGTCAGTCTTATTGAACGCTATCGGCTCAAGACGTTTGATTTCATCTTTGGATAAGAAATAAGCCTTCTGCTTTTTGAACTCACGGATTACCGCATCGACATTATAACGATTAGCAACGATTGCTTGTTCGCTAGCACAGACAGTTCCATGATCAAAAGTTTTAGAGGCAAGAATTTGTCCAATAGCAAAGGGAATATCCGCTGATCTTCCGATATAAACCGGCACATTACCCGGGCCAACACCTATCGCAGGATTACCTGATCTATAAGCGGCGCGCACAAGCTCTACCGAACCAGTAGCTAGAATCAGGGATATCTTGTTGTGTGACATCAGCATCCTAACTTCATCTCTTGATGACTTTTTTATCCATTGAATGCAGTCTTCTGGAGCACCGGCCTTAAGCGCTGCCTCGTAGGCAATACGAGCTGCCTCGACTGAACATCTTTTAGCTGAACCATGCGGGCGGATGATGATGGGGTTTCTCGATTTCATGGAAATCAGAACCTTAAATAGAACCGTTGAACTCGGGTTGGTAATCGGGGTGACGGCAAAAATAGGACCGACCGGTTCTGCAAGCTCCACGATCTCCTGTTCCTTATCCTCAGCGATCACACCTACAGTCTTGACATTTTTGATATCCATATAAACATACAGCGTAGCGACGACATTCTTAAAAACCTTATCTTCCCACTTGCCCAATTTGGTTTCTTTATAGGTAAGCTTAGCCAGGTTAATACGGTTATTAAACCCGGCTCTAAAAACGGCCTCAGCTATTTTATCGGTTTGTTCCTGGCTGTAGTTGCGAAAGGTTCTCGCTGCCTTAGTAGCATTATCAACAATCTTCTCAATATCAAGTCCTGGCGTGTGATAGTCTTGTTTCATGGCACTTCAATAAATATAAAAGAATCTGGGGCATTGTCAATACAACTATTGAGTGCATATCAATACATCGATACCAATGCCAGACTTCTTGACATTAGACAAAATCTAAAGTCTCGGCTGGTTTTTTTTAATTAGAAACCGCTGCCGAAGGTCTCGAGTATATCGAGAGGCAATTTTTCCAATGGTCGCTGATGTTCAACAAGAACGCGGATACTGAAACAGATGGACACGTCTGTATAATCAAGAAGACCGTTTCTTCTTGGGTCGAGCTGCAAAGGCAACACCAACTATAATAATAATACCTCCGCATATGCCCATTAAGATAGAAGGGATATCATTTTTCATGATTCCTTCAGTTGCGTGTGCCATATTATAGGTGTGGATAGCAGTCGTTTGGGTAATCCCCACAATCATAAGGATTACTCCGATAATTCCAATTATTATCCCCAAACCTCTCATTATTCCTCCTTTCAGTCTTGGTGGAGATATTATATTGCGCGAGAAAGAAAAATCAAGTAATTTTAAAGGTTCTGTACTTCTCGATGCGCTTCGCTTACTCGAAGAACAAAGAAATAAAGATGCCGATTCCCCGTTGATCTGGCATGTGGTGTGAATTCTTGACTTTGCCTATTTTATGGCTACAATTAGGTTTGGAGAGACCATGGCAAAAATGAAAGCAGTTGTGAAAGCAAAACCAGAACCAGGCGCAGAACTCGTCGAAATCGACATCCCGACACCAAAACCTAACGAGGTTCTGGTCAAAGTTCTGGCAACATCAATTTGTGGAACAGATTTACATATTTACCAATGGAATGAATGGGCACAGAACCGTATACGAAATATCCCCCAGGTCATGGGTCATGAGCTGTGTGGCGAGGTCATTAAACTGGGCACTAATGTAAAAAGCATACAAGAAGGTGATGTGATTTCAGCTGAAACGCACATCGCGTGCGGGCATTGCTATCTCTGCCTCACGGGTAATTCACATATCTGCATTAATGGTCGCATCTTTGGAGTTGATGTAAACGGTGTGTTCGCTGAATACGCAGTCGTGCCATCATTCAACGCGTGGATATTAGATAAGAAAATCCCCAGAGATTTTGCCTCAGTAATGGAACCATTGGGCAATGCAGTCCATACTGTCTTGGCTGGTGAAATCCCGGGCAATACTGTCTTGGTAACAGGTTGCGGTCCGATTGGAGTAATGAGCATTGCCGTTGCACGGATCTGCGGGGCGACCAGGATAATCGCCACCGACATAAACGAATACCGACTCAAAATGGCAAAGAAAGCGGGCGCTGATTTGGTGCTCAATCCAAAGAAAGATGATATTGTGCAAAGAGTATTGCAGGAAACCAGTGGTCTGGGTGTTGATATTGTTCTCGAAATGTCAGGAGCTCCCGCAGCAATTCAACAAGGTTTTAATTGTCTACGTCCAGGTGGCAGGTTTTCGATCCTCGGTATACCTGACAAACCTATGGAAATAGACATCGGCAAAACAATTGTCTTCAAATACGCTACTGTGCAGGGGATTAATGGTCGCCTTATGTTCTCAACCTGGTATAAGACATCACGTTTCTTGAGTTCGGGTCGGCTTGACTTGAGCTCCATTATTACCCATCGTTTTCGTCTTGAAGAATTTGAAAAAGGTATGGAATTAATGCAGTCGGGCAATTGCGGCAAGATTTTGCTCTATCCGCACACGAAAAATTAATGAACTTCTCGATGCGCTTCGCCCCGTGGAATATAAAGAAACTATGATGATTGAACACATTAGAAAGCGTCTATTATTCAAACGACAATGTAAAAATCTGTGGAAACAAATATTCCACAGGGCTTCGCTTACTCGAAGAAAAATTGTTATTCACCCTCACCCCCGTATCAAGTACGGGGCAGGCTCTTACCCTCTCCCATCAAGGGAGAGGGAATATATTGGAGGTCTTCTCCCATCAAAAGAGAGGGAATATATTGGAAGTTTTCTTCCATCAAGGGAAAAAATATTATGATGTATGGCGCCCCGCAACAACAGGATGAAATGATCAAGGGAATTGGGATTGATATAATTACGATAAAAAGGTTTGATACTGTAAAAGACAAAGAAAGATTCCTGAAACAGTTCTTAAATGATGAAGAAATATTAGAAGTAAATAAGACAGATCATAAAAACCATTATTGGGCGACGCTTTTTACAATGAAAGAAGCTATTTTTAAGGCTTTCAAAATAGGGTTGCATTTTGGTTCTCATTGGCGTGATATAAGAATCAATAAAGATCTCAAGGTCAAGCTATCCGGCTATTTTGGAAAAATTTCAAAGAATAAACCAAAAGTCTTGGTTTCTAAAACTTGTTCAAAGCGATACGCATTGAGCTTAGCTCTTGCACAAGATTAGAAGGTGCTATGGGCAATATAGGTTCATATGAAGAAAAGTACAAGAATTTTAACTGGAAAATATCTGAACAAGAACTCGAATATGGAAAAGATGGTATGTATAACCTCGCCTATTACTGTTGCGACCGCATTTGTGAGAAAGGTAATGGTGAAAAATTAGCGTTTCTCTGGGAAGGATTCAAGGGTGAAGAAAAGAAATTTACCTACCAAGACCTAAGTGTATATAGCAATGTATTCGCGAAGTATTTGCAGGATCTTGGATTGAAACCTGAAGACCGTATCTGTCTATTCATGGAACGCATACCAGAACTTTTTATCTCTTTTTTAGGAGTTCTAAAAATGGGCGGCATTGTACAACCGCTCTTTTCCGCTTTTGGAGAAGATGCCTTATTTACCAGATTAGAGGATGCCGGGACTAAAGCGATATTCACAACGAGAAAACATGTCAGGAAAATCAGAAGAATCCGGGACAAGCTCCCTGACCTAGCAAAAGTCATAGTTGTCAACGCTGGCGACAAACCATTAGAAAAAGATGAGGTCGCCTTTTCCATGGAAGATGCTCCAAAACCAGAAAACTTTGAACTTTACAAAGCTAACCCAGAAGCACCTTCAGTACTCCACTATACATCCGGCACAACCGGCAAACCAAAAGGTGCCCAGCATGTTCATGCTTCAATTATTGCTCAGTACATTACCGCAAAATGGGCGCTCGATATTAGCCCCGATGATATCTACTGGTGCACGGCTGACCCCGGTTGGGTAACCGGAACATCGTATGGTATTATCGGTCCCTGGTCAAACGGCACAACACAGGTAATCCTCGATTCTGGTTTCAGTTCTGCGAAATGGTATCAATTCATTGAGAAGCATAAGATCACGGTCTGGTATACAGCACCAACTGCCATTCGCCTGCTCATGAAAGACGGTACTGATGCGGTAAAAAAACATGACCTTTCGTGTTTGCGGCACCTCATCAGTGTTGGCGAACCGCTCAATGCCGAGGCAGTAATCTGGTCAAAAGAAGCTTTTGGTAAACCATTTTACGATTCATATTGGCAAACAGAGACTGGCGCCATTGTCATCACAAATTACCCGGGAATGGAGATCAAACCCGGCTCCATGGGCAAACCATTCCCCGGTATTAAGGCAATAGTGGTCGATCAGAAAACATTTGAGCCAATAACAACCCCGGGGACAGTCGGTCTCATTGCGCTCCAGCCAGGCTGGCCAGCCATGTTCCGGACCTACTGGAACAACAAGGAAATGTATGATAGCAAATTCAAAAAAGGCTGGTATATCTGTGGGGATCGTTCAAGCATTGATGATGAAGGTTATTTCTGGTTTGTCGGACGTGACGATGACGTGATCAATACAGGTGGCCATCTTGTTGGTCCTTTTGAAATTGAATCAGCGCTTTTGGAACATGAAGCGATCGTCGAATCGGCAGCGGTCGGCAAACCTGACCCGGTTAATATGGAAGTAGTAAAGGCATTTGTTGCTCTAAAACCAGGGTTCAAGCCGGATGCTGATTTGGAATTGAGTATCATAAATTTTATAAGAAAAAAATTATCGCCTCTCGCCATGCCGCAGGAAATAGAATTCGTAAAATCTCTACCTAAAACAAGAAGCGGTAAAATAATGAGAAGACTTCTCCGCGCCAAGGAATGGGGTGAAGAAATCGGTGATACCTCTACCTTAGAAGATGATTAAAACAAAAGTTACTATAATGCAAAAATGCTTGAAGATGTATGAATTTACCATTATAATTTTAGGTGTTTAGGCATTTAGGTATTTGATTTATTCGAGGAGGAATTGTGAGTGAAGAAATTAAGAAGTTAATCATTGAATATGTAGAGAAAGAGTATCTGGAAGAAGAAGATGAGCAAGACGTCGATGAGAATACACCGCTCATATCCAGCGGTATTGTCGATTCTTTTTCAATGGTTTCTCTAAAGATGTTTCTGGAGAAGAAATTTGACATAAAGATCCCCGATGAAAAAGCAACAACTGAAGCCTTTGATTCGGTAAACAATATTATGGAACTTCTCAAAGAGTTTAATGTCAGCTGAGGAGGTATAATGGCTTACAGTAATAAGGCAAAAGATTTTTACAAAGGTGAACTGAACGGAATGCATAAAGCCGGCACTTTTAAAGAAGAAAGGTTTATTGAATCACCCCAAGCGGCAAATATCTCGGTTGAATACCCGGTTGGTTCTGCGGCAAAAGAGGTTTTGAACTTCTGTGCAAACAACTACCTCGGTCTTTCCAGCCATCCAGAAGTTGTAAAAGCTGCCCATGAAGGACTCGACAGCAGAGGGTATGGTATGTCTTCAGTCCGCTTTATTTGCGGTACCCAGGATATCCATGATGAACTTGAGAAAAAATTGAGTGAGTTTCTTGGCACTGAAGCTACCGTACTTTTTGCCTCGTGCATGGATGCTAATGCCGGTGTATTTGATGTCGTGCTCGGGAAAGAAGATGCGATGATCTCTGATCGTCTGGTTCATGCTTCTATCGTTGACGGCATGCGTCTGTGCAAAGCTCAGCTATATAATTACAAACACTCTAATATGGATCATCTTGAGGAAAAGCTGAAGGAAACTCAAGATTGTCGATTCCGCATGATTATCACAGACGGTGTCTTTTCCATGGATGGTGATATTGCTAAGCTCGACAAAATTGTGGAACTCGGAAAGAAATATGATGCCCTGGTCATGGTCGATGACTCGCATGCAACGGGTTTTATGGGTAAAAATGGTCGCGGCACTCACGAACACTGTGGCGTGCTTGGAGAAATAGATATCATCACCACAACCCTTGGCAAAGCATTGGGTGGAGCATCAGGTGGCTGCGTAAGCGGACCAAGGGAAATCGTCGACCTCTGTCGACAGCGTGCCCGTCCTTATCTCTTCTCCAATACTGTACCGCCGGTTATTATCACGGCAGCGAACAAAGTAATAGACTTGATTTCCAAAACAACTGACCGCCGGGATAAACTGGAAGAGAACACAAAGTACTTTAGGGAAAAGATAACCGCGGCAGGTTTTGACATCAAAGAAGGTGTCCACCCCATTGTACCGATAATGTTGTACAATGCAAAGCTCGCTCAGGATATGGCGCTTGATATGTATAGCGAAGGCATCTACGTTATCGGCTTTTCTTTCCCGGTAGTGGCAAAAGGCCAGGCAAGAATCCGAGTCCAGATATCCGCTGGTCACGAAAAAGAACATCTTGATAAAGCAATCGCTGCATTCACCAAAGTCGGTGAAAAATATAAGATACTTGGTAAAAGCAAAAAAGAAATAATCGAGATGTACGGGTATTGATAAATGCCTAAAAGTCCCTGCCTGAGGCAGACAGGCAAAATGCCTAAATACCTAAACAGTAAAGAAGCGGTAGAATTTTGGATTTGTTCACTATGAATAACACTTCTGATGTAATAGTAATCGGTGGTGGCATAATAGGGTGTGCCACGGGTTTTTGCCTGTCAAAAAAAGGATTAAAGGTTTACCTTCTTGAAAAGGACTACCTGACCGCTGGTTCCACAGGTCGCTGCATCGGCGGCATTCGGCAACAGTTTTCCACGCGACTCAGTATAAAGGTAGCAATGGAGTCGATGAAAAAATTCAAGGACATGGCCGAGGAATTAGGCCAGGATGTTGAATTTCATCAAGGTGGTTATCTATTTCTAGCACATAGCGAGGATAAAAAAGCAACCTATCTAAAATTGATCGAGTTACAGCAAAGTATGGGGCTTGATGTCGAGTACATCAGTATCGACGATATCAAGAAGATCGTACCTGGCATAAGCACGGATGATTTATTAGGCGGCGCTTATTGCCCAAGTGACGCTCAGGCAAATCCATTTTTATGTGTTGATGGCTATGCAAAAGGTATAAGAAAGAACGGCGCGGTCTTACCCTGTAAAGAAGTCACGAGAATAAATATTAAAGGCGGCAAAGTGACATCAATAACGACCAAGGACAATGAAACGTATTACGCACCAGTAATTGTCAATGCTGCCGGTCCGTTCGTAAAAAAGGTTGCACAACTTGTCGATATTGATGTACCTATTGAAGCCGAACGCCATGAATCCTTAATAACTGAACCTATAGAGAGATTTTTTGATATGATGATCGTTGATTACCGCGATGATGGATGCTATTTTAATCAGAAGTGGGACAAAGGAAGTATTATTGGCTGCTACACGCCCAAACCTAATGTCCCTGGTCACAGCTTAGGTACTTCATTCGAATTTGTCAGGGAAATGGGACGCCGAACTGGTCGCTTAATCCCCAGGTTGACAAACATAAAGATTATCCGTCAATGGTCAGGGAGTTACGAAATGACACCAGATGGTAATCCAATCCTTGACAAAACTGATATCCAAGGGTTCTACATTGTTGGCGGCATGTGCGGTCATGGTTTTATGTTAGGACCAGAGATCGGCTCGCTCGCCGCTGATTTCATCGCCGAAGGAAAAACTTCTTATGACATCAGCACCTTTGCCCTGAAACGAGATTATGCAAGCAAAGAAGTGATGAAATGATTCGATTCAAGGTTCTTAACAGAGATCCTGATTCGCAAGCCCGGACCGGTATCTTGAAAACACCACACTATGAAGTTGCGACCCCGAACTTCATGGCAGTAGCCACCCAGGCATCAGTAAAAGCAATATCCCCCGCTGAACTGAAACGGATCGGTGTCCAGATAATCGTGGCTAATACGTATCATTTAATGCTTCGACCCACATCAAAACTCATTAAAAAACTTGGTGGTTTACACAAGTTCATGAATTGGGACCGAGCCATACTCACTGATTCAGGTGGTTTCCAGGCTTATTCTCTAAGCCAACTAATAAAGACCAATGATGAAGGTATTAGATTTTCATCCCACCTTGATGGTTCCAAGCATTTTCTGAGCCCCGAGCTCGCGGTTGAAATCCAGAATGATCTGGGTTCAGATATTGCTATGGTATTGGATTTCTTCACTTCTTATCCAGCACAATTCCTCGACGCCAGGATTGCAGTTGAGCGAACTGTCAACTGGGCAAAACGGAGCCTTAACGTAAAAAAAAAGGTTCCTTATTCGGCATAATCCAAGGGGCTACCTACAAAGAACTGCGCCGCGAATGCGCACAACGCATCGTTGACCTTAAATTTGCTGGTTATGGCCTCGGTGGACTCATGATCGGCGAACCTTCACTGCTAACCAATGAAATGGTGCAGATTTGTACCCGGGTCATCCCCAAGAATAAAATAAGGTACCTTATGGGCTGTGGCTATCCTGAGGACATCCTTGAGTCAGTAGAACAAGGTATTGATTTGTTCGACTGTGTCCTGCCAACACGTAACGGTCGAACCGGGATGGCGTTCACTTCTTTAGGCAAGGTGGTTATCAAAGCTGGTAAATACGCTGAAGATGATGCACCGCTTGATAAGAACTGTCGCTGCTATACCTGTCAAAATTTCTCCCGTGCCTATATAAGACATCTGTTCAACGCCGGTGAAATCCTCGCTGGTCGGTTAGTCAGTTATCATAATATCCACTTTTATATGCAGCTAATGGCCGATATCAGAAAAAGCATACAGCAAGGGAATTTTCTGCAATTTAAGCGAAATGCAGGCAAGAATTTCAATTTTCGCGAAGGTTGATATCAACTGTTCCCCCTTGCTATATTTTGTCAATTTCACCCTACGATATTATACATCATGAATATTTCAGTTGAAATTTCTGGAAAAGGAACACCATGCTAAACCTTATTTTTAACCAACTTGCAGTTTGTTATTAAATTGTCTCTTGACATATAAATAATTATATATATAATAATGCAGAATGTGAAAATAAAAAGGAGTGACCATGTTCGGAAAGAAAAAAAAGGTTATTGGTCTTGACATTGGTTCAAGCCAAACTAAGATGGTGGAATTGAGTACGGGTAAGAATAGAAAATTGCTTAATTATGGAATTTCAAAAGTCTTACCTGATGCTATAGTCGAGGGAGAGATTATTGATAGAGAAGCTGTATTAGATTCAATTAGAAGTTTAATTGAAAGCAAAGGATTCACTACCAAGGATGTAGTGATTGGTTTAGCAGGCCGTGACGTCATCATCAAACGGATAACAATGGATCGCATGAGCGAAGCTGATACAAGAGAGCAAATCAAATGGGAGGCTGAGCAGTACGTACCTTTTGATATCAACGAAGTTTCGCTCGATTTTGATGTTATTAACCCGGATTTTGGTGAAAATCAGCAGGAAGTAATATTGGTTGCGGCCAAAAATGAATTGATTGGTAATCTCTCCGCACTATTGAAGGAGCTTAATCTTAATCCAATAATTGTTGATACCACCGCATTCGCGATACAAAATGTGTTCGAATATAACTACACACCCACCGCCGATGAAATTGTCTGCTTGATCCACATCGGCGCCGGGATGACGGTCATCAATGTTATAAAAGGTGGTTCGTCGCTATCAGCGCGCGACGTGTACTATGGGGTAAATGCCTTTATTAGTAAATTGCAGAAAGAAGTCGGATTTAATTACGAAGATGCCGCTAATGCTGTAAAGGGCACAATCCCAGTTGGTGCATCGCAAGATTCTGTACAGGGTGTGTTCGAATCATTTATCAGCGATCTCGGAACCCAGATAGAACGCAGCTTACAGTTTCTCTCCAGCGTAACCGGTGAGGAAAAAGTAAGCCGTATGTATCTTTCTGGCGGTGGTTCTCTAATCCCTGATCTCTTAGAATATTTAAAAAGAAGGCTTGGGATACCGATTGAACTCCTCAATCCGTTCAGGAATATTGTTTATGACCCTACAATATTTGGTCCTGAAGGCATCGATGTAATAGGTCCGATATTGACCCAAGCTACTGGTTTAGCATTAAGGGGGGAGTAAAATGATCAAGATAAACTTAGCGCCAACTGCCAAGAAAAAGCGAGCGCCTAAGCGTAAGGCAGCAAAAGCAGCGCGCCCCGGCATTAAACTGCCCTCTGTGCAGAGCACTGTTCTTTATATAATCGGCGTCGTTATTGTGGTTGTTATTATTGGTATTACACTACTTATACAACTCAATCAAAAAGGTGGTTTAAATAAAGATATCACGCATCTCAATGGTCGGCTTGAAGAACTGAAAGTCTACAGGGCAACAGTTGATAGTCTGGAAAAGAGAGAACGTGAATTAGCTGCTTTAATCAATCCCATAAAGGAATTGAATGAAAATCGATTCTTCATCGCTCACGTTCTCGATGAAGTAGCCGGGCGTATCCCTAACTTCACTTGGTTAAAGTCTCTAAACGTCACCAGTACTGATATGACGGTGAAAGGTGTCACTGCCTCTAATTTGCTGGTTGCCGATTTCATGAATCGTCTTGAAGAATCTGACTACATACACAATGTCGACTTGACCGTCCTCGAGAAAAAAGCCGTGGAGAAGCAAGAGATGATGGAATTTACCTTGACCGCTAATGTTGGTTATCAGGGATTAACTGCGAGGCAAAAATGAATCTTAAAGATCAAAAAAATCAAAAATTGCTCATGTTTTTCGTCATCTTAGTTATTATACTAATTGTATTCTTCTTTGTTTGGCCTTACAAAACCAACCAAAAGGAAATAAAACAAATAACGGCACATCGTGATTCTCTGCAAATTGAAGTTCAGAAAGCTGAAGCAGCACGAGCAAGACTGCCTGAGCTTCAAGCAAAGATTGCACGCCTTGAAATCGAATGGGAAAAAGCTAAAGAGATGTTACCTAAAGAGAAAGAAATATCTTCACTCATTCAGCAAGTCTCAAATTCCGGCACCAAAGCAGGAGTAAGTTTCTTGTTATTCAAGCCCAGCGGTCCCATTGCCCGGACAAATTACTCTGAAATTCCGGTTCAGATTAAAGTATCATGTGGTTATCATCAGCTTGGTAAATTCCTATCCAATATTGGCAATCTGGCACGAATCGTCAATGTACCAAGTATTAAGATCCAAACTGGCAAGAAACGAAGTATAGAAGCAACCTTAAGCGCCATTACTTACACAGTTGCCAAAACAAAGGAGGTAAAAAATGTTCCACCTCGTAAATAGCGTAGTATGCGCGGTAATGATGTTCAACCAAGCACCAACAACTCCTGCGGCAGCGGACTCACTCTTCCCCGTGGAAAAATGGGCATATAAACAAGGTGGTAGAAGAGATCCTTTTGTGCCGCTGGTAGGTTTAGACTTGGGAGAAGGCGGCAAAGCAAGCCATCTCAGTGTTGAGAATTTAACCTTAATTGGTGTTCTATGGGGTGACAAAGGATACTACGGTTTGGTGAAAGACGGCCTAAACAATGGCTACATTCTCAAGAAAGGAGATAGAGTTGCGGGTGGCAGAGTTGGTCAAATAAATCGTCAAGGAATAATTTTCGAGATAACGCACGCAGGCGTGAAAACGAAATATGAACTAAGGCTTCAGCAAAAGGAAAGGAGGTAAAATATGAGGAATATTTTAATCCTCACATTATTGATTTCTTTGGCAAGTGGTGCTGTTATCAGTAATTTACATGTAGTTTCTGAGGGGGTAAACACAAAACTTATTGTGAAAGCAGACGCGCCATTTGTTGCAAATTCGTTCACTTTGAAAAATCCACCGAGAATCGTTATTGACTGCTCAGGCGTCACGAGTTCACTCGTTGGTAAAAAGTTTTCCGTCAACCGAGGCGGTTTAATAGAATTATCAATGACTGGTTTCACCGAACAACCCGACTTAATTAGAATTGTCGGCACAATGGATAACGATTACTCTTACCTCACATTGACTGAAGGAAATGATTTCGCCGCAACAATCCTTACTGGATTAGTCTCTGCATTCCCAGACTGGCAGACAACCGGTGCAGATATCGTAGTTGCTCCTGCGACAACACCTGCGGTAACACCACCGGTTGCCAAGACAAAACCGGTGGGCACGATTACTGGCCGGCCAATCTCTATTGACCTCGAAAATGCGGACATTCTAACTGTCCTGAGAGCTTTGTCTGAATATGCCGGCACAAATATCGTTGCTGGCAAAGACGTCAAAGGAACGGTTACGGTTAGACTGCACAATGTTCCCTGGCGTCGGGCATTAGACATCATTCTCAAGGCTGCTGGTTTTGCATACCGGGAAGATCCTGGGGTTATCAGAGTTGATACGGCTGCGAACCTTGACAAGCAAGACTATGATCTGCCTCTGAGCTCAAAGATATACAAATTAGAATTCGCTTCACCCAAGAAGATGCTCGACAAAATATCGGCAATGCTTTCTCCAAAAGGTAAAGTAAACGTTGATGAACGAACCAACGCTCTCGTCGTTACCGAGGTTGACCCCATTCATCACAAAGTTCAACAACTCGTAAAGCTGCTGGATACACCAACCCCGCAGGTCGAAATTCAATGTAAGGTTATTGACGTAGACGCCTCTTTTTCAAGAGGTTTGGGCATCAACTGGACACTCAAAGGGTTAGAGAGCCGAATCGTAAGAGCCGATGTTAGAAGTGGCCCTGAAGAATCCTCGATTGTCGGTTATGGAGTATTCAATCTCGGGACCATACCGTCATTAGCCCAGGTCGATGCTGTCATCAGTATGCTTGAAGAAACCGGTAAAGCTAAGACTATTTCTGCACCGAGGATAACCGCGGTTGACAATGAAAACGCCAAGATTCTGGGAGGTCAAAGATTCGGTATCCCCACCAAAGATATGTCGGGTAATACAGTTATACAATTCTACACGGTTGGTACGAAATTAGAAGTCACACCACACATAAATTCTTTAGAAGAAATTACCATGGAACTCCACGCGGAGATCAGTGAACTCGATCGTGCATCAGCTCTTGCTAGCAGACCAATTATCACAACATCAGAAGCCGACACAAAGGTTCTCGTGAAAGACGGCAACACGGTGGTAATCGGTGGTTTTATCAGACGCAAAGAGACTAAGTCGGTGACCGGCATACCCCTTCTCAAAAGCATTCCGATACTTGGCGCACTATTCCGTGAGACCACGACAAGTGTTGAGGACCGTGAACTTCTGATTTTCATAACACCAACGATAATAAGATAGGGAGTTGGCTTCCGTATAGAAACTAGCGTAGGTTAATCTACTTCCCGCTATTAAGAAGGTGCTTACTACTGGATTTTCAGATGAGAATCATCGGCGGTGATAATAAAGGGCAACGACTTAAGGTTTCGAAAACCGGAATTAGGCCAACAAAAAGTATCGTCAGACAGGCAATTTTCAATATCATTGGACCACGGGTAAACGCAGCCAGGATCTTAGATGTCTTTGCCGGCAGTGGAGCTTTGGGTATCGAAGCAATTTCACACGGTGCGACAAATTGTGTCTTTGTCGAGAAACGACCAAAGACACTTGTCGAGAACATTGACAAGCTGTTACTCTCTGACCGAACAGAAATCATAGGAAGCGATTTTAGAGCAGGACTGAGAAAACTAAAAGAACGACCTTTTGATATCATTTTTCTTGACCCCCCGTATCATAGAGATTATCTCGAGAAAACTCTAAGGCTCATTGTATCCCATAAGCTATTGGACACTGGCGGAATCATAATTGCCGAGCACAGCCCGGGAGACAATTTTGTCCTACCGGATCATTTCGCAGTTCTCAAAAAGAAGCAGTATGGAGATACTGCCGTGACGTTTATCATCCAGAGCAATATCAACAAAGGACTAAAGTGAAATGAAGAAAGCAATATATGCTGGGACTTTTGACCCTATAACCCACGGTCATATCGATGTCGTTTCTCGAGCGACCAAGCTATTCGATAAGATAATCATCGGCGTAAGCAGCCGCCCGAAAAGCACCCTTTTCACCCAGCGAGAAAGAATGGAACTTGTCAAAACAGTTTTCCGTAACGAGAAAAAGATAAAGGTTATGGGGTTTTCAAGCCTTTTAGTAGATTTCGCACGAAAATTAGGGGCTGCGACAATAATCAGAGGTATGAGAGCGGTCTCGGATTTTGACTACGAACTTCAATTAACCCTTATGAACCGAAAGCTGGCACCAAAGATAGAAACGATATTCTTAATGCCTTCGGAAAAATACATTTTCATCAGTTCGAGTTTGGCTAAAGAGATTGCGTCATTAAATGGTGATATATCACATCTCGTTCCTTTGGTAGTTGCTAAAGCCTTGAGAAAAAAACTCAAGAAGAAATGACATAATTGTGTATTAGTTTATTGTTGTTGACTCCTCTTTTGTATTCAATATAATTCATTGTATGAAGTTCATCGATGAGACGAAAATATTTATCAGTGCAGGTAACGGCGGTAATGGCTGTATGTCATTTCGGCGTGAGAAGTTTGTTCCGCGCGGTGGCCCAGATGGTGGAGATGGCGGCAACGGTGGTTCGGTTTACCTCATCGGAAAGAAAAATCTTGAAACCCTATACGATTTAAGAATCAAACCCCATTACAAAGCTGGTTGCGGTAAACACGGTAAAGGTAAAAAGATGGTCGGCAAAAAAGGGAAGGATGTATTTATTAACATTCCTTTAGGTGTTGTCGTGTCAAACGGCAAAAAGGTTCTGGGCGAAATACTAACCCACAACCAGAAGTTGCTCGTGGCAAGAGGCGGCAGAGGTGGCCGCGGTAATGTCCATTTCATAACGAAATTAGACTTGGCACCGCGCCGTGCTGACCCGGGTTGTCAAGGTGAAACAAAAACTCTCGAAATAGTCTTGAAATTGATTTCTGATATAGGGCTGGTGGGGTTACCAAACTCAGGCAAGTCAACCCTACTGAATAGTCTAACAAATGCGAAGTCACGAATCGGGGCTTATCCTTTTACCACACTCACACCTAATCTCGGTGTTCTCAGGAGCACCCTCAAGAATATAGTAATCGCAGATATGCCAGGTATTGTTGAAGGTGCCCACTCGGGAAAGGGTTTAGGGTTGCTTTTCCTCCGGCATATCGAGAGAACCAGATTGGTCATCCTGGTAATCGATGCATCAGTTTCCAAACCACTGCAACATTATGAATGTCTTCTAAAAGAATTCAAGAATCATAGCACTAAACTATTGAAAAAACCCCGTATCATTGTTTTCAATAAAATAGATCTCTTAGACAATATCCCGAAATACGACTTACCAGAGAAAACTTTCTATGTTTCAGCATTAACCGGTGCCGGTATTGAATCGTTGATAGAAACCATAACCAATGAAGATCAAGTTTAAACAAGACAAAGAAACGATCCTCAAATTACTCGAGAGTTCTAATCTAAAAAGGAAAGTAAGGATACTTGAGAAGTTGAATGGCGTCAATGAGAAAGATAGCATTAAAATCCTTCTAAAAGTCCTGGAGGATGCATCGTGGACACTACGTGAAAAAGCCGCATATAAATTAGCCAAGTACGGTAATCGTGTCGTGCCCAGGTTAGAGAGATTACTTACGCGTGGCTACTGGTTCACAAGAGCAGCGGCGTGTCTTTCACTCGGTGAAATCGGCAATATTGAAACAGCAGATTCTCTTATTGAGCTTTTGCTGAACGACGAGAACCCAACGGTTAGAAAAGAGGCATCAACGGCATTGACAAAGCTTGCCACCCAAGAACCTCTTGAATTTTCTGACATGATTAGAGAATTGGCACTCGATGAGAAAGTGCTTGCAAGCATTCTGAAGATAATAGCGGATGCCGACCTTGACGTTCACAAAGCCATCAAAGAAGAATTAGAAAATGTATGATGATCTCAATTTCATTGATCTCTTATCAATAGACAAGCTAACTGACCACAAACTTTACCTTCTGCTGGAACGTTTCAGGACACCGACGGAAATTGGTGCTGCACCAGCTCATTCATTAATTGAAGTTGTTGGGCAAGATATCGCACGCAGAATCCTTACCTATAAGCGAGAAGAAAAGATAAAACGAAAATATGACTTGTTCCGTAAGCTCAAGATCAGGACTATCCCCTACAATTCCTCTGAATATCCAGCCTGGCTAAGAAATATTGCGCATTTTCCGCCGATTTTATTTGTTCGGGGGGTGATTAAACCGGAGGATGAGATTTCCGTAGGAGTTATCGGCACAAGAGGAGCAACGGTTTACGGAAAAAGTATTGCCGAGCGTTTCGCAGGAGACTTCGCGCGTGCAGGTATCACAGTTGTCAGTGGCATGGCTAGAGGTATCGATACAATGGCTCACACAGGAGCTCTCAAATACAAAGGTAGGACTATTGCCGTACTGGGTTGTGGTGTTGATAGATGTTATCCGCCAGAGAACAGAAAATTGATGGAAGAAATTATTGATAACGGCGCGGTAATATCAGAATTCAATATTGGTACACCACCGCTTGCCCATAATTTCCCAAAACGCAACCGTATTATCTCTGGTTTTTCTAAAGCCATTGTGGCAATCGAGGCAAAAGAGAAAAGTGGGGTTATGAATACGGTAAACTGGGCATTAGATCAAAACAAATATGTCTTTGCGATCCCGGGGAATATCTACTCAAAGACATCGACCGGAACGAATCGCTTGATAAAGGACGGTGCCATCCCAGTAACTTCAGTTGATGAAATCTTAGAATCATTAGGGATCAAATACGCCAAGCAAGGAATGCCGACCAAAAGGATAACGCTTACTGATACGGAAACAAAGGTCTTCAACAGCCTGTCGTTTGAACCCACTTATCTCGATGTTTTATCAGAAGCGTTAGAACAACCTACTAGCTCAATATTGAATACTCTCTTAGGCCTCGAAATCAAAGGCATGGTCAAACAATTACCCGGTATGATGTTTGTTAAAATTCTCGAATAGCTGTCTAAATCGTAGTTACTGAAAACAATCGTCGATCGATTTAGGGAATAACTATTTTGGGTTTTTTGTATTAATAGTTTTCTTTTTACTGCCTACTGCTTACTCCCTACTGCCTACTATTTTTTACGTCCCCATTTTCCAGGAAGCCAAATATCGTTTTTGCTCAGGTGTCAGCTTATCAATTCTAATGGACATTGATTTGAGTTTAAATTTGGCAATCCTTTCATCTATTTTCAAGGGAAGCTGATAAACTCGGTTCTTTAGTCTGGGATTGTTCAATATGTACTCTACAGCCAATGCCTGGTTGGCAAATGACATATCCATAACCATTGCCGGATGTCCTTCAGCTGCAGCGAGGTTAACCAACCTTCCCTGTGCTAGTATATAAATATGTCGACCATTTCTGATCGTATGTTCTTCACAAAAATCTCTGATCACTCTTTTTTTCTTGGTGATCTTTGCCAAACCCTGTTTATCAATCTCAACGTCGAAGTGACCGGAATTACCAATAATCGCGCCATCTTTCATTTTTTGCATATGTTCTTTTCTGATTACATTAATATCACCAGTAACCGTAATGAACACATCGCCGATTTTTGCGGCGTCAGCCATGGGCATAACCATGTAACCATCCATGCGTGCCTCAAGCGCTTTGACCGGATCCACTTCGGTCACGATAACCTGAGCACCATGTCCCTTTGCCCTCATCGCCAAACCTTTACCGCACCAACCATATCCGGCAACGACAAAATTACTACCACTGATTAGAATATTTGTCGCCCTCAAAATACCATCAATGGTTGATTGTCCAGTGCCGTAACGATTATCAAAAAGATGTTTGGTCAATGAATCATTTACCGCGACTATAGGAAAATTAAGTACCTTATCACGCTCCATCTGTTTCAATCTTATTACACCGGTGGTTGTTTCTTCAGTACCGCCAAGAACCCCTTTTATTCTCTTTTTGTGTACTGTTGAGATAAGGTCAGCACCGTCATCTATTAGAACTTCTGGCTTATTTTCAAGCACCCGGTCCATATTCTCGTAGTAAGCCTTGCGTGACTCACCACGGCGCGCGAAGACACCGAAACCATCCTTGGCAAGAGCAGCAGCCACGTAGTCTTGGGTCGATAAAGGGTTAGAAGCACTCAGAAAAACTTCAGCGCCACCAGCCTTTAACGTACGCATCAGGTTCGCGGTTTCTGTAGTTACGTGCAAACAACAACCTATACGGTAGTTTCTCAAGGGCTTTTCTTTCTTAAATCTCTGCCTGATCAGTCTGAGTACAGGCATCTTGGATTCTGCCCAATAAATCTTTTTGTTTCCTTCTAAAGCGAGTTTAATATCTTTGATGTTAAACTTCATTTTCCTCCTACTAATTATTTAATGCCGGCTTCACGTTTTATCGCATCCGCCATGTCACAGACTTCCCAGGTAAAACCTTGTTCTTCACGACCAAAATGTCCGTAACAAGCAGTGCGTCTGTATATTGGTCTACGTAGTTTCAGTTTGTCGATGATACCCTGTGGTGTAAAATCAAAGAATTTTTTGAGGATTGCCACGATCTTCGAATCCTCTATTTTTGCTGTACCAAATGTCTCAACCGCAATCGACGTTGGCTCAGCCACTCCTATAGCGTAAGAGAGTGCTACCTCAATCTTTTTACAGACACCTGAGGCAACGAGGTTCTTCGCTACATACCTAGCCATATAGGATGCTGAACGATCAACTTTTGTTGGGTCTTTGCCGGAAAAACAACCACCACCATGATGAGCAATGCCACCGTAAGTGTCAACAATGATCTTCCTGCCGGTTAAACCAGTATCACCCTGAGGTCCGCCGATAACAAATCGACCAGTGGGGTTTATTAGGATTTTGGTTCGGTCATCAATCAACTCACTGGGCACAACCTCTTGAATTACCAACTTCTTAATGTCCTCGTGAATTTTTTCGTTGCTGACATCAACATGGTGCTGTGCAGAGATAAGTATCGTATCCACTCGTAATGGTTTTCCTTCATTATTGTACTCAATCGTAACCTGGGTTTTTCCGTCAGGATGTAGGTAATTGACAACATTAACTTTTCTTATTTCTGCAAGCCGCCGGACCAAACCATGGGCGAGCATTATAGGCATTGGCATGAGCTCAGGCGTTTCATCCGTTGCAAAACCGTACATCATCCCTTGATCACCTGCCCCGCCAATATTAACGCCCATCGCAATATCGCTCGATTGTCCTTGAATTGCCGATATGACAGCACAAGTTTCTGCATCAATACCCATATCTGCATCAGTATAACCAATTTCATATAACAACGAACGTACAATCTCGGCAAACTCAACATAACATTCGGTTGATATCTCACCCGACACAACAATCAATCCTCTGGTTGCCAAGACTTCTACGGCAACCCGGCCAAATGGATCTTTTTCCAAAACTGCATCCAGGATGGCATCTGACACCTGGTCACATATTTTGTCAGGATGTCCTTCAGTAACTGATTCAGAAGTTATGAAATAATTAGCCATTTGCCTCCTTTTAGCAATTATAACAAATTTCCTGCAGAAATCAAGCTTATAATGGGGTTAAAAACCGAGCACCTTGACATCAACGAGATTCATATTATAATGGACAAAGGAAGAGCATGGCCAATTTGCTATTTGCATTACTTATGATAAGCGGCATCAGCGGTAAGATCCAGGGGATTGTCAAAGACGAGGTGACAAGAGAACCCATACCTTACGCTGATGTAATTATCCTTAATACTGATATAGGTACTGCGACCGACGATAATGGACGTTTTTATATTCTCAATGTGCCGCCTGGTACTTACACAATTGAGGTATCTTATATAGGTTTTCAGTCAAAGCGTATCGAGAACGTACTCGTGGAAGTCGATCAAACCGCACGTCTGGATATCACACTAAAGCAGACAACCATTGAAATACCGCCCATAACTGTAACCAGTGAAATACCGGTGGTCAAGAAAGACATGGTCGGCACAACCTATATAATAAGGAAGACTGAATTACCCCACCTGCCCATTGATTATGCAACCGACCTCGTTGCTTTCCAACCGGGGGTAGCTCGTTCTGACACAGCAATATACGTCCGCGGTGGTCGGGCAACTGAGGTTCAGTATATGATTGATAATGTCCCGATTGTCGATCCCCAAACCGGAGATCTGGCAATTAGTGTTTCAAAAGGGATCGTTGACGAAATCATCTTTTTGCCTGGTGGTTTTGATGCAGAATACGGTCGCGCCATGTCAGGCGTAATCAATCTTATCACCGCATTCCCTAAAAATAAGCTGCACGCAAAAACATATGCAAAAACTGAAAAGATTATGCCTTTTTATTATGATTTTGGCTATGAAAATTATCTTGCTTCAATCCATCTTCCAATATCAAGACGATTTAAAGGAGTGATTTCACTCGACATGATGCATACTGATGACTGGGATCCAAAACTCTATATTCTACCGCATAAGCAACGGGACGATTATTCATTATATGGCAAATGGCTCTTCGCACCGTCTGGCAAACTGAAATTTGGTATAAGCGGTGCGTTATCACGGACCCAATTCGACCGGTATAATTCAGAATGGAAATTCAATCTGGATAATTACCGTTCCGACATAAGAAAGGGCAACCTGCAGTCTTTTAGTATCAGCTATTTACCAAACACACGTCATCTTTTCAACCTGACCCTAAGCAGGTTGTATACACAAAGGACATATGGGGTGCGCGAACCAGGGATATATGGCCGTTTTGACAACATTCTATTTCGCGACTACGAAACACTCCAGTGGCCTCACGGTGGGATTAATAACCCCTTTGGTGCAAGTTACTGGGCAATACTATGCGAAGGCGATTATTCTGAGTATCAGAACAAGACTTCTGAGATAATGAGAGCTAATTTCAGTGCTCATCTGCAGGTCCACGAGTATCATGAGATTAAAACTGGCTTTGAATACACTGATCAGGTCTTTGATAATTTCTCGTATTTTATCAGTGATGCAGTGTATCAGCTTATCGATGAATACCAGTATCAACCCAATGAATATGTATTGTATCTACAAGATAATATTGATTTTAAAGGATTGTACGCTAAGGTTGGTTGTCGGATCGATTACTTTGAAAAAGACCCGAATGCTATGATCGAAACCGACATATCCGGTGATACCATAACATATACGGTCAACTATCAAGGCCCAATAATTGTCGTATCACCCCGTCTGGGTTTTTCTTTGCTAGTAACCGACAAA
Organism: Candidatus Stahliibacteriota bacterium; assembly: GCA_030602565.1. Taxonomy (GTDB): domain Bacteria; phylum Hydrothermota; class Tepidihabitantia; order SM23-42; family SM23-42; genus JAUVZL01. Next base: position 41,166 of record JAUVZL010000015.1, read on the forward strand.
TTTCTCTTAAGAGCCAATATTGGAAGGTATGTCCAACCGCCGCTGCGCGATTATCAGTACGGCTACTATAGTCTGTTGCCTTTACCATCGTACCTTAACCCACCTATTGGCAACCCCACGCTTGGTCCAGAAAAAACGATTAGCTATGAGATAGGTCTTCAGGGTGAAATACGTCCGGATTTAAACACCACAATCAATACTTTTTATAAAGATGTCTCCGACCTCACTGGAACACGTTATATACCAGCATTACCAGCTGGTTATCACATGTACTTCAATATTGAATATGCAAACATCAAAGGGGTAGAGGCGATTGTGGAATTCGCAAAACCGCTATTTACCGGCAAAATTTCTTATACACTATCCTGGGCACGCGGTACAAGTTCCTACGCATTTGAATATGCTGATACAACCATCACCCAACCAGCTGAAGAGTACGACCTTGATTTTGACCAGCGTCACAGAATATTCATACAGGGTATGGTAAGCCTTCCTCTAAAAACGCGATTGTACGTTTTCGGTTATTTGGGTAATGGTTTTCCCTATACACCACCTGGGCCTGAAGGAAAATATGAGGAAAGAAATATTGAACAACTCACATTTCAAAGACAGATTGATTGTGTACTATCAAAATCGTTGTCCATGGAACCGCTTAGCCTTACAATGGATTTTGAAATAATGAACCTCCTTGATTATCGGTATGAAAGCGCTGCACATTTCCCAGTAATCCCCTTATCAATAATACATAAGGAAGACTTTGAACATGATCCACCCTATATAGACATTCATAATGCCTACTATCACCCGGCTGCAGACATGAACCATGATGGAATTATCACACCTGAAGAAGAATATTTGTCTTTCCGGGGGCTAATTGAGGCAACCGATGATTGGGTTAATGCCTATACATCGCCGAGGAGGGCAAGATTAGGCATAAGCTTATCTTTCAATTAAGGAGAATATTATGAAAGTATTTAAGACGATATTAAAGACACTTCTGCTAATCGTCGGTCTCGCAATGTTTTCAAGTCTGCAAACGGGTTGTAAAGACCCGGACGAATATGCGCCCTACCAGGATTCATTGATATCGCCACCTGCCGCACCCCAACTCTTAAACCCTCCGGATGATACCGGTTGGGTTTATATAGAGGCTCTAGGACCAGTCATTGTTGATTTTGAATGGACACCTGCTCAAGGTGCAGAGTACTATGAGCTCCACCTTTATGCTGACACAACATACATTGATCCAGTAACGTATAAAGTTTCAGATAATGCTGTTACCATCGCCTTTTTACCAAGGCGTGTATACTGGCGCGTGAGAGCATCAAGTTCAAGATGGACTTGGTTTACTGATTGGTCAGAAATTCGGTATTTCAGAGTCTGGTGGCCTGTTGAATAACATATTTGCTAATCTAAAAGCAGCCGAACCAGTATTCTTGAGAAATCTGAAAATCTACCCTATCAAAGGAGACAATGGCAACGGTTTTACACTAACGACGATTGAAGAAGTGATCAATGCTGGAGACGCAGAATTCCGTGAACTCGATACACCAGACGTTAATGAAATACTCTTCGTAAACCGCGGGAACAGCCCGGTTTTAATGCTCGACGGTGATGAGATCACAGGTGCTTTGCAAAATCGCATAATCTCGAGATCAAATATTGCTGAACCCAATTCAACTCATCGGATTTCTGTAATATGTGCTGAAGAAAACAGATGGGATGAAATCGGTGGGTTTAAAACAGGACATTGTTCTTATCCAGGTTTGCGCGCCATGCTCACGAAAAGCCGACAAACAAGAGCTGATATACAAAAAGCAATCTGGGAAGAAATACAACGTAAAATGACCGTTACTAAAACTCGTTCGGCAACCTCGTCAATGCACGATATCTTCGAAAATCTTGCAGAAGAAATCAACCGGTATATTGAAGATTTCCAGAGTCTGAATCATAATACTATCGGTCTTATCGGCACGACTGGTAACCGTATCCTTGGTTGTGATATATTCCAGAACCCAAAGATCTATCAAAAATGCGAGAAGAAACTTGTTAGAAGCTATGCTCTGGATGCCATTGAATATCTGCATAAAGGAAATGGTCAACCCAATGTGGAGAAATTCTTGACCGCGACTCTCGCCGCACTCAACAAAAGGAAATCGAGGAGAAAAACCCAGCATATCACAATCAAAGGTGACGGCTTATTAGGACAAGCATTTGTATATCAAGATAATTTTGTCCATGTCTCTGCTTTCCCGGTATAAAATTGTTCGAATCGTTGATCTCAATTATCGGTTTTGACGCTGGACAACGCCTATTTCTTTCCGGAGTGCGTCAGCCTATCCTATTCCTTTCCGGAGTGCGTCAGCTTGCTGACGCTAGACAATGCAATAGCATTACATAACAAGGCTATGCTAAAACAATACAAACATAACCCACCCCATCTATTCATGGATAACACATATTACTTTATAACTTCCAGCACGTTATATAAGAAAAAGTTATTCGCTACTGAGAAGTCGAGATTAGATTTATCAAATATCATCAAAGATATCCTGACTTCTTATGATTATAAATTGATTGGTTGGGTAGTTCTTTCTAATCACTACCATCTTTTGTGCAAATCAAAAATCGGAGAATTCATCTCCGGAATTCTACGCAAAATTCACAGTAAAAGTGCAATACGGATAAATAAATCAACGAATACATCGAGGAAGGTTTGGTTTAATTATTGGGACAAATGTATAAGAAACGAGGAATCCCTCTATAGCCATCTGAATTACATCCATCTTAATCCAGTAAAACACGGTTTTGTTACACAACCGCAAGAATACGGATTCTCGAGTTATAATGAGTACCTAATAGCAAAAGGTGAAGATTGGTTATTAAATATGTTCACAAAATATCCAGTTATCGATTTTATGAAAAATGATGATTTCTGACAACGCAATAGCAAGCTATTGCACTCCATATCCCCGCTTAACATACGATCTCGCCCTTCCCTTTCCGGAGTGCGTCAGCCTATCCTATTCCTTTCCGGAGTGCGTCAGCTTGCTGACGCTAGACAATGCAATAGCAAGCTATTGCACTCCTATAAGCTCCTGTACTCTATTATAATTATGCTTTTAAAAAAACTCGGCAAGTACGAAATCCTCGATTGGCTTGGTGGCGGTAGGTTTGGTGACGTATTTTTAGCACACGATACTATACTCGATAAAGATTTCGCCTTAAAAATATCCCGAATGAGAAAAGAAGAGATTGCTATGCTCAAAGATGAAGCAAAGCTACTTGCATCACTCGACCATCCTAATGTCGTTAGATTTTATAATATCGATTTTGTCGACAGCAAGTTTGTTCTGGTTATGGAGTATATAAAGGGGAGCACTTTAAGAGACATAATTACGGACGAGGGGGTCGGTATTGAAAAAACCGTAAGCATTACTGCTCAAATCCTCGATGCCATCCGCTATGCTCATAAGAATGGTGTATTGCACCGTGATCTAAAACCCGAAAATATCTTGCTCACTCAAAAAGATCAGAAAAAGTTTGTTAAGGTTGCTGATTTTGGTCTGGCACGCTTTATCCGCGCTGGATCGCTTTCCGCATCAACCGCGGGTACGCCTATTTATATGGCACCTGAGGTCTGGAAAGGTAGCTATACTGAAAAGAGTGATATCTGGTCCATCGGTACTATTCTCTACGAATTGCTCACTGGCACACCACCTTTTTTAGCTGATAGCCTTGATGCATTACGCAAAAAAATCGAAAAGACCAATTATCTTATGCCCACTGTATTGCGAACTCAAACACCACAGCACATTGAAGATGCTATATTGAAATGTCTCAGTCTAACCCCTGAATCAAGACCCGATGCCAATGAACTCCTGAAAATAATCACAAGAAAAGGTGAGGCGATCAAGGTCGTGAGCAGTATTAACCTTCCGGCAAAACAAGCAAAACCCATAAAATTAACCCCGGCACAAGAAGATATCATTGCCCGGGTCGACGGAAATATCCTTTTGCTCGGTCAGGCAGGTTGTGGAAAAACCACGACATTGACCTATGCCATTGACCGATTGATTGCCAAAGGCATCCCAATATCAAAAATCCTTGTTTGCACATTTACTAATAAAGCAGCAAATGATATAAAAAGTCGGTTAGCACATCTAACCAGTTTATCTTTGCACGACCTATGGCTCGGCACTTTCCACAAAATTGGCTACCGAATGCTGCGCCGTGATGCAGAAAGGCTTGACCTCAATGAAAATTTCACAATTGAAGAACCGAAAAGAATCTTTACCAGAATGAAGCTCAAGACCGGCAAGTACCGTACCAATGCAATCATAAAATTCATTGAGAACCTCAAAGCAAAGGGAGTCACGAGCGATAAATTCAAACCAGAAAATAGTTGGGAAAAATACTGCCACAAGATATATACACAGTACCAGGAACACTTGCGAAAAAACAATATCCTCGACTACAATGATCTCATTCTCTCTGCAATAGAGCTTCTTGAAGAAAATACCGATATAAGAGAATATTATAGAACCCTGTTTGATTACATTTTTATCGACGAACTCCAGGATATTAACCATGCCCAGTATCGATTTTTGTCTTTGATCTACAAGGGTAATATATTTTTCACCGGTGATGAGGACCAGGCAATATACAGCTGGCGCGGGGCTGACCGAAAACTGATATACCGAGTGCCCCAGGATTTCAAAAATACAAAAACTTATAACCTCACCAGAAGTTTTCGCCTACCCCAGGCGATTCTCGAGATCGCGAATAATCTAATGCTGCGACCGAGTACTGTAATCCCCAATACCCAAACCGGCGACATCATGGTATATGCTGCCAAATCGGAAAAAGATGAGGTTGATTATATTATTAAAGAACTGAAATCGCTGAAAAAAGATGGCTACTGTTTTCAGGACATCGCAATACTGTATAGGATGAATTACATATCAATGATTTACGAAGAAGCTCTTATCAAATCACGTATTCCTCATACCCTGATCGGCGGTGCTTCATTTTACGAACGCTCTGATATAAAACCAGTGATTGAGTATCTTGAACTCCTTGATCTTTATTCTTCAAAAAAATATCCTGACCCCCCGACGATCAAGGAATTCACTGCAAGAGCCCAGGCAATTTTCATGGTGAAGAAAATGAGTCTTGAGCGTACCGAGGCTATATTTAGTCACCATATAATGGAACCGGGGATCCTGACACCCAGCCGCATAATAAAAGAAATTACAGATGTGGCAAAACTTAAGGGCGAAAATATCAACGAACTAATTGCCTTTGCAAGAGGCTATAAGAATTTTGAATTAGCGAAATTCTTGAGTGAAATCAGGTTGATTCATGCATTAGACCTGGCAGAATGGGGAAAAGATACGGTAAAATTAATGACTGTGCATAGTGCTAAAGGTCTTGAATTTCCTATTGTTTTCGTGGTTGACCTGATTGAAGATGTCTTTCCCCTCACCAAGAAAATGGCTTCATCCCAGGAGATTGAAGAAGAAAGAAGGCTTTGTTATGTTGCCCTTACCCGTGCTCAGCGCAAATTATACTTGCTCTATCCCAAGTGGCGCCATGGGCACATTCAACAATCATCACGATTCCTCGTGGATATGTTAAAAGCAAAAAGTTAAAATGTAGTTGCCCAATTCATTGGGCTTGGGGAAAGCGTAGCTTCCCACAAAGCCCGTGTTAGGCGATTGTTCTGCGTGGCAATCCACTAACATTTTACTCTATTCTTCCTTTAATTCCTCGGGTAATTCCATCTTAGGCTCATCGCAAACGCGTATATTTCTTATATGTAAGGGTCCTGAATATCCTTCAGGGAGTTTGGCTTGTACTATTCCTTTGGATAACTTATCTGTCTTTTGGATATAAGCCCTTCTCCAGCGGTTGTATGGGAGTTCCTCATCAAGTGCCGGTGTAGGCGAGGAACCAACACCAGTATATAGAACGACCATTCCGGGTTTTAGCTCGTCCTTTTTAGCTGGATGTGATTTCAGTATCACATTTTTTGTCCAGTGCTTTTGTCCTTCTGCCACATCATGAGTTCCAGTTACACCCATAACTTGATATTCACCCTTTGTTTTCTCGCTTGGTTCTGTTATTATCTTGGCAGGATAGAAACATGTTCCAAAGAAATCATCTTCAAACTCATATGCAGCAAACACAACACCTTCTCCAAGATAATCTGCCACTGCTGGTTCCGTCTCTGGCACGCTCTCAGGGGCTTTAGCTTCTTCCTTATCCGCCCCGCAATTAGTGATTGTCAGTATCAGTAATGCTGCCATGAACATGGGCAAAGAGCTTCTGAATACTCTGTTCATTTTTATCTCCTTTCACCTGTTTTGCTGCCACGCAGAATTTCGTCTAACTTGTTTATATCCGAACCAGTTCGGATATACATACCTCTAGCCGAACTATTACTCATTCCTTCTTCGTATGACTAAAGCTCAAGCTATTCAGTGGACTTTTTATTTGACCTATAGCCCTTGATTGTTTTTATTCTCGTAATATATGCTGGATTGTAAGGGAATTTAACTAAGACCCTTCCATCTCCTTTTTCAATCCTTCCCATCTCCTGCCTTTCAAGGAAATCCTTAGCCATATTGAAATTCTATCCAACGATGCTTCCTTGTCAATACTCAGGGGAAGCATTCTAAGTCTCTTTTTTATCTCTAATTTGAGAGAAGAATTCTCTAACTTCTTTTAGGTTCGTAGTTTGTTTACACGCAGGTAAAGATTTAAAGAACCATTTGCCGTAGAATCTGGTCCTAATTCGCGGATCAAGGATCGCTACCAAACCAGAATCTTTCTTTGTTCTGATGAGCCTGCCAAATCCCTGCTTAAGCATAATGATCGCCCGAGGAACTTGATAATGCCTGAAGGGATCAATATCCTGGGATGCTAGTAGTTCCATCCTTGCCTCTTGAATTGGGTCGTCCGGGACAGCAAATGGGAGTTTGGTTATGATCACACACTGAAGGCTCTTACCTGGCACATCTATCCCTTGCCAGAAGGTATTGGTCCCAAACAGGATGGAAGATTTCCTCTTCTTAAACTCCTCAACCAATCTATATCGAGGCATATCACCCTGTTTAAGTAGATGGTTATTTAGAAGTTTCTCTTTCAGTTTCTCATATGCCTTATTGAGTAACTTGAAGCTGGTAAATAGGACAAATGTTCCCCCCTGGCTAATAGATAAGATCTCTTCTATCTGCCCTATCAAGCAAGATTCATACCGGTCAAGTTCATTGCTTGGATCTGGCAGACTGCAAGATGTATAAAGAAGAACATTATCACGGTAGTTGAATGGAGAGGAGAGAAGTGTTCTGCTTCAGATGGAACTTGACAAACGGGCATAGTTGAATAAGGTGGGAAGGAAGGAGCAGAAATGGACAGAAAAAGGCGGCGGTTTAGTTCTGAGAAGAAGGTTGAAATCTTGCGAGAGCATTTAAAGAACAAAG
>JAUVZL010000075.1 GCA_030602565.1 Candidatus Stahliibacteriota bacterium
CTCACCCTTTCCCTCTCCCTTAAAAAGGGAGAGGGTGTACGAAAAGATGGCTTTCCTCTCCTCTTCGAGGAGAGGATTAAGGTGAGGAGTTTATTTGATAAATTCAGAATCAAGGGATAAAGATGTGTCCAAGTTTCTGAATAAATAGGTTGACCGAGAATTAGAAGTAGGGCGTTTACGCCCGTGAAAATATTGTCCTTCGGGTATGCGATGTTGAAGAATAAATATAGCATGGGTTTCCTACGGGGTAAGAAACCTATACATGCCAAGCTTAGGTTATTGACTTTCTTCTTTTCATAATTATACTGTCACAACCAGCATGGAGATACACAAGTTTACCGAACGAGACACCAAGCAGTGGGAAGACTTTGTCCCAAAGGCAAATAACGGTACAATGTTCCACTACCAGAGGTTTCTAAACTACCATCCTTCTCGACGTTTTAAGAATCATCATCTTATAATCAAAGAGAAAGCCAGTATCCTTGCCCTGTTCCCCGCGGTTATACAAGACAAGACTATTATTTCGCACCAGGGTGCCTCATACGGTGGTTTTGTCCTAAAGCAAGGTATTGGAATACATAAGACATGCCTAATCGTTGAACATCTTGTTACCTATTTCAAGGAACGCGGCTACGAGAAGATTCTCCTCACCCAGACACCCCTGATTTATTATAAGGAACCTGACCAGTACATTGATTTTGCTTTGGTGAAAAGCGGGTTTCATTATCGGAAACGTGAGATCACTGCGGTCATCCCGATCAATGTAGCCGAGCCACTCCTTACCTTTCATGCTGATGCACGCCGCTCAACAAAAAAGGCGATGCGAGAAGGGGTGCGCGTCACTATTTCCGAGGACTTCAAAACCTTCTACGCGATTTTAGAGCATAATCTTGGCATGAGGCACAATGTATCACCCACGCATACGATTGAAGAGCTTCTGCGTTTGAAAAAGTTATTCCCTGACGATATCCTTCTTTTTGCCGCTTATCTAAATAAGAAGATGATCGGTGGGCTCGTTGTTTTCTGCGCACATCAAAATGTCATGCTGGCGTTCTACATCAGTCACAATAATGACTTTCAGATCTATCGACCGGTGAATCTATTGTTTTATGAAGTTCTAAAATGGGGATATATCAAAGGATTCAAATACCTTGATCTTGGCACGTTTACTCTGAACATGAACCCGAACTGGGGTTTGGGACGGTTCAAAGAAAACCACAATGCACGTGGTTTCTTAAGGGACTCGTTTGAACTTGCCCTGTTAAATAATGAAAACAGAACTGTACTATGACAAAATCCAATACTATCACGCTCGGTCATGGATCAGGTGGATTATTAACCAGCCGCCTCATCAAAGAAATCATCCTGAAATATTTCAAGAGCCCAGTTCTCAAACGCCTTGAAGACGCAGCTTTAATAAAACTGAAAAATACCAACTTAGCATTCACGACTGATTCCTATGTAATCAAGCCGATATTTTTTCCGGGCGGTGATATCGGTAAGCTCGCTATCTGCGGTACGGTAAATGACCTTGCAATGAAGGGCGCGGTCCCAAAACACATTTCTTTTTCGATGATCATAGAAGAGGGTTTTGCGATAAAGAAACTCGAACGCATCCTCAAATCTGCTGGACAGGCAGCGCGCAATGCAGAGGTTCAAGTTGTCTGTGGTGATACCAAAGTTGTTGAAAAAGGTAAAGCCGACAATATCTTCATAACGACTTCAGGGGTTGGGATAATAAAACTCGACCTTTCCAAGCAGCGTATAAGACTTGGTGACGTCATCTTGCTCAGTGGAACTATTGGTGATCATGGGGTGGCGATAATGAATGAAAGATTGAACCTGGGTTTGCGTTCGAATATTAAAAGTGATGTAGCTCCGCTCAATCTTCTTACTAAAACACTTTTGAAATACAAATCATCGATTCACTTCATGCGCGATCCAACGCGGGGCGGTATTGTATCGGTTCTAAACGAAATGGTCGATGGTTTGAAAATGGGCATTATCATACGGGAAAAAGATGTGCCCATTAAAAAGGAGGTCATCGGCGCCACTGAAATACTCGGTATCGACCCACTCTATATTGCAAACGAAGGCAAGCTCCTTTGCGTCGTCGAAAAAGCATCGGCAGGAAAGATACTGAAGTCCATGAAATCCCACGTTTTGGGTAAGAATGCCGCACTGATCGGTGAGGTTACAAGAGAACCAGGGGTCTGGTTGGAAACAAGGATCGGCGGCATACACCCTCTTCTTCAGTTGGAAGCTGATGGGCTACCAAGGATCTGTTGACATGTTGGTAAAACAGTAGGTCGTCATGCAAGAACACTATGATAAGATGTTTATGACCAGAGCACTTGCCCTGGCTAAAAAAGCTTGGGGAAGCACCGGAATCAACCCCCGGGTCGGCGCCCTGGTTGTAAAAAACAACCGGCTTGTCGGTCAAGGTTATCACCGAAAACTCGGTGAAGCCCACGCTGAAATCTGCGCCCTGGCAGATGCCGGTCATCAGGCACGTGCCGCAACCCTCTATGTAAACCTCGAACCCTGCTGTTGTACTGGCCGGACACCACCATGTGTGGTTGCGATCGATAAAGCAGATATCAAAAAAGTGGTTATCAGCATGAATGACCCTAACCCACTGGTCAATGGTAAAGGGGTCGAATATCTCAGAGCTCATAATATTGCAGTTACAACCAATGTCCTCAGCGATGAGGCGCGTAAATTGAATGCCTGGTATGCCAAATACATAACCACCAAAATGCCTTACGTAATAATGAAGATAGCGGTATCTCAAGACGGCAAGATCGCGGGTTTCCGGCAGAAATATGTCACCTCAGAACCGTCAAGGAGGTTGGTTCACGCACTGCGCGGACAGCTCAATGCCGTGCTTGTAGGTATAAACACCATACTGCTCGACAACCCCTATCTAACCGATCGGTACCTCGGTAAAAATAGTCCGACGAGGATTGTGATTGACCCAAACCTCAAGATACCTGATCACGCCAATTTCCTGAACCCGGACAGTCGCAGAATCATCATAACAAACAAAAACAATGACCCGAGAAAAATTCAGACATTAACCGCGGTCGGCGTGGAATTTATCTTGTTTGAAGGTACTTCCTACCCGGTATCAAGGATTCTTGAGGAACTCAGCAAATTAGCTATTGGCTCTGTTCTCATTGAAGGTGGCGGTAAAGTCTTTGCCCAATTTTTCAAAGCCAAGATGTACGATGAACTCTATCTTTTCAGAGCCAAAACAAAAACAGGTAACGGTTTAGCACTGACCAGTGAGATCCTGGACTATGCGCAAAGCCGAGATAAAAAACCATTGAATATTGAGGAGGATATACTATATCATGTTTACAGGAATAATTGAGGAAAAAGGAAAAATCGTCAATATAACAAAAGGCAAGGTCCAAAGGATAGATATTGAATCGACGCTCGAGAACAAACAAGGTGATAGCATTGCAATCAATGGTATATGTTTGACTATTGTGGCGACAAGCAGCACAGGGTTTTCAGTCGAGGCTATGCAGCAGACTAAGGGTATCACTACCCTTTCACAGTGGCGGGTGAATGCCCAGGTCAACCTTGAACGTGCCTTATCCATAAACGCCCGGCTTGGCGGACATATCCTTTTGGGGCACGTCGATGAAAGATCAAAAGTCGTCCAAAAAAAAGGTAACGAATATTTCTTCCAGATTTCCCAAGAAAATCAGAAATATCTCATTGAAAAAGGGTCGATCAGTATTAACGGCGTCAGCCTAACCATTGCGTCGATATCGAATAATATCTTTTCGGTTTCAATAATCCCCTATACCTTACAGAACACAACTTTGGGTGATTTGAAAATCGGTTCGTTTGTCAATATTGAATACGATTACCTGATAAAAATCCTGACCCCTCGTACTTAGAAGAAAACGTAACAGTTTAGCCATTCTAAGATTCTTCTCATATTGCCCTCCCTTGATGGGAGGGAATAAAAGGGAGGGTGATGAATTTAATGATTTTCCAATGATTATTCACCCCCACCTTAGTCCTCCCCCATCAAGGGGGAGGAATTTTAGAATGGCTTACCTATTACAAGAAAACTGCCTATCAAACAATCCTATAAAAGGGGTTGTCGCCTGGGGTTTATGTGGATTTTTATTGTCTGTTCACCACCCGAACCGAAAAACCGCCAGGTTCTGACCTTTGCTTTAAGGTCTTGTTCAAACTTGTAGTCTTTAGCTCCATCGGCTAAATACTGTACTTCAATATTCCTCGTAAGCACCATGCCAGACTTAGACACTACGCCATCAATAACAATACGCTTGTCATACCCCAAATCCGGGAGTACTAACTCAAATGAATCTAAGGGGACGCTCGGATCGATAATGATCTCGCGCAAATCTTGAGCAAGATCTGACCACGCCAACTCGATTTTAATCGTATCAAGGATAAACGTCCCAGGCGTCTTAAATTCATGCGGGATATTTGATATGCTTATGTGGTCAAGCCCATTACCTTTGCTCACTATTGGAACCATGAAATAGATCTGGAAATAAAGTGTTGTCTGCTCGTCGCCTCCAAAACAGCTGAACTCAAAACGTCCGTTCGTGTCAGTCGTGCCCTTCCAAACCCTTTCAAAATGCAAATTCCCCCTTTCAAACCATCGGTTAACACAAAAGACAATGTTTGCCCACGGCGCATTGTTTAAGGTCACCCATCCCCTGACCATGATTTCTTTATTTTCCCCAGCAAAACGCGCTTTAATCATAGTTAGCAAAGGTTCCAAATATGTCGGAACCCGGTACACCCGCTGCTCAATGATATGGCTTAATGCATTGTAAATCACAGTATCGCGGGGACCATACGCCAAGAGTTTCAATATCCGCTCAAGCTTGTACAGATGCATACCTTCAATGATTGTCATACCACCCAATTCCTTAGCGTGTTGCTCCAATGTATCAACCAGGTTATATTTACCAAAAGGATAAAGCAACTTGAAATTACCTGGCCATAACCTAACCTGTCGTCCATCAAACCAAATAATCTCTTGATTATCATAGTGGCTCAGAAATATCGTGGCTAAACCTTCACTATAATCAAAGTCGCGATATCGGTTGTAGTCATTCTGAAGGAACGCCATAAACAGCAGCATTACGATCGTGACACCACTTGGCAAAATTAACCTGAATGCCACACCTTTCTTTCTTGTCTCAGCGATGAAGTCTTTGTCAAGAACAACAAACACGAGACAAGCCCCACAAATGAATAATAATTGAGCAATTATCGGTACTCTAATTACAACCGCATTGATGAATGACATGCGGTATTGGAGAATATAGAAAAAAGGTTGACTTGTCAGGACGGGCAGCAAATCAGACAGGGTAATCATGAAGATAGTCGCCATCGACAAACCCATTGCCCAGAGTATTGAAGTCGACAGCCTTTGTCTGAAGTAAAAGTAATTAACCATAACCAGAACAATAAGGAAACTGGCAAACGGGATGATACGCACAAGGTTTGAGTATATCTGAAAGCTGTATCTCAACAAAGAGAAATAATGAATTCCAAAGGGGATAAAAGGTGCCGCTACTAATACCATCCAGACGGCGGTCCAAAGACACGTACTGAGTGCTGAATATTTGTAAACAAAGATATTCTTGAGGGTTATGTAAGACCAAATAACCAGATAGAGCATAGTGAAGACGATTGTCGTACTGAGGTACCTCAGCAGAATTACCGGGTAGAGCAATGCCCAGATCAGTGAAGCATAGATGGTAATAGTCTGAGGACCGAGCGCTAGTCTGAGCAGGAGAACCCCGATGACTATGCTGTAGACCATGGTAAGTGTATAGGCAAGCTTCTTGGTAGACACATTGGATTATACTGCGCAAACCCTCTGGGTCAAGGGGGACTTACATAAATACCTGAAATAAAACAACCTCTTGACTTTTTTGAAAATATGTGGATAATTACTCTTGAAAAAAGAGAAACATGGTGTATCCTTCAATCGACCACTTGACAAATCATGAATTAGTATTATACTATTATTAGAGACAAATCGAGGAGCCTGTGAATATAATCAATATAGTACTATTATTTTTTTCAATCATCCCCAGGAACGATGAGATATTTTTTGAAATAGAAAGTCTCCCTGCAAATGAATATACGCAGAGGTTTGATTCACTTAATGTACGCTTTGTGGGTAACTGGCCATTTGGGTCTGCTCGTTTCGTGGCATATGATTCATTAAGAAATTTGGTTTTTTGCCAATCTGGGGGTGGTGTTTATGTTTTTGACGTATCGAATCCATCTACCCCAGTGAAGATATCGGAAAAAATTCGTACCCGAGATGATGTCTGGCGCATCTTTTATGACAGTTCAACGCAAAGGCTTTATTGTACAGCCTTCACCATGGGACTCAGGATATGGGATGTATCAGATCCTTATAACCCAATAGAGATTGGTTATTATATTACATCAAATCATGCTCTTGGTATTTATGTTACAGGGGCTTTTGCTTATGTCGCGGACCATAATACTGGGCTGCGTGTAATCGATGTCTCTACTCCTTCAAATCCACAAGAAATAGGTTTTTGTGAAACACCAGGTGACGCTATGGATGTATATATTTTAGGTGAATATGCCTATGTTGCTGATGGACCAAGCGGTCTTCGGATGATAAATATTTCAGAATCTTCAAATCCATATGAGGTTGGTTGGATTGATACACCAGAATATGCTTTTGAAGTTCATGTATCTGACTCCATCGCATATGTCGCTGATGGACTTGGTGGACTTCAGATAATTGATGTATCAGCGCCATCAAATCCACAGCAGGTCGGTGTTTATGACATTCCGGCCAGGATATGGGGTGTTTATGTATCAGGTTCTTATGCTTATGTTGGTGCTGATAGAGATGGGTTTCGGGTGTTAGATGTATCTGTACCTTCGAACCCGCAAGAAATAGGTTATTGTGATACACCATGGTGGGCTTATAGTGCTTGTTTATCAGATTCTTATGCTTATCTTCCTGATTGTTGGGGTGGCCTTCGTGTAATAGATATATCAACACCATCAAATCCTCAAGAAGTTGGTTTTCACGATGTCCCAGCCCATGCTCATGGTATTTATATATCCGAGCAGTATGCCTATGTTGCTGAATGGCCTAATGGTCTGTGGATAATAGATATATCGTCACCAGATTTTCCGCAAGAAATAGGACACTGTGATTTACTCGGCTATGCTCATAAAGTTTACGTGTCAGATGATTATGCCTATGTAGCGGCTGATACTGCAGGACTTCGAATAGTTGATGTATCAGACCCATCCAATCCTCAAGAGATTGGTTATTTTGATACCCCGGGTGCGGTAGAGGGTGTTTATGTTGCAGATTCTTATGCCTATCTTGCCGAGCATCATTCAGGACTTCGGATAATAGACGTATCTGATCCAACGAACCCTCAACAAACAAGTTGCCATAATACCAATGGTGAGGTTTATGATGTCATGGTTTCAGAAAGTGGAACAGGTAATCTTTATGCATATATTGCTGATGGATGGCAAGGCTTTCGGGTAATTGATGTTACAGATCCTTTCGCTCCTTATGAAGTAGGATATTATGACGCCCCGGATCATGTTTGGGGTATTTATGTACTAGATTCCTTTGCTTACTTGGCTGAATGCTGTGGTCTTCAAATAATAGATATATCTGATCCTGCGAACCCACAAGAAGGGGGTTACTGTGCGACCCCAAATGTCGCTACCGAGGTTTATGTTAAAGATAATTATGCCTATGTTGCGGATAAATATTCTTTCAGCGTAATAGATCTCTCTTACCCATCAGATCCTTATGAGGTTGGCTATTATAACGGACGAGAGTGGACATATGATATTTCTGTATCAAGTTCATATATTTATACTGCTGCTGTGGGTACCGGAATCTATGTTTATGAATTTTCGCCCCCGGGTGTGGAAGAATTGGATACTATAGCTTTAGATTCTGGATTAAAATTGTTGCAGAATCCAGTAAGCGGCGATTATATTGAGCTCGCGCTGTATCTTAAGCAACATGACAGTGTCAACCTGACACTTTATAATTCCCTTGGTCAGAGGGTTGATTCCTATGTTTTGCGGCAATTATCCTCCGGGTATCATATGTTGAGAATACCGACCACAAATCTCGCAAGCGGTGTCTATTTCATTAAATGTGTCCCTAGTCCCCTTTACTCTAATAACTCTGCAGATAGATCAAGGAATTTCAGTACAATACGAAAATTTGTTTTCTTGAGATAATGATGACAATATTTATTTATTTTCTCCTATAAGCACAAAGTCGTTATCCATTAATTCACTACCGTCTGGGTCAAAAACATCATACCCGTTATCAGCCGTATAGAGATGATTGTTTATATGTTTCCAAGCCTTTATATCATATGCACCTGCTTCCGGTCCTGGGGGATTACATGTTGGCAGTGAAAGATCTACAGTATAATTTCCATCTCCATCTGCTTTTGTTGTGCATGCGTAATAATTCGGCTTGTAACAAAGCATTGTGGAACAGTTAGCTACTTCCTGACCGCCATGTTCATCCTGATAGCAAGTGCCAGTTATTCCCTTAGGATCATCTGCTGAAGCTATTACAACAAAGGTTATGATAAACACAGCACATGGTATTATGAGTAGTTTCTTCATTTGTTCCTCCTCATCTACGTTTTACTTTTCTACACATATCGTTAACTATATAAAATATGATTGAAAAATTATACATATGCGCGATAAAATGTCAAGACAGTACAAATTCGGCTGTTAACCCAAAGATAAAAGTGGACTGTTTAAAAGATAAAACTGGACAAAACGTGTTTTAAAAGTGGACTAAATTTAATACGATTTAGGGCTTGAAATGGATTACTTCAATCACTTGATTATTATACCATAAGTGTACCTCAGTGCGTTTACGATGGGGAACGATGTGTAGTTCAATTTCGGTTCTGCTTGGTAAACGAAGCGGTACTGAGATTTTGTTGCCTTCCCATGTAATTGGAATAATCGGGGTCAAATCTGGTTTAATATAGTCAAAGGTTAATTTATTAACTTTTATTGTTTTTAAGATCACATTCTTTTCTCCTTTTTTATTCTCATTCCGCCAACACTTTTATTCTAGCTGTCAGTAGGTTATCCCCACATCCTCCTGCCCGATACCATACACTGGTTATTCCAGAGCTCATTGACCCCAACGGTGCTTAATCCAGGTCATCAAACACGTGGGGGATCACTGACTCTTTACACCAAGGCTGTTCTTTCACGAAACACCTTTATTTGCCCCCTCGTGATTCCCCCACTGACAATACTCATCTCTATGCTACATCTGATAAAACATTACTATCCGCATAATCCGCTACATAATACCGCTGATCACGTACTAATGCAAACAAGAAACGCATTAACTTACAGGCAACTGCAACCAATGCCACTGCACCATATTTACCTCTGCTCCGTAACCGTTCATAAAACTCATGCAACGGACCGCCACGACGTACCACACCCACCGCCGCTAAATATAACCCCTCCGCAATACGCTACGACCACGCCGCGTTATCCGACGCTTACCATGATGCTTACCAGAACTTATCTCATATAAATTTAAACCCGCTAACTTTACATTACACAATATAACAATTCAGAAATTGCTTTCTTCGGCGTCTCCCGCGATCTCTCGACAGGCTCATCTCGGTGAATCGATACGTTCCGCTGGACATTGGACATTTTGACTATCCATACTAAACAATTTCTGAGAGGTTTGAAGTGTAGATTTGTGAGACGGGTAGTTACAATGACCCCGATTAAATGCTACGTGTCTAATGGGGCAGGCATAATGAAATTCACTCCCCAATACCAGTTATGATTAAACAACCTCTTTCAGGTAGATTATTTATGATTAAAAGCGCCCCCTTGACTTTTTTGAAAATATGTGGATAATTATCTTGATGAGAAAGGAGTATTGAGAATGGCTTTAGATAAAGACAAAAAACAGGGTATCATAGGAAGTTTCAAAAGACATCCGAAAGATACGGGTTCACCTGAGGTTCAGATTGCAATCCTTACCGAACGGATCAAGATACTGACCGAGCACCTTAAGGAATTTCCCAAGGACAAACATTCAAGGCAAGGGCTTATCAAGATGGTGAACGACCGTCGTCGCCATCTGAATTATCTGATGAAAAAAGATAGAAACAGGTATTTGAAAATTATTGAAAATCTGCATTTAAGGGGTTAGATTGTATTCTGCAGAATTAACCCTGGGTGACAAACAGCTGCGTATTGAAACTGGTCACGTCGCAAAACAGGCGGCGGGTAGTTGTATGGTTTCCTGTGGCGAAATCGTTCTCCTGGTTAGCGTGACCTATAAAAGGGAGATTAACGAAAGTGTTGATTTTCTGCCACTGACCGTTGATTATCGCGAGCTTCTCTTTGCCGCCGGTAAAATACCTGGTGGTTTTTTTAAACGTGAAGGAAGACCTTCAGAAAATGAAATTCTGACTTCACGCCTTATTGATCGTCCTTTGCGTACGCTCTTTCCCGAACATTTCCGTAATGAAGTTCAGATAATCATTCACCTCTTGTCATCAGACACTGAACACGAAACTGACACTTTGGGCTTAATTGGTGCATCGACCGCGCTATTGATTTCGGAGATTCCTTTCACAACACCACTCGCCGCAGTCAAAGTCGGACTGAAAAACGGCTCATACATAATCAACCCGGGTATAAGCCAGCAGGATAGCGGCACTCTCAATCTGGTAATTGCCGGAACCAAAGACAATATAGTAATGATCGAAGGATGTGCAAACGAATGTTCTGAACAAGAAGTCGTAGAGGCGATCAAATGTGCACAGCCAGAAATCAGGCGCATAATCGAAATCGAAGAGCAGATTCAGGAAAAAGTCGGTAATGAAAAAATCGATATGACCAACCCTTTTGTCGACGAAGCACTGTTCAATGAAATAAGACAGGCATTGGGCAATGACATTGACCAGGTGTATGCATTCCAAGAGAAAAAAGCAAGACAGCAAGCGATCTATCAACTTGTCAAAACAACCGCAGAAAAGCTCCAAGACCGTGATGAGGAAATCGAGAAGAAGATCCAGCGGGTGGTCGATGATGTCTTAGGTAAAAAGATGCGTCAGCGCGTCCTGGAAGAACAGAAGCGCATTGATGGTCGCGCCTTGACTGAAATCAGACCAATCTCCTGTGAAATCGGTCTCCTGCCGCGCCCCCATGGCTCAGCGATTTTCACGCGCGGTCAAACGCAAAGTCTTGCGGTCACAACCCTGGGCACGGCGAGCGACGCACAGAGAATAGATGCAATATACGGTGAAGGATTTAAGTCATTCATGCTCCACTATAACTTCCCACCTTTTTCTGTCGGCGAAGTCAGACCACTACGTGGCGTTGGCCGTCGGGAAATCGGTCACGGCGCTCTTGCCGAAAGAGCCATTCGGCCAGTTCTGCCTGGCGATGAAACATTCCCCTATACGATTCGCGTCGTTTCCAATATCCTGGAGTCAAACGGTTCATCATCCATGGCAACGGTCTGTGGTGCATCGTTATCTCTAATGGATGCCGGCGTGCCTATCAAAACCGCAGTAGCAGGTATTTCCATAGGTCTGGTCAAAGAAGAAAATCGTTACGTGCTGCTTACCGACATACTCGGCGACGAGGACCACTACGGTGACATGGATTTCAAGGTTGCTGGAACAAAAGACGGCATTACCGTAATACAGCTTGATTTGAAGATACGCGGTCTGGCGCTAGATATAATCGCCCAAGCCTTAACCCAGGCAAAACAAGCCCGTTTAGAGATAATGAAAATGATGAATAGCACGATAATGACCGCGCGCAGCGAAATTTCAAAATACGCACCTAAGAACATCGTCTTCTCAGTTCCCAAAGCAAAAATCGGTGAAGTAATCGGTCCGGGCGGCAAAACAATAAGAAAAATAATCGCTGACCTGGAAGTAACTATTGATATCGACGATGATGGCAAAGTCACAATATCAGGTGTTGATGCCCACAAAGTTGACCAGGCACGAGACATTGTTCAGTCGATCGTCCAGGACGCCGAAGTCGGTAAAACATATACCGGCAAGGTTAAGAGAATAATGGATTTTGGTGCCTTCGTGGAAATCCTACCCGGCAAGGAAGGGCTCGTCCACATCTCCAAACTCTCGAAGCAGCGCGTGAACAAGGTCCAGGATGTCGTCAGCGTGGGCGATGAGATTATTGTCAAGGTGCTCAAGATCGACGAACAAGGGAGGATAAATCTCATCCGCAAGGAATAAAATAACCCGCTGGAAAGTCTCTCCTTCAATATCACTCGTTACTGAACAACTCCCAAAATATTATTCGTTCTCATTGGGTCTTTTCATTAATTGTGGTTCACGCGACGAATCTCTGCTC
>JAUVZL010000048.1 GCA_030602565.1 Candidatus Stahliibacteriota bacterium
GCAAGGATATCAAGAAGAAATAGCTTCCTGGGTATGTGAACCAGGGGAAACGTCCTGACATTGTCCAACCAAGCGCTGCAGCCGACAGGGTACAGCTTCGCTGACCTCTGCATTAGGGTTATTATTAATTTTCAAATATACCAGAATTCTATACCCACTTTTTTGTTGACATCCTTTAAAAGAAGTATATACTTATTATATAAGAATGAAGGAAATTTATATGGCTAATACAAACTGTAATTGTTATTTTGTTAGTACAGATAAACTTAGGTTACGCACTGGAGGATGGGGTTGGGCATGAAAGAATTGCTGGAAAAGCTATCATCATACAATCTCTTTAATTATCTGCTGCCTGGTGTCCTTTTTTCAGTTTTGGCAAGTAATTTTACAAAATACTCTATAATTCAATCCGATATTGTAACTGGTGTGTTCGTGTACTATTTTACTGGTTTGGTGATTAGTAGGATAGGTTCATTGGTAATAGAGCCGTTACTAAAAAAAGTATCATTTGTAAGATTTGCTCCATATGTAGACTTTGTCGAAGCGTCGAAAATGGACGAGAAGTTAGAGACGCTTTCAGAAGCTAACAATGCTTATCGAACATTTTCTGCATTGTTTCTTCTGTTGATGCTCCTAAAATTATTTGAAATCGCCTCGAATAAATTTTCTATTGTAGACCGATTTGGCCCTATAGGGCTTATATGTTTCCTATTTATAATGTTTATTTTCTCATACAGAAAACAGATCAAGTATATTGCTGATCGTGTAAATGCATGGAAGAACAACGCTAATCCCAAAAACGATCGTGCTACTACGCACATTGGTTAAGAGGGGAAGAAAGAATGAGCGACTCTTTTGAAATTGATTTCCTCGACGTTGAATCATCGAAGAGTGGTGATGCCATACCCATTAGGTACAGTCTAGGCGGAGAAGTTAACATTCATATTGTTGACGGAGGATTTCAAGAAACAGGGGATTCTGTTGTTTTACATATAAAGAGATATTATGGCGCTCCATCGTTTATCGATCGTGTAATAGTCACCCATCCAGACGGGGATCACGCAGGAGGTTTACGCACTGTTTTAGAACAGTCTAAAGTGGGAGAACTATGGATGCTACGTCCGTGGATATATGCTGAGGAACTTATTGATCGCTTTTCAAGATTCACATCCATAGATAATCTGAAAAAGCGCCTACGTGAAATCTATCCCAATATCAATGCGTTAGAAGAAATTGCTGTTGAAAAGGGAATTGCAATTTACGAGCCATTTCAAGGCTCATCTATTGGTGCATTTACAGTTTTAGCGCCGTCAAAATCTCGGTACCTGGATCTTATTGTAGAGTCTGAGAAAACTCCAGAATCCACGAAAGAAGAAAAAGCTACCGAAACCGCTTCTCTTAGTTCAATCTTCGAGGCTGTAGCTGAAAAAACCGTTTCGCTCTGGAAAGCAGTTTGGGGTGAGGAAGTCTTCTCAGATGAAGAAACAAGCTCTGAAAATGAAATGAGTGTTATCCAATATGCAAGTCTTTGTGAAAAGCGGATTTTGTTGACAGGCGATGCAGGGCGAGGAGCATTAAACGAGGCAGCAGATTTTGCTCCAAATGCTGGTTTAGTGCTTCCAGGAATTGATCGGTTCCAAGTCCCACATCACGGATCTAGACGGAATGTATCGACCGAAGTTCTGGATAGGTGGTTGGGTCCACGGTTAAGAGATAAGCCGGAAAAAAGCGAAGAAACTTTCACAGCCATAATTAGCGCTGCAAAGAAAGATGAGGATCATCCAAGAAAGGCGGTTGTGCGAGCGATGATCCATCGTGGAGCAAAGGTTGTGACAACCCAAGGTAGTAGCCTTAGAATTAGCCATAATGCCCCTAAACGCGAGGGCTGGAGTGCTGCGATACCATTAGAATACCCCGAGGAGCAAGAGAGCTAGAACGATAAAAGGACGGAGATATGTCTAACAAGGCGCTCAACTCGGATTGCCTCACTCGCTGCGTTCCGCAACGCGGATGAACCGCAAGCCGTTAGTTTTCAAAGATACAAAAATTTACAGGAAATAAAAAATCAAATTTTTTCAAAGCACGAATTAGGGTCAAATCTTCACTCTTCACAGGATAGAAAGCAGAAGGATACTGAATTCTTGGAGGATTAGCAATGAGAAATCATATTCTATAGTATCAATGTAAAAATTTGATTCTGTTTATACACACGTTTCATTGACATCCATTAAAAGAAGTATATTATTAATAAAGGATAAGAAGCAGGGGACAAGAGACGAATGCAAATAGATAGATACTCATTGAGTTGCTACGTTAATCCAGCATATGAATATCAGCAAGGGATATGAGTAAGAAAGAAAGGAGGTGTTATCAATGAAACACTTGAAGAAAATTCCCAGATTCAGAAATGAAGAAGAAGAACGAAAGTTCTGGGCAACACATGATTCAACAGAATATGTTGAATATTCAAACGCGAAAAAAGTGGTTCTTCAAAATTTAAGACCTTCTGTAAGAACCGTATCCATCCGGTTGCCGGAATCTCTTATCGCTCATTTAAAACTCCTGGCAAATAAGCGGGATATTCCATATCAATCGCTAATGAAGATATTTTTATCAGAAAGAATAAAAAAAGAACTCCATAGCGATAAATTATGAAAAAGATGTTTTTCATCGCCTACAAAATAAGGGAACAGCAGGGATTTGGGGTCAAATCTTCACTCTTCACAGGGCAGAAAACAACAGGATACTGAATTCTTAGAGGTTTAGCAATGAGGAATCATGTTTTATAGTGTCAATGTAAAAATTTGATTCTATTTATACGCAGATTTCGTTGACATCCTTTAAAAGAAGGATATACTTATTATACAAGAGTAAAGGAAATAGTCGAATAGAAAATGGAAAAATAAGGAAATTTATATGATTAATACAAATTATGATCATCATTCTATCGTATCGGAATTTTAGTATGAAATAATCAAAAAATGAAAAATGGGGATGGGCGCTGTCCTTAATTAAAAAGGAGGAAAAATGAAGATAATTCGACATATTGGCTCGCTTGCCTTCGTGTTGGGGCTCTTCACTGTAGTATTTGTCGGGATGCCTTGGCATGTGATTGTTTCCCAGGATCCAGTCGTACCATGGTGGCTCAGGATAGCGATTTTTTGCCTTCTGGGGGGTGTCCTTGTTGTTCTGATAACTGTTGCTCTCGAACAAAGGACACAAAAGACATCAGGAAAGGCGTCACTTCCTACTGAGCCTGAGCGTACGGTTTTGCTATTGAATTCCACAACAGTACCTGGTCGGGATATCACAGAGGTTCTTGGTCTTGTCCAAGGGCATACGGTGTTTGCTATCTGGCTTGGTAAAGATCTGTCCGCCTTAGTCAGGTTGATACTTGGCGGCGAATTGACTGAATACACAGAGATGATGGGTAAGGCTCGGGCAACTGCTACCCGTAGGATGATCGCCCAGGCTGCAGAGATCGGGGCGGATGCAATAATCAATGTTCGCTATATGACTACGAGTGTTGTGGGTAGTGCGGCTGAACTTTTTGCTTACGGTACAGCTGTCAGATTTAGCAAATAGACTGCCTTGCGGGACTATTTGGTTAGTACAGATAAGCTTAGATTGGGCTTTGAATTTTTTGAATATTGACAGACAATTCTATAATGAAGAAAGATAAAAGGACCCAGAATCATATAAACAAATCTAAAGAGGTGTGTGGAAAATGATTGAAGTAAAAGGATTGACCAAAAGGTATGGAGAACTATTAGCAGTTGATAACATCTCTTTTTCTATTGAAAAAGGCGAAATTTTTGGATTCTTGGGACCTAATGGAGCAGGTAAGACAACAACCATCAAAATTCTGACTGGTGAAATTGAACCAACTGACGGAGAGGTAAAAGTCTTTGGTTTTAACCCTGTTAGCGATAGAAAAAACTTGCATAAGGTCATCGGTGTTGTGCCAGAGATACAGAACCTGTATGAAAGAATGACCGCTAAGGAGAACCTCACCTTTTTTGCCAATCTCTATGATATTAACCATAAAAGGGTTGATGAACTTTTGGAACAGTTTGATCTCCGGGAATGGGCGAATGAAAAGGTTAAAAACTTCTCTTTAGGAATGAAACAGAGGCTTCTTTTAACAAGGGGGCTTCTTCCAAAGCCAGATATCCTTTTTCTGGATGAACCGACAAAGGGACTCGATCCATACACTGCCAGATATATCAGGGGCATAATTAAAGAAGTAAATAAGAATGGGGCAACAATCTTTCTCACTACACATTATATGGAAGAAGCTGATGAGCTCAGCGACAGGGTTGTAATTATCGACAAAGGCAAAATTATTGTCTGTGACAACCCAGAGAATCTAAAAAGAAGTCAAGATAAAGGGATAATTAAGATAACTCTGAAGGATCCGATAGAGGAACGGCAATTTTCACTGTCAGATAAGCAGACAGGGAATAGAATTAAGGAGCTTCTTCAAAGTGGAAGGCTTTTATCTATGGAGACAGAGAAAGCCACCCTAGAAGAGGTGTTTATAAACCTTACTGGGAAAAAGTTAACATGAGAAAAATAGCCGTTATTTTCGAAAAAGACCTCAAGAACGGATTGCGAAACTGGGAAATCTTGTTTATTGTTCTTGTACCGATAGTATTATCAGTATTTTTCAATATTGCCCTTTCACCAAAAGGCTTCTCTTCTCCCAAGGTTGTTGTGTTTTGCAATGACCAAGAATTGAAAACCATATTGTTAAATATTGATCACTTTAAAAATATTAAATTCTCCCAAAATTGGGATGAAGCTATTTCCATGGTGGAGAAAGGGAAAGTTCATGGAGCATTTCAGCTACCAGATGATTTTATCAGAAAGTTAACTGCACAGGAGAAATTCGAGATAGATGTGGTCCTGGATGGAGCAGCTCCTGTCAAAACGACTATTATTCGAGCTACGTTAAAGAGTTTCATAGATAAATATTCCGGGGTCGTCTCACCTGTTAAGTTAAATATCAAAGAATTGAGAGTAATTACAGCAAAGCAAAAGATGTTGGATCTCTGGCTGCTATTGACAATTATTTTAATTGGGGTTTCAGTTATTCCTCTGAGTCTGGGAGAAGAGAAGGAAAAGAAAACGCTAGATGCAATACTGCTCACACCCGTATCAGAGCGTGAGATCATTTTGTCAAAGGGAATTTGGGGCTCTTTTCTAATTCTAATAAATGCGATTGTGCTCCTTTTACTTAACGATGGACTTACAGGCAATAATGGACTATTGATAGTCATTCTCTTGCTCGGAATTTTTTCCATTGTTGGTATCGGGTTATTTATCGCCATTTTTTCACCAACACAATCTACTGCCTCTATTGTAGGTACTCTTGTAATGGTGGTTTTACTTGTTTCGGCCCAGGCAGCGGATTTTAGCGATTCTATAAAAAGATTTGTTTGGGTTCTGCCGCCATATCAAGTTCTTGATGGAATTCGCAAGGCGATTTTTTTCAAATCGGGCTTTACTGATGCCTGGGTGAATTTTCTTGTTCTTTTTGGTTGGACAGTGGTCTTCCTCTGGATTAACATTTATGCGTTGAAAAAGCGAAAATTATGAAATCAAATAAATTTTAGGAGAAAAGGTACCTTACCATATAATAGGGAAAAATCTGGTCCTTGGGGCTGGCCATTGTAGTCAAATCTTCAATCTTCACAGGATAACGGGCAACAGGATACTGATTTCTTAGAGGATTAGCAATGAGGAATCATATTATATGTTGTCAATATGAAGTGACCCCTATATCTTCTATTCACCCTCACCCTTACCCTCTCCCCTCAAGGGAGAGGGGGTAGTGCTTTATTTTTTGAACCGAATATTTTTATTCTATCTTCAACGACTTGCTGCATCATGTCCCGTGCAAGACCGATGATCTTTCTCGGGTCAAAACCTTCAGGATTTTTTATTAAATATTCCCTGACTCCTGCAGTAAAAGCAATCCTTAAATCTGTGTCAGTATTTATTTTTGATATACTGTATTTTACTGCTTGTTTAATTAAATTATCTGGTACACCCCTGGTATGCGCAAGTTGACCACCGAACTTATTTACCCGGCTAATCCATTTAATCTTAACACCTGATGCCCCGTGTAATACAAGGGGCATCTTTACTATTTCAGCAATCTCCTTTAATATGTCAATGCGCAATTTTGGTTTTCCTTTAAATTTATATGCGCCGTGCGATGTACCAATAGCTATAGCCAGTGCATCACATCCAGATTCATGGGCAAATCTCTTTGCCTCATCAGGATCAGTATAGATTGCTTCGTCTTTTTTAACCTTTATATCGTCTTCAATTCCAGCGAGTCTGCCAATCTCTGCCTCAACTGAAACACCTCTTTTATGCGCATATTTAACGACCTGTTTGGTTAATCTTAAATTCTCTTTAAAAGATAGGTGCGAGGCATCGATCATTACTGAGGTGTAGTTATGTTTAATACATTCTTTTACTATATCGAATGATTTACCATGGTCTAAGTGTAATGCTACAGGTATCTTCGCTTTTTTTGCCATGGTAATGACAAGTTGAGAAAGGTTTTCAATACCAGCATACTGTATTGCTTTTTCACTCGTTGCGACTATTACCGGTGCATTAAGTAATTCTGCAGCTTGTATTATCGCCTGCGTGATCTCAAGGTTCGACGTGTTGAATGCGCCGACTCCGTAGCGCCCTTGGCGGGCTTTGGCAAGGATGGAGTTTATATTAACAAGCATATCTGGTTTCTTTCATCATAGTATACTCTTATAATTTTATTTGTCGATAACGAATGTGTATTGAGAGAATGAACTAAAATGCTGGATTGTCCGGTCAAGCCGGACAATGACAGAGAGGTTGCTTTGGACAATGACAGAGAGAATATGATAGCCCATAAAATAATAGTTGGTTGTCATTCCCTGGCTTACCTGTCCTCTGACTTGCTGTAGTCCTGAGTTATATGTCGAAGGGATCAGGGGGATCAGGGAATCCAGTATAAATATCCGATAGCTTTCATTTCAATACCAAAGATTCCTGTTGCAACCACCATAAAGGTCTCCGGAATTTCGCAACGAGGGGACTCGTTGCACTCCATAAAATTCCAGAATATTTCATCTCCTAGAATTGTATATTACTCGAAATATCGACTGTGTCAATGAAGAGGGTATTGAATAAGGAACTTCTCGACTTCGCTCGAACAGTAATAGTATCTTTAGTGCATGAGCCAGCAGATTAGTCGTCCGGTGTGAGATTGAGCCGTTTCCAGACCCAGGAGAGGTCTTTTAAATTTTGATAATTTTTTGATTGTCTTTTTAGCTTCGTTTCTGCTTCAGTCATATTTTTTCTTAAATTTCTTGCCAAAGTTTTCCTGTTAATCGTTCACCCCCACCTTATTCCTCCCCCATTAAGGGGGAGGGAAATTCATTTTTGCTTCTTTTCTCCGATTCCCCCAGTCTCCCCATCTCCGTATCATTTTTCTACCCCGGCGTTATTGCGGCGACGCATGAGTAGACCTCTTTAGCGCCTGCTTCTTTTAGGACCCGCGCACATTCATTTATTGTTGCGCCGGTTGTCATAACATCATCAATCAGTATTACTCGTTTGCCTTTAATACCATTTTGTTTGACTCGGAAAGCATCTAAAACGTTTTTTCGACGTGCTTCTTCATTCAATCTTGTCTGGGTCTTCGTATTTTTGATACGTTTCAGAATGTCATTCATTTTAATATTACATTCCTGGCTTATTATTTCTGATAATAATGCTGCCTGGTTATAGCCGCGCCTTAAATTCTTCCACCAGAAAAGGGGTACAGGTACTATTGTATCGGCATCTTTGAGAAAATAATGAGATTTTATAATGCTTGCCATTGCCCGACCAAAAAAAATGGCAAGATTAGTCTTTTTGCGATATTTGAAATGATGAATAATTTTATCGTACGGTGGAACAAACAGCATGAATGCGCGTCCATAATCAATATGAGTTCCTTTTTTGCAAAATCCACACCGACTTCTTTTTTTTATTGGTCTGCCGCAAAATTGGCACAAGGGTGGTTTTGCTTCAGGTATATAGTCGAGACAGTTATTACATAACATACCCTGAATTATCTCATCATTACAGAGTATGCAACGTTGCGGTAGGATAAAGTCCAGAGTTGCTTTTAGAATCGTGTGGACAATACTCAATGTTTTGTTTGCGATGCTTTGGTATAGAGGATAATGCCGATACCTGCGATGGCAAAGGCAATTACTTGATTGATCCAGAAATTCGCCGCGTTCTCATAATAACGGATAAAATCAACACCAAAACGGAACGCGCCTGAGAAAATCAAATAAAGGGAGAATACAATCCCTATTTTGTGTGGTTTGTACAGCATTTTATTCAAGAAGAAAAAAAGCGCCAGCCCGAATATTGAGGAGTATAGCTGAGTCGGGTGGAGTGAATATTGACGAACCAATGAAGATACGGCAACGCAGTGTGGAGGGAATTTTACTGCCCACGGCAGATTGGACGGTTTGCCAAAGCAACAGCCATTGAGAAAACACCCTATCCGAGTGAAAAAAGTACCCAGTGCAATTGCCGGTGCAATGATATCGGCGACCTTGAGAACAGGAGTTTTTTCTTTTCTTAAATAGATGATGCCGGCGATCAATGCGCCGATAAAACCACCGAAGAACATCATCCCGCCTTCCCATATCCTTATGATACCTAATAAATCGTTTTCGTATTGGTACCAGTGAAAGATCACATAAAGAAGTCTGCCACCGATAATAACGCCAACCATTACGTAAAAAGCCAGATTTTCAATCATTATCAGAGAGATATTGAATTTCTTGGCTGCTTTTCTGACATAGAGGATAGCGCAGATAAAAGATATTAAAAGCATTACGCCGTAAAAAGGCAATGCTATTTCACCGAATTGGATGAGAACAGGTCTCACTTGGTTTCTTCTTTTACTTTTTTCATTCCCTCAACAATACGTTTGGTTATCTCTTTAGGTACTTCCTCAAAATGGTGAAATTTCATGTTGAAATAACCTCTACCCTGAGTCATGGACCGGAGACTCGTAGAATATTTATACATCTCACTTTCTGGAACCAAGGCTTTGATTCGCTGAATCTTTCCTTCGCCTTCCATGCCCATTATTTTGCCGCGACGACTGTTTAAATCACCGATCACATCACCCATGAATGATTCAGTTACAAAAACGAATACTTCGCAGATAGGTTCTAATAAAACAACTGCGCCTTTTTCAGCATTTGATTTCATTGCCATACTGGCAGCGATTTTGAAGGCGATATCCGAGGAGTCCACAGCGTGGTACGAACCGTCAAATACAGTGACTCTTGTGTCAGTTACCGGATATCCGGCAAGAAAGCCATTCGCAATCGCTTCCTTCACGCCCTTTTCTACAGATGGGATAAAGCGCGAGGGGATAGAGCCACCTACTACTTTATTAACAAATTCGAAACCTGCATCTCTCTCACACGGTTCAACCCTTAGCCAGCAATCACCGAATTGACCGTGTCCACCAGTCTGTTTCTTATATTTACCCTGTGCCTCACTTTTCCTGGTGAATGTCTCCCGGTATTTGATTCTGGGTTTGGTGAGCCCAACACTTACCCCGTATTTTCTTTTTAACCTTGCAAGGATAGTGTCGAGATGAAGTTCTCCAAGACCTGAAATGATGAGCTGTGAGATTTCCGGATCAAACGCAAATGTAAACGTCGGATCTTCATCATGGAGACGTGTCAGACCGCTCGAGACTTTTTCCTCATCGCCTTTTGCTTTTGGTATGATAGCCATTGATATTGAGGGAGCTGGGAATTCGATTTTTGGTAAGAACCCACTTGTCTTTGGTGTAATCAACGTATCGCAAGTATGCGTGTTCTTTAATTTGACAAAACCAGTGATCATCCCGCTGGAAACTTGAGAAATTTCCTTTTTTTCCTTACCTTTAATTAAAAACATTTGATTTATTTTTTCATCACTCGATTGCGTTGAATTCTTCAGCACATCACCGCTTTTCAAAATACCAGACAGCACCTTGACATAGCATAATTCTCCAAGATGAGGCTCAACCGATGTTTTGAAAACATAACCAACAAAAGGTGCATCATCAGTGCGTTTCACTTCTTGCTCACCGAGTTTAATATCTGGTAACAAATCAGGTTGCGGGGCGAATTCAACGACCGCATTTATGAGACTCTGGATACCGATAAGATCCAGGGCTTCACCGACAAGACATAGAGCTATTCGTCCCTGTACAATACCCTTTTTTATTACTTCGAAGCATTCAGACAGCTCAATCTTCTGTCCTTCGACGTACTTGTTCATTAGCGCGTCATCATTTTCAGCTGCTGCTTCGATTATCTTATTTGTATACTCGGATACTTTCTCCGTTACTTCGGGTGGTATTTTTTCTTCTTTACCTTTTTCCCCGAACCCTTTGCTCTGTACAATGTCTACAACGCCACGGAAGTCAGTAGTTGCACCGATGGGGATAGTCAGAGGCATTATGCTTTTTTTCGTTATTTCACTGATC
This sequence comes from Candidatus Stahliibacteriota bacterium, assembly GCA_030602565.1. Lineage (GTDB taxonomy): Bacteria > Hydrothermota > Tepidihabitantia > SM23-42 > SM23-42 > JAUVZL01. The sequence goes on from JAUVZL010000048.1 coordinate 10,559, forward strand.
CCTGAAAAGACACTGGAGAAATCAGCATTTTCCTTTTTTAGCTTATTGATAAAGAATATCACGGGCAAATTCTTTTCTTCAATTCTCTGGAGCAGTCTTTCAGTCCCCACTTCAATCCCTTCAACTGCGTCAATGACCATGATTGCGCAATCTACGGCCTCAATACCGCTGATTGCCTCCCCGATAAAATCTGAGTAGCCAGGTGTGTCGATTAAGTTGATAGTTACATCTTTATAGTCGAATGTAGCTAACCCAAGATTAAGACTACAGACTCGGTCAATCTCCTCTGGATCCGAATCGAAAACAGACGTTTTTTCAACAACTTTTCCGAATCTACTGTTTGCACCAGTGAGATACAAGAGTGCGTCGGCGATCGTTGTCTTACCGCAGCTGGCATGTCCGAAAAGACCGATATTCCTGATAGGCTTGGTTGCCATTTATACCCCCTTTAAATAAGCACCTTGGAAACAGCGATTGTAAGTTGGTCTTTTAAGAGTTCACGGATTATATTTAGTGAGCCATGGTAGACCACTTTATCTTTCTTTATCATGATACCACCAGAGATTTTATCATTTATAGTGGTCTTAAATTGATACCCCTGGCTCTTCAGGAATTTCTCCAAATCAGAGCCGTGGTGCTGCCAATCTACTTTGTTGACTATCAATTCGCCGTCTTTTCTACCGCTTTGCTTTACCAGAGCTTTTAAGAAACTCAGGTATTCTTTCTGAGCAGTCAGATCTTTCAAGGCTTCATCAATAATATCATTTATAAGTTTTCCTTTTTCGGCAACGATTTTTCTATTAAGCTCAAGTTTTTTCTGGGAAACAAGGCGAAGATATTCGCTTTTCTTTGCCGCTTCCACATCGTTCTCAATTCGTTTTTTCACAAGAGTGGCACGTTCATCATATTCTTTCTTGATTTCTGCCGCTGCGGTACGGTTTTCAGCAAGAATTTCCTGAGCTTCTTTTTTTGCATCGGCAAGGATTTTTTCGGTGACTTTTTGTGTAGCCATGCTATATTTTCATCTGGACGACTGCCAGAATGGTCACGATGAGACCCAAGACAGCATAGAACTCAACGAGAATTCCGTAGATCATCGCTTTTGCTGCTTCAGTAGGTCTTTTTGCAACCATTTCAACACCTGCGGCACATACTTTCCCCTGCCAAATTGCGGAAACCAGGCAGGCTATCGCAACCGGCATTGCCGCGAAGAAAATCTGCAGTCCTTGTTGCAGTGTTAATGCGACAATTGCGCCGCCGAAAATGCCGATTTTCTGCAATACCATAAATGCACCAATAAAACCATAGACGCCCTGGGTTCCAGGTAACGCGACAAGAATCAGGAGACTGCCGAATTTTTCCGGATCCTCACTCAAGACACCGTTTGCAGCTTGAGCAGCATAACCTATCCCAATTGCAGAGCCAATTCCACCAAGTATAGCGGCGAGTGCGCCGCCTGCAATAGCTATCGCTAGACCAAAAGATTCCATTTTACCTCCTAATAGTAATAAATACCTAAACCCAGCCCATTTGTAATGGGCTGGGTAAATGCCTAAACCCCGTTAGATGTTTACTATCTAAACGGGGTAAACCCCTAAAATCCATTGCCCGACTTTTAATCTGGAAATAACTAATGCTCAAGTCTAACATCCAATATTTTGTCAAATTTCCTCTATTCGATTTCGACATAGTTAGTTTCAAACGCAAAAGGTTTAAACGGTTTACTCCCACCACTGTAAAATCTTCCAAAGAATTCAATGTATTGTAAACGCATGGTGTGTATAAACCCCCCAAGTGTGTTAATCGCAAGATTAAAGAGATGGCTCGGGATGAGTATAACTATTACCAATATCACACCAACTACGGGGATGTCAGTGACCATCCATGCAATCTTATTTATGGCTATGGCGATAACGCCCGTGACCATACCTAATGCCATTAGTCGCACATATGATAAAAGTACTCCAAGGTAGCTTGAAATACCGTAGAGATTGTAAAATCCCCATGCGATTTTGCCTAAAGCAGCTTTCGATTTTTTGAAGCGCATGATCTCAAATAAGACCAAAGGTATGAGTCCCCAATATGCAAGACGTGGAATCTGGAGAACATATTGGAATTGCATGAGTTTACCAGCTGTGCTTGTAACCAAGTACCAGATAAACCAGATAATGAACGCCCATACTATTTGATCAATAACGTGTGGTTTACCTTCAGGGTGTGAGGCTATAATGATTGCCACAATGCAAAACCACATTACAATTTCCAGGATCGCTTTTGCGATTATCGAGGAATTGAAAACCGCAAAATATAAACCTATAGAAGGTATGAGAAGAAACCAGGTGAGATTGGCAAAGATTGCTTGTCCGTATTCGCGGTTTTTTAAACTATCGACTATTTCTATGGCAATGCCAATCATCATGTGAATGAATCCTAATCCGAGAGCAAGACCAATAAATGCCATTGGCTGCTTAACTGGATCAAAGAGCATAAGAGAATCTTTGAAGCGTATGAGTGGAGCAAAGCCGATGTAATTGAAAAGATCACCCAACCAACCGCCAACCATTGCGCCGGCAAAAATGGTGAAGATACCTCCGACAAACAGAATTTTAAACAGACTCTTATCGCCCGATACTTTGTTCCACAAATAGAGCGAGATGAAGATTAGCAATATTCCATATACAGCATCGGTAATACATAAGCCAAACATAATGGGGAAAAAGACCGCAAGGAACGGAGTAGGATCATACTCCTTTGAATCGGGCATACTATAAAGTTTAACAAGCATTTCATAGGGTTTGCTGAACTTGGTATTCTGGAGAGCGACTGGTGGTCGTTCATCAGGGTCTCTATCGATTTTTTCATAGAAGGCAAATCCGTGCTTCTCGACAAGAGCATTTAGTCGTTTAAGATGACGTTTGAGCACCCAGCCAATGATACTAGTTGTTCTTGCGGTTTCAGGCAAAGCCTCCGCAACTTCTTTTTTCCTGTTCTCATTGGAAAGCAAGTCCGAAGTTGTTTCTAAGTTGTTAATTTCTTTTGACAATCCAATTTTTTTCTCATCGAGCGTCTTGATCCGGTATTTTATTTCTTCAGCTTCTTTTTCGAACAGCCGGATGAGTTTTTCTGGTATTCCAGTATGATTCTTAAAATCAACTATTTCGCAGTCGTTTTCAATGAGTTTTGCGCGCAATTGAGCGCTTTGATCTTTTTTAACAAAGTATATATCATACGAAACTGAACCGGATGTATTTATGTGTTCTTTAGAATATGGGATATTTTCGATATTTTCAGAAAGTTTTTCGAGAGTTTCATTTGATGGTATGATTACCGGCAAAGCCTCTGTTTGTTTAAATGATTTTAAAGTACGTATGTCTTTTTTGAACGGCACCCATGGCGAAAGTAGAGTTATATTCTCTTCCACTTGATGTAGCCGTGCAATACTTTTCTCTTTATCGCTTTTAACTGTCTCAAGCTCGGCGACCGTTTTGCCATAATCGTAGGATTCTGCTGTTTGTGCAAATGTCTCATATCTCATCGAGCGTTTCACGCTAAAGAACATTGAAAGTGGATTTCTCTTTTTATATGCCGAGACTTGATTCAGAGCGTCATTTATTCGGGTGAGTTCTTCATTTGCTTTAGATGCTGATTCTTCCAGCTCAGTTATATGTACAATCCCTTCTTTCTGTAGATCACGGAGGAACTCATTTTTTACACTTTTATGGACAATAATATGAATTTTTTCTACTGGGACAATGGCCATTTGAGTATAATGTTCTGTACTTCTTTAATTGATTTACCCTTTTTTTTCTTGTACTTATCCTTTATTTCAACAAGGATTTTGTTGTATTCCTGCTCAAGCTTTTTTATCTTTTTGTCAGCTTCCTTTTTTGCTTCAGCGATTTTCTTTTCCATGAGATTTTCTCTGGTTTCACTCAATGAAACCAATTGTTTTTCGCCTTTTTCCCGCTCCTGTTCAATCATGGAGCGGCCTTTTTTCTCAGCATCTTTTTTTAAGTTTTCGGCTTTTTCTTCAGCTTCTTTGATATCTTCGATCAATTTCACAATAAACAGTATAGTTAAGAATAACAAAAAGTCAACAAACGGTTATACCTTCTTTATCTTCCGTGCTTTTCGGTCGACAAAAATGAAGGCGAAAATACCTATCAGGACTAAGATTGCCGCCGATAAAAATGACATTTTGTAAGCAAAGATCTGGCTTGCACCTGATTTTAGCAAGAGGTCCACAACTGGACCGGCAATAAGGGTGCCGGCAACACCCCAGCTAAGGAAAAATGTTGCATTGAACAAGGCAAATTGTTTTCCCCGTTGTTCTGGAGGTATTAACCTTGACGCATAAGAGTATGCTGACGATAGAATTACGACTAAGGAAATGCCGCCGAGGAAATTAGTAATGAAAATAATGGCCAAATCTTGGGCAAACACAAATCCCAATAAATGTATGACAGCGATAATTGAGCCAAACATAAGCAAGGTTGTATCACTGAATTTCTTGGAGAGTTTTACGACAAAGAGGCCACCGATAAAAATGGCGATTGATTGCATATTGACAATGTAGCCTAGCAGGTTACTGGATACATTGAAACCCTCATTTAATACAAGATATTGAGCTTTTATCAACGCGATTGAATTCCTGCCGAAGTTGATGAGGACCATGGCGATCAAGAAAGCGAAAAATATCTTTGAACGGGATATCATCCCCACAACTTTATCCGATGGGCGGGCAGTTTGCTTTCTATGTTCGTTAAGAGCACTAATACCGCCCTCGGGAACGAAGAACATGGGGATAGTTGAAATAAGCATGGTTCCAGAGGCGATGAAGAAAAGCAATCCCTTTTCAAACCCCCAGCCTTCATAATATTGAGTCAATCCATCATAGGCAAGGCCGCCAATCCAGACACCGATAAGTCTGCCAATAGCGCCGATACTTGAGAGCTTCCCCTGAATTTCGGTTCGTTCATACTCTGGATAGAGATCTGAGATTATTGCACTCCAACCTATGTTTGACATTGACCAGAATATTTCGACAAAGCACATCCCAAGGATTATTATATAGCCAGCAGTATAGGTGCTATTAGGTATTGTGTGGAGAAACCAGACAAAACAAGTACTAATTGCTGCAAAGACCTCTCCGAGTATAATAAGAGTACGGCGTTTTTGGTACTTGTCTGAAATAACGCCCCAGACAAATCTTTGAAAAACAATATTGAGAATCATGGGGAAAGTTGCAAAAAAGGTTGTTTCTGTGACACTCAAGCCAAGGAAAAAGCGTAGATAAATCGACAAATAGCTGTAAAATAACCCTCGTCTAAACATCGCAAGTGCCTGAAATGAGCCGATACCAACAAATGTCCTTTTTGTTGGTAGATAAATACTTTTTTCAGTCGTCATAATTCAGAGGGCTCATAGAGGGCGGAAAGAGGGCTACACATCAAAGATGATCATTGCTTTGTAAAGGTCATTGACCTTGTTTACTTTAAGATTATGATAAGTTGCATTTTTTATTTCGGTTTTTATTTTGTGTCTTTTTGCATCGAATTTATCGCCAGAGAGACATGCTGATAAGCTAAATTTTTCTATGGAAATGTCGTATTCTTGAGGGATAAAACTGTGTACTGAGAAATGATAGAGCAGTTCTCGGCACCAATCAATAAAGAGTTCTTCGAGCGATTCACTGACGATTTTGATATTGAGTTCTTTTTTCGACAAGAAATGTCCAGAGACCTGGGTTTCGAAAATAGCAATACCAATATTTACGAACAGTTCTTCAATCGTCTTGGCGTGGACCTCAATACCAAGATCTGCGGTGTGGTCTATGTACTTATAGTTCTTCATAACCATGCTGCGATAGTGTAGCCAGAAATCATACATTGTCAATGAAGCCGAGTTGGATTCATTGGACAAAATTAGGCATTATGACATTGACAATAGTACTCGCTTAGTATATAATGCTGGGACTATGAATTCAGTGAGCAATGACAAAGCATATAATATTAACTATGACCGGTTAAACAAAGTCGGTGAGAAAAAAGGTTATGTTTTTAACCCTAACCAGGATTGGGTTACCCAGGTTATTAGGCTTATGACGAACAATCTTAGGGAATTCGGGAAATATTTTTGCCCGTGTAAACAACACTATCCGGTTGATACAAAATCCGATGTTGTATGTCCTTGTCCCACGCTCGATCAGGAAGTGGTTGATAATGGTTGTTGCCATTGTCGGCTCTTTTTCAGAAAGGGTTTTGTGAAAGAGAAGTTTGATATTCTTGAGACGATAACCTGTCCTGGCTGAGCGTCAAAGATGTCTGCTGCGCAGTTGGCGCAGGCACTTGCAATCCTTGACCGACCCAGGGATAAGAATCTGCTGGTTGGTATAAATACAGCAGACGATGCCGGAATTTATAAGATCAGTGAGAACTCAGCAGTCGTTTACACTATTGATATTCTCACGCCAGTCGTCAGAAATCCGTACATCTACGGTCAGATAGTTGCGGCGAATTCGATTTCTGACATCTATGCAATGGGTGGTGAGCCAAAACTTGCATTGAACATCATCGGCTTTCCTGGTAATGGAGATCCAGAGACCCTGGGTGAGATCCTGCGCGGTGGCCAGGACAAGGCAAGAGAAGCTGGAGTTTTAATAATCGGGGGCCACACATTTGTTGCTGATGAAATAAAATACGGTCTTTCTGTAATAGGTTATATTCACCCGGACAAGATTATCTCTAATGCCGGAGCAAAACCAAATGATCTTGTTCTTCTGACCAAACCGATCGGCGCGGGCGTGATTATTCAATCAGTTTTGGTTGGCAAAAATCAGGGAGTAGATCTTAATCCAGTTCTTAAGACAATGACCATGCTAAACCGTGATGCTTCTGTGGCAATGAGAAAAGCAGCTGCTCATGCGGCTACAGACGTTACTGGTTATGGTTTAGCCGGGCATCTGGTTGAGATGGCTGAAGCAAGCCGGGTCGGTATTGAGCTCGAGGTCTCAAAGCTACCCATTCATGAAAAAGCGCTGGACCTTTTAAAAATGGGGGTTGAAGACCCGGGTATTACCATGAATCTCGGTTCTTTTGCCGAGCGCGTCGTGCATAAAAATGTAGATCATTTGCTTGCCAAATTGATTTTCAGTTCAGAAACATCGGGCGGACTGATCATTGTTCTGCCTGAAGAAAGACTGGATGTCTTCAAGAAGCATTATAGCGGTCTGGCACCGGTTATTGGAAGAGTAACAAAGGAAAATCCAGGACAGATAATTGTACGGTAGCGCCGTATGGCTAGTAGAATTCATAATCATATGTGATCCCTGATATTTCAAGAGCATATGTGCTTTGACCGTGTCCAATAAAACTCTCATTTTCATTTTTTTTCTCGCACTAATCATACGGATTCCAATAGTCATTGTTTCGGGTGACAGAACACTAGAGAATGAATTTTGCGTTTTAGTACATAACATGCTCTCTGGTCATGGATATTCCTTTTTTTCAGTTGACAAAAGTGGAGAGATTGTACAACACATTGTTCACGACCCCAGGGCATCGCTTCCCACCGCGACGATCCCTCCAGTTTACCCTCTATTTCTTGCGGGGATGTGTTCTGTGTTTGGAACAGGTCTTGAGGTAATCATTCTCATCAAGATAATCCAAGCACTCATCGGTGCCATGTGTTGTATTGTTTTATACCGGATAGTCGCTCTTAAATTCAATGAGAGATTGGCCTTTGCATCAGCACTTTTATTCTGTTTTTATCCTATTCTTGTGTATCTTTGTGGTCAAATCAGTGCGGCAAACGTGTATGTGTTCATTAACCTCGTGCTTTTGTTGTTGTTATTCAAGGGCGAGGAAACAGGAAAGGTAAGATGGTTCTTCCTTGCTGGGTTAGCTTTTGGTCTATTACTATTATCAAGAGCCGAGGTTATTCTTTTTGCGCCCTTTATCCTCTTATGGATTTGTCTTGTCGTTCGCACACGCAGGGCAAAGATGATTTCCGCTTTTGCAGTGGCAGCCATCATTGTCTGGTCACCGTGGGGGTTTAGAAACTATAAGCGGTTTGATGCATTCGTGCCTCTCACAACACAGGGAGGGTTCAATCTTTGGCAAGGGCAGAATCTGCAGGCGACTGGGACACGAAGCCAATATACAGATCCTCCGTTTCAGATTTCACTTAAGAAAAAGGAAGAGATATTATCTTTGCAGCCAGGCATGAGGTATGAACTTGAATTGGATAGGATCTATATGAACGAAGCCCTTGCGTTTATGAAAAATCATCCAACGAAAGTATTGAAACTTGCGTTGAGAAAATTCATTTTCTATTGGGGGTACTACTGGGGGATCAAATTTACGTATCCCGGGGCGCGCGCAGTAGCATATTGGCTGCCGTGGTTTATTTTGTTGCCTTTCTTTATAATAGGTTTAATCCATTCAATGAGGGATGTTAGAAAGTATTGCCTTTTTCACCTATACTTTATCCTTTCAACTTTGATCGCCATGGTATTCTTTGTGATACCGAGATACCGATTGTTCATGTTGCCACTGGTTTTCCCTTTTGCAGTGAAAGGATTCATTGATTTTTTTACTTATTGTGCTCGGAGTTTCCTCCCCACATATACCAACCGTCGTCCTGTGCGTCACCAGTATTGACCCCATAAAGCATACCATTATCGCACGAGATAAAGACCATGCCCTTGGCAACCGCGGGCTGGAAGCTGATTGAGGCGTCGACCTTTTCTTTCCAGAGAACTTTGCCGTCTTTTTCTCTAAGGCAGAAAACCTCGCCACTGCCTGAACCAAGAAATAGTTTTCCATTGGCATAAGATGGCGGTGAAAAAACCCGTCCGCCAATACCTTCTTCGCTTAAATCATCGTATTTTTTCGACCATTTCTGCTTGCCTGAAACTATATCCAAAGCCTGGATTTCATTACCCATGGCATTGTATGAATAGCCGTTTTTAATGACTGGTCTTGACCCTTGGTATGCCCAACAACCAGCGACTGAATACTGACCGATATTGCTCTTTGCCTGATCAAGCTTGGCTGCGGCAGGTGCCGAACCAAACCCCACGCTGGCATCAAGCTCGGCTTGGGCACTGGTTTTTGCGGTTGAACGGCCATAAGAAAGATAGGGCGCTTCTCTTTTTGACCAGAGTTCTTTTTGCTGCTGCTCGCCATCTTTGTCATCAAGCGTTGCCATGCCTTCATATTGTTTGATCTCATCGCCATCTTTCTGTTCCTGGCGCAAGCTTACGAAAATCCGGTCGTCATAAATCGTCGGCGCACAGGTAGCTTGCTTTTTATGAGACCAGACGAGTTTGCCGTCTTTTGTTTTGTAGCGATATACGGTTCCATCAAAGCACGTAATATAAACTGAACCGTTATTAATGACCGGCGCCGAGATTAAGTCGCCAGCTATGCTTACATCCCAGACCTCTTCACCTTTTTCCAAAGTCATACACGCAAGATGATGGGAGCCATCATTGCCCGGGTATGCCATATAAACATACTTGTCATCAATTGCTGGTTGGCTCATAAGAGGATCACCGAGCCACTTTTCCCAGACTTTTTCACCGGTTTTAGCTCTCAGCACGTAGATTATGCAGGATTCGGTATTAAAGACTACATAACCTTTTCTAACTACTGCTGCAGTAGGACCATCATCACCAGTTTTAAACATCCAGGCGAGTTTACCAGTTTTAGCTTCTAGTGTGGTGTCCCATAAATCTATTGACATTTGAATTTTTATTTGTATAATTATGAATGAATATTGCAGAGAAAATCATATTAACTCCAGAAGAACAAGCAACTATCAACCGCTGGGCGCAAGGGAAAAGTATTCCATTG
>JAUVZL010000043.1 GCA_030602565.1 Candidatus Stahliibacteriota bacterium
ATGGGGGTCGTAGTTCAGATTGGTTAGAACGCCTGCCTGTCACGCAGGAGGTCGCGAGTTCAACTCTCGTCGGCCCCGTTTTTTTTGCGCTGGTCGCACGACTATTCTTTAAGCAGAACCATCATCTGGGTAACGATAAGACTTGAGTTCTTTGCTGCGTATTTGACGAACTCTTCAAAATCGACATCTGCATTCTCATTTGCCAGATCACCCAAGCATCTGATTATGACAAACTCAACATTATTGATATAACAGACTTGAGCCATTGCAGCACCTTCCATTTCCACGCAGTCAGCATGAAATGTTTGCTCAAGCCACTGCCGTTTCTCTTCACTGGCAATGAACTGATCACCGGTAATTACTTTGCCAAGTACAACCTGCGGTGAATGACCGGTTTCTTTGCATATTTTCTGCGGTACCTCATCAAATTCAGCATCTTGCGCTGCTTGCATTGCAACTCCAATGAGAAAACTGTCTGCTCTAAAACCTGATGTGTCATAGGGTGTCAGACATTCAGGTCCGAGGTAGGCATAATCATGATGAACAACACTGTGGGAAATAACAATATCGCCAATACTTAATTTAGGGTTGATGGCGCCTGCTACGCCTGCAAAAATAACTGCATCCACGTCATATTTCATCGCGAGAATCGAGGCAGTAAGCGCGGCATTTACCTTGCCAATACCAGCCTTCACACACACGCAGGGAATTTCCTCAAGCGTACCTATATAGAAGATGCGCTGAGCAACTGTATCTATCTGCTCAACTACCATGTTCTCCTTTATCATATTCAATTCGACATCCATAGCACTCATAATGCCGAAACATTGTTGATCGCTTGCTAACAGGATAAACGTGAAGATTAATGCGATCATTTTAGCCCCCTTTTTTTACTCCTTTGAAAGCACCGGGATTTTATTCATTTGAGGATAACACATTTGGTGATAATATCTCGACCGCTAATGCAAGTCTTCAGAATGTATATACCTGATGGTAGATGCGAAACATCTAGTTCTATTTTATGCAAACCAGAGTTAAATATATCTGTTTTGCTTTTGTATACGCAACATCCTATCACATCATACAAGGTAACTTGGAGTTTCCGTTTGCCTGTACCATGTATATTCAACACAATGCGTCCTTTTATTGGATTTGAAACGAGCGTTACTAAAGCGACCTGTGATGACGATTTTTCCTCCTCTACACCCGGACCTAGATAACTCCATTTAAGCGCGTCAAAAGCAATACGTTGACCCTGGGTACCAGTTGCATCTCCAAGATACACATAACCACCGCTAAACCAGAAAACATACAAACCAAGCAAGACCCATTCATCTGAGTAATTCGATTGATCTATGACAACACTAGTGGTTCCGGCAGCAAAATGTATATGATAGCGGGCAGCCGTAGCTGTTGCATTGGTGCCGGGGATATACGCATAAACATAATAGTCACCATACTCGGTCAAGGTTGGAGTCCAGACTGCATAACAGGTATCTTGATTAGTTGCCGCGGTAGTATAGGTCCACCACATATGGCCATTATAACCGCTTAAGGCATCTCTCCAAAATCCCATTGATGACGGTGGATCAGTGTGAAGATAAAAACCATCAGCAAACTGAAGATCATCTACAATAGTATCAGTCGCAGGTTCCCAATCGCCACGTGCGCCAACACACCAGTAAACACTATTAAGATTCTCATAACCATTATTATAACCTGGCCAGTCATAGCGCGCGTATTTACCATCGTAACTTGGATAGCCGGCAGTATTTTTATTACCATACGGATCATTAAAAATGAGTGTGTGCCAATTCAATACCTGACCGACCGCTAATACTAAATGACCTGCTCCAGTCAGACCCACACACATGCCATAAGGATAACCAGCATTCACCTCAGCTATCGTCTCAGCAAAGGTCGGTGAATCATCGCGCCACGAAGTTATATTATGATTAGTCAAATACGGTGCCATATGCGTATAAGGACGATTTATCCCAGACCACATATAACCGTATCCGCCGCTTGCCCAGTTACCGCTTGGATCTTGTGCTTGCCAGGTATAGTCAATTTCTCGATAGTGATAAACCTCGCACATGTATCGGCCAAAATGACTGGTATGTCCATACGGCACAGAGCACCAACAATCCCATTGCGGCAGCTTGTTGTAATAGGCAATAGCCATCATCGCGGTTGCGGGCGCACATGCCCAGTGTCCATTAAACCAATCTGGGGTATCATAGACCTGGTGAAGATAGGGTACATCAATAGAATCTCTGGCTTTTGGATAAGCCTCGTGTACAAAATCAATTGTCTCAATCGGCTTGGTAAAAGTATACACTGTTTTGTGGTTTTTTAAAATATTGTCCTGAAACTCGGCAATGCAAATTTCTCGACGGTCATAGGTATGAAAAACAACCATGCGGTCATGGTCAAAGAATTTCGGGTCCATTTCAAAAACTGATTTTGTGTAAGTCAATCGTACTTGTTCACTCGCGTCATATTTAGAAAGATAAAGATCAGCGCCCGTTATGGCATGTCCATTAGTTTCGATTTGATGAAAAATCACATACTGTGCATCAGCTGACCAGCAAGGATTTACACCAGCACCAATATGATAGGTCAGCCCGCTTGATAAGTCGAACACACTGAGTTCACCATCAAGGCTTGAATATACGATATGCTCACTATTGGGCGACCATTCAGGATAAAAATAGCCTGTTTTTCCTTGCTGGGTAATGCATGTTTTTTCTCCAGTCGTAAATTCCAATAACCACAGCTGGTCCTGGCCGTCATTATACACTGCGTATTCATTATCAGGCGAAATCGGTGCCAGGTTTGCATATGTTCCAAGTTCATACTTTTTCAACCCCGTGCTTTTTATCACAAGTAATTCAGCACCTATGGTGAACGCAATTGTGCCGTCATTTGAAAAACTGACCTGACCAACCTGATACTGAGGTTCATGCAACATAATAAGTTGGTCAGATGACCGATCGTACAGGACTGGTGTCTGAAGACCGTTTTCCTGTATTATCTTCAAACCAATGAGATTAGCATCCGGCGATAGGGAAAAATATCTGCCGCAACCCGGTCCAGTGACCAGCCTGTTCATCTCAGCATTGTGTATTTCATATATCGCTGAACAGTGATTGTCACTTACGATTATTAAATTGTCTAATACCTGAGGGTTAAGAAAATAACCATCCGGGTAATAATAATTGAATAGTAACACAACCAGTAAGTTAATCATGTATCCTTTTCTAACCTTAAATTATTATAGACTCTTGATGCAGTATGTCAAGAATACATTGCAGGTTTTAGAAAAATATAATTGAGGTCAATAAGGTTGCCGTAAAAATGATAATGGTTGGCAAAGCCATTATTTTAAAGAATTTTTTCATTGATACATTGAAGTATTCGATGGACACGCAAACACAAGGGTGAACCGGTGAAATAACATAGCCGAAAAAAATGCTTGTGTAAATAACCGCAAAGGCAAACGGTGTTATCGCGCCGCTTGTCAAATAAACAGGATATATTATCGAAGCTGGTAAGAGAACCCTCCCGGTTGCAAAACCAAGGATAAAACCGGCAACGACGCACAGGGTCGCGGTCGGCAAAGGGATTGCCGCAATCAAATCGGCAATATTAGAAGCCTGAAAAATGTGCAAGAAAACAAACATACCTAAGATTATCAGGGTGAAATTCCACGGTTTCATCTTTTTGGCAATAGTCCAGAGGTTCGGCTTGCTTTTACTGACAACCAGGGAAAAAACAAAAGCTGTGCACACCGCGAGAATTGTAGCTGTTTCTTTTACCGGCAGAGTAAATGTTTTCTTCAACACAAAATCAAGGAGCGGGGCAATAAGGATGATGCCCAAAGGGATGAGCAGTTTTTTCAAGGAGAATGAACTTGAGTAATCAATGGTCCCGCGTACTCTCCGCACAAAGAAGACATACCCCAAAACCAGCGCAAAAGCAAATGTTGGTAAAAGAGACAATAGCGCAGTGTATACACTGAGACTTGATATCTTTGCCGCGGCAATGAGTGCCGAACTCAAAGGATAAATCATAACAAATAGATGACGGAACCAATTATTGATAGCTACTTTCAGATCAGCTGACACACCCTCCCCACCTTTTTCCAAGATCGGTGCAGAGAGCAAGGCACCACCAGGCATAGGCAGCAATCCCATGATCGCCGGAGATAGAGCCATGAGACCTTTCCTTCCAATACGTAGGTTATTCACCAAGTCATCCATCTGACCGCTCTGTTTCATGGTTCCCCCGATCATCGGGATAACGCCCATGGCAAGTGCCAATAGAACAATTGAGGGGTCAGTTAGGGTATAGAAAATCTTATACGGGATTGATATAAACGGTATCGTAAAAACGCCCAGGACAAGCGCGCCGCAAAATAATGCCAGGGGAAGGTTTTTGCGGGCAACGATTAATATAACACCAAGGGAAATTATGAAACCAAACCAAGTAAAGATCATACCCCCTCCTTTGTCCTCCCCCAAAAAGGGGGAGGAAAGTGGGGGTGGACGAAATCTAAATCCTCAAAACGCGCTTCGTTTTTCCGCAAAAGATCGCAGTTCACGTAAGTAGGTGTTTTGAATTTGAAGAATTATGATTTAGAATTTGTTTGGTATTTGGAACTTGGGATTTGGAATTTGTATAGAAATCCATAAGATTTCTATACCCTACAGCAGCAATTCGGCGATCTGCACGGCATTTAATGCAGCACCTTTGCGTACATTATCCGCAACGATCCACATGGCTAAACCGTTCTCAAATGCAAGGTCTTTTCTAATCCTTCCAACAAGCACGGCGTCTTTTCCAACCGCTTTTATCGGCATCGGATAAATCTCATCTTTGTCAAAGACCTTAACACCTGGAGCTTCTTGTAGTATCTCAATCGCCTCAGCCGGCGAAATGGAATTTTCAAACTCAACTGACAGCGCCTCACTGTGCCCGACATAAACAGGGATCCTTACGCATGTTGAACTCACTTGTATTGATTCATCATCAAATATCTTCCTTGTTTCGTTGAGCATTTTGATTTCTTCAGATGTATAACCTTGATCATGAAAATCACCAATCTGCGGGATGATATTATTACCGATAGGATGGTTAAAAACTGCATCTTCTGCCTTCTCAATATCATGCCCCATAGATAAGTATTCGAATTCGTATCTCAACTCATCTAAAGCATTTTTGCCAGCGCCGCTTACTGATTGATACGTCGCAACAAAAATCCTTTTCACCTTAGCCTTTTTATGGAGTGGATACAGTGCAACGAGCATCTGGATAGTCGAACAATTAGGGTTGGCAATGATACCCTTGTGCTCATTTACTTTCTCAGAGTTTATTTCGGGGATAATAAGCGGCACTTCAGGATCCATACGAAAGGCGTTTGAATTGTCGATAACAACTGATTGCTCAGCAAACTTGGGCACGATTTCCTTTGCCAGCGGTGAATCTAAACATCCAAAGACTATTTCTGCCTGACCAACCAATTCATTGCAATCAGTCAGCACCTCGAGTTCGCGGTCCTTAAAAGATATTATCTGACCCTCACTGCGTTCAGATGCAAAGAGAAGCAATTCCTTGAGCGGGAAATTCCTCTGCTCTAAAATTTTGATGACTTCTTCACCAACCAAACCAGTTGCACCAAGCACCGCTATATTCTTCATGTATCTATTATACTGTAAATGGCACCAAAGTCAATGTTTCCAGCGACTAACCCTTACTGACTTCTTTAGTTTTTGTATTATTAAGGGGTATTCAGAGAATCTTGCTCTTGTACCTCAGTAGTGTCTTCACCAAGGCAATAGATATAACCATCATGTGAGCCGCAATAGATCCTGCCATCGAGTACTGCAGGCGTGGCGTTGATAAGCGCACCAGTAGGAAAAGACCATACTAATTCTGCCTCGGTTGTAATACCGTATAATTTACCACTTCTTGAGCCAACGACAATCATTGAATCAGTAACACACGGCGAACTCCAGATACCACCATCAGTGCGAAATTTCCAGATCACTTTACCTGAATCCGCACTGAGGCAGTGAATGCGTCCATCGCCTGAACCAAAATAGACCCGTCCGCCAAGTATTGCTGGGGTTGAGATTACGCGACCCTTTGCTTTGTACTGCCAAATCACCTCACCTTTGTGCCGGTCCATGCAAAAGAATTTACCTGTTTCGCAGCCAATATATAATGTATCACCAATGATCACAGGTGAGACATCAGTATCTGAACCCGTACGGAATTTCCACACGATCGCACCGTCAAGCCTTGATAGACAGTATAAATAACCGCGTGATGAACCAGCATAAACAAATGTATCAGCGACTGCTACTGAAGACTCAATTGAACCAGCGACCCTTGTTTTCCAGATTACCTTACCGCTGTCTGCATCAAAGCAGTAGATATAGTGGTCCTCGCCACCCACATAGATAGTATCATTGACAATGCACGGTGATGAATCCATGTCATTGCCAATCTTTGTTTTCCAGATTAACTTGCCATCGCGCAAGGAAACACAATGGAGAAAATTGTCACGCGCGCCGAAATAAACACGGCGCTTGTACAGGGTGGGTGAGGATTTTATTGAATGCCCGCACTTGTATTTCCAAATCAGTTCACCGGTATGTTTGTTAAGGCAATATAAGTAACTATCACATGAGCCGATAACCATGGTATCGCCCCAGAACGCGGGTTGACCGCTCCAGGCAATACCGCGCCAGATTGTTTTAGGATCAACCCCTCTTTTTTCTTTTTTTCCTTCATAGATGAAACCAGTTTCAAATTTCCAGATAAGCTTAATACTGCGCGGCACCTTACCTGAACCGCAAAATGTATGGCATTGATTGCCTCGAAACATAATCAGGGATCCTTTAGGTGGTGATAGAGTATCTGGTTCGCAAATTGGTTTTTCTACCTTTTGTTTACCGCCACAACTTAAAACAACTAAAAGGAAAAACGTAAAGGGAAGCACTCTATTAATTAATGTTTTTATCATCATTGAAAACTAAAAGGCTAACCGAAAAACTTCAGTCCTTGATATTTATTCTTTTATCCTTGGGTATATCATACCTCGGTCAGATATTATTGGAGCTGATTCTGGAAAATCTTGAACTGAAAGCTCTTTCACCAGTTTTGCTGCCCGGTGCAGGGAATCAAGAACAAGATACTTGTATGTCCTTTGGATCGCTGAGATGATCTTGCCGTGTTGGAAAACACCAGTTGAATCGAGTACTACTTTCAGAATCGGCGCATAACCCCGTTTATCTCCAAGATTAAACCCCCATGTACAAAAATTGCCAAGGCTATAGGCGATCAATCTATCATTGTATATTTCCATTGCTCGAGGTACGTGCGGACCATGTCCCCAGACAAAATCAGCACCACTATCCACCACTGCCCTGGAGAACTTAACAACATTACCCCTTGGCCAACCCATAAAATATTCAAACGTATCCCGGGTGTGAAGGAATTTCAAACCCTCGCCACCAGCGTGGAAGGAAACAATGATTATGTCATTGAGCTTTGCCAGCGCAGCAACGATACGCTGGGCTTTTGGGATTTCAAATACTGAATTAGTATTCGGCGACGTTGAAAATGAGACGATCGCAATCTTATTGCCATTGATTTCAAACTGCCCCACTTTGCTGTAAGCTCCACCATAGGTAAGTCCAACATCGCTCAGTGCATTCTGTGTGCCCTTTATGCCTCCAGCACCAAAATCATTCATATGGTTGTTGGCAAGATTCATGAAATCAAACCCTGCATTCAGTAAATTACCTGCCCAGTCAGGAGGTGTCCGAAAGGCATAACACCGTCCTTTTTGTACTTTTTTCGTACATACACCACCAGTTAACAACGTACCCTCTAAATTACCCAGGGTTAAATCTGCATCCATGAGTGTTGCATCAACGTTCTTGAACAAATCTCTTCCTTGGTTGGGTGGAAGGTTTTTTGACGGGTAATTTGAACCCATCATTATATCACCAACCGCAATAACCGATAATGAACCGGCAAAAAAAATGCCTGCGGTAAGCAGTAATGTTACGAGGATTCTTGTTCTTGAAGGGTTAATCAACAACTACACTAGACAGGTCAATATAAGGTTTGGGATCAACCTTCACTCCGGAAACATGGACTTCGTAGTGGAGGTGAGGACAGGTTGTTCTGCCGGTATCGCCGATCTTGGCAATGACCTGACCCCGCTTTACAAAATCACCTTTCTTAACCACAATGCAGTTGCAGTGAGCATACCGTGTTTTAAAACCAAAGCCATGATCAATATCTAAACACAATCCATAACCGCGATTCAATCCTACATAGGAGACAACGCCATCAGCCGTAGCAAGGATATCAGTACCGCGGGGCGCTCCAATATCTATACCCCAGTGCATTCTGATTGTCTTTTTATTAATCGGATCAACGCGATAGCCAAAACCTGAGCCGAGACCATGGCCAGGAACAGGGTGGATCGATGGTCTGTGTGCCCAGAGATATAGTTTATTTTCTATCTTCTGAACGATGTCATTTAGACTTGTTTTTCTCAATTCGCATTTGCCTTTTAACACATCCAGGGATTCATACAACTGGCTTAAGATACCATTAGCACGATCGGAAAGCGCCTTTTCCAAAGGTCTTACCTCGGTTCCACCAATACCCATCGACCAAATATCAGGATGGACAAATACCATTTGCCAATAGGTCCTTTCTCGATTGTCCTGTTCAATGTGCCGGTCAAAATTCATATGCGTCAAAGCAACCAGGTTGTTCAATGAATCCAATCTACTGAGCAACAGCTTATTCTCATGTTCGCTCTTCCGTGCGCTCATCGCAATGAATATCTCCCGTGCATTGTATGAAGATAGAATAATAGTCGAAGCAATGATACTGAGCAGGATCACAAATGCGATGATAAATGAATGACTCGGCATTTTGAAACTACGTGAAAAGTTCTGTTTTTTCGAGACCAATATAATATCAGTGAGATCTATCATCATATCATTATATTGAAAAAGCAGGTTTTGTCAAGGGTTTTATGTGAGAGGGCTCTGAAAAAATACCTTCAGAGCCCTTTGTGCATTGTTGACTAGGATATTTTTTAAGGTATAATATGGTATGCAAAAAATAAAACATGTGGCAATAATTATGGACGGGAATGGTAGATGGGCAAAAAAACGCGGTTTGCCGCGGGTCATTGGTCATCGCCAGGGTGTCGAATCTGTTCGCGCCACGGTCAATGCGGCCAAGGATCTTGATATCAAGTTTTTGACGCTCTATACCTTTTCAACTGAAAACTGGCGAAGACCAGAAGAGGAAGTAAATACTCTTATGGAAATGCTCGAAGAAATGATTCGAAAGGAAACTGCTGAACTCCATAAAAATGATGTAAAGGTCAATGCCATTGGTAGACTCGACGCGCTGTACCCTAAACCTAGAAAAGCCATGGAACAAGCCATCGAAAAAACCAAAAATAACAAAAGCCTTGTTATGACTCTATGTTTGAGCTATAGTGGACGTAGTGAGATCGTCGATGCGGTCAAGAAAATAGTGAAACGAGATCGTGATCAAAAAATAGACCTCGACGATTTTAAGGAAGAAAATTTCACCAAATTCCTCTATGACCCTGAATTACCAGATCCAGAGCTTTTAATAAAAACTGGTGCGGAAAATAGAGAGAGGATCTCAAATTTCTTGTTATGGCAGATTGCCTACACCGAGGTTTACTTTACAAAGACGCTCTGGCCTGATTTCCGAAAAAAGGAGTTTGTCAAGGCAGTACAAGATTTTGAAAAGAGGGAGCGATTGTTTGGCCGTGTCAAGTGATTTTAAGAAACGCTCCATAACCGGGTTTTTCCTGATCGCGGTAACGTTTCTCATTATCTGGCTTGGCCGGGTCTTTTTACCGTTTTTATTGATTATATTCATCAGTTTTGCCAATAATGAGTATCTGAGATTCTGGCACCGCAAAGATATCTATCCCCATACCCTGGCCGTACTTTTGCCAGCCTACGCAATCCCTTTGCTTGTCTATTATGAAGTGCCTTTGCTCCTGCCATTCTCAATATTTTTCTTTTCTGTTTGTTTATTATCAGTCATACGCTTTCCCGGTGCGCGCTACAAACCTAATTTCTTGGCTGAATGTGCAGCCGCGATTTTTGGCATCATCTATTTATCGCTCTTGCCATCAAGCCTAATCCTGCTCAGAAAAATCGGCTTTACCATAGCACTCATGCCCCTTATCCTAACCTGGCTCTATGATACTTTTGCGTATCTCGTTGGTACGGCAATCGGCAAACATCCTTTGTCCAAAAAGGTAAGTCCAAAAAAATCCTGGGAAGGGACCTTGATTGCATTCCCCATACTACTCCCGTGCACTTATTTACTAAGCAAACTCTGGGTCCCTTCATTCAACTGTCTGGACATAGTATTAGTAAGTTTAGGGATCGGTGTAATGGGAACGATCGGCGATCTCTTTGAATCCGGGATGAAGCGCGAAGTGAACCTCAAAGATGCCTCCAAGATATTCCCCGGTCACGGCGGGTTCCTTGACCGCATGGATTCGTTGATCTTTAATATCCCCTTCTTCTATCTTTACCTAATACTTCAGCAATAAACAGTAAACATGGATAAAACACCGCTTGCCGACAGAGTAAGACCAGAAAATTTTGAAGATGTTCTTGGCCAAGAACATCTTTTAGGGTCCGGCTGCCCAATTACAAAACAGGTTGAGAAAGGTCGATTATTCTCAATGATTCTTTTCGGACCACCAGGTAGTGGAAAAACAACGATTGCGCGACTTTTTGCAAAAAAATTCTCTGCTGATTTTGTATCGTTCTCTGCTGCCACAAGCGGCATTGTAGAAATAAAAAAGTATATGCAGCAATCAGAAAAATGTAAGAAATTGTATAATCGAGATACAATAATATTTATTGATGAAATTCACCGTTTCAACAAAGCTCAGCAGGATGCATTTTTACCATACGTTGAGAAAGGCACAATTATTCTAATCGGCGCGACCACTGAAAATCCGTCATTTGAATTGAATTCAAGTCTCCTATCCCGTGTCAAAGTCTACATGGTCAAACCACTGAGTTTCGATGACGTAAAAAAAATAATAGAACGGGCACTGAGTTCTGAAAAAGGGCTTGCTGGAAAGTACACCTTGACACCTGACGGACTGGACTTCATCGCCAATATCTCAGACGGTGATGCAAGGGTAGCCCTCAATGCCCTGGAATTATCCACGCTCGCGTCACAGGCTCACAATATCGACCTCAAAACCGCGGAAGATATCGTACAGAAAAAAGCGTTGAAGTACGATAAACAGGGTGAAGAACACTATAATTTGATTTCCGCCCTTCATAAATCATTGAGGGGCTCAAATGCAGACGCCGGGCTGTATTGGTTGGCGCGTATGCTCGAAGCTGGCGAAGATCCGCGGTACATTGCACGCCGTCTCATCCGTTTTGCAGTTGAAGATATAGGCACTGCAGATCCCCAGGCATTAGTCGTGGCAATCGCGGTAAAAGATGCAGTACACTTCATTGGCCGACCTGAAGGCGACCTGGCACTTGCTGAATGCGTGGTCTATCTTGCCCGCGCGCCAAAGAGCAATGAAATCTACTTAGCATATGAAGCCGCCAAACAAGATGCACTGAAGACACTCGCTGAACCAGTGCCCCTGCATATCCGCAATGCACCTACGTCCTTAATGAAAAAACTCGGCTATGGCAAAGGATATAAATATCCCCATGACTATCCAAACGCCAAAGTCAGTCAAGAATATATGCCCGAGAATTTAAAAAACAAGAAATACCTGAAGGATTAAAGGAAAAAGGAAATGTCGCGTGGAGACATTTGATCTTATCATAGTCGGTGCAGGACCTGCAGGCTCCGCCGCGGCTTACACAGCTGCCAATGAGGGCGTTTCCGTACTCCTCCTTGAGGAGCATCCAGAAATTGGCAAACCAGTCGTTTGCGCTGAGGGCATTTCCAGATCCACAATTAAACCCTACCTTGACATTAAGCGCGAATGGATATCTCAGGATTTGGATGGGGCAATCATCCGTGGTCCTTTTGGCGATGAATTCAAAGTTGAGTACCCGGAATGCGGCTGGGTGCTTGATCGAACAAAGTTCGATGCCGCGCTTGCTGACATGGCAAAAACCCGTGGCGTCCTGGTCAAAACATCCGCTAAAGTAATTAACATACAGGACAGCAAAGTAGTCGTTGATCAGGGCACAAAAGTCGAGTATGGATTCAAATTCATAATCGGTGCTGATGGTATTGCATCACGAGTTGGCTCTTGGTTGGGTGTTGATACAAGACTTGGCTTAGCCGACATCGCGGTCTGTGCTGAATACGTGATTGAAAATATTAAAGTGAACAACAGATATGCCAGCCTGATAATTGGTCACCGATATGCGCCGGGCGGCTATGCGTGGATATTTCCAAAATCAGAAACCTCAGCCAATGTCGGCCTTGGTATATCGCCAACCAAGACAAAGGAAAAAGCAAAAAATCTTCTCGACCAATGGCTGACCCAGGAATTCCCAAACGGTGTGATAAAACAGAAAACATTTGGCGGTGTACCGTCAACGGTCTTGAAACACATCGCGGGTGAAAACTTTTACCTGATCGGAGATGCAGCTCGTTTATCCGATCCTTTGAGCGGTGCGGGCATAACTAATGGCATAAAATCCGGGGTGATCGCAGGTCGAAATGCAGTCCTCAGGATAAAAGGACAAAAGGATTCGTACTATGCCGAAATCAAGAAGCATATCCTAAATGAAATAAAATTCCATTTAAAGGTACGCAATGTGTACTGGCGTTTAGATGACGAGGAGTGCAATAAGGTCTTTAAGATCGGCAAAAGGATATTTGACGGCAAAATTGTTGATGACATAGACATGCGGCATCTTGTAAAAGAAATCCTATTGTTATCACCTAAGATAATGCTGAAATGGTTTGGCTTAGCTTTCTAAATGCAGCAAGCCATATTTAGCATCTGCTGGGTAGACCCCGTCATTATCTTTTCGATTTGGTTGACGGTTTCTTCTTGGAAGTTTTTGCTTCCGTGTTTTTCTTGCTATTGTTCTTCTCAAGCAGGTTCTTGTGCTTCGAGTGTAATTGCTTTATTTTCTGCAGATCACTCTCGCGCTGGTCATTAACACCATTAGCATCGATATCTATAAAACCGTCTTTGTCTTTTTGTTTACTATCCTTCTTATCTGATTGCTGGTTGTTCTTTATTACTTTCTCGGTTTTCGTTTTCTGATTCTTATTGTCGTTGTTCTTATTACGAGGTACTGGTTTAACACCAAAGAGCAAGCTTGCAAGGAAAATTAGAACAATAAATCGCTTCATTTCTTTCTCCTTAATATTATAAACATATCGCCGATCATGTCAAGATTATCTCAATTTAACAAAAACCCTTCTGCGGTCACCTGGTTCGAGCCAGATCCTTCTTTTCAGGGTTTTAAAACCGAATTTTTTGATCTCGATGAGATACTCACCGGGTTTCAAGGCAATTGTACGCGGTGTTTCGCCAAGACTTACTTCATCACCGGATGCTACTTCGGTAATGTTAATTCGGCAAAACTTTGGTGTCGATATGATCCTGAGCATAGCCGGTTCAGGTTCTTCAATATATATTTCAATACTTTTACGGATCACACCAATGCGATCATCTTCCAAGTCAGACAGACGATTGATCGATCCGACGGCAACGATCGTCTCAATACCTTCAGACCCACCAACGATATAATCAAAATCAGCATCCTCTGAGGGTAGTTGGTATGTTCGACCAGCTTCAACCCATCCGTCGTGCCCTTCCTGGGGGAAGAGCATGCTAACTCCTCCCCCAGTCTCGATGTCATAAACGGCAATATAGCAGTCGCGGTCAACCTGGAAGTAGACAGTGAGTTTCTCATTAGGGCAGTAAATGCCGTCCTCTTTGTCAACCCAGATATTGATATCGAGCGCATTGCCTATAGTAAATAGTGATAAGAGTATCGCAAGCAACATGTTTACCTCTTCTTTTTAACAACACCTGACTTGTAATTATCTGTGCTCTTTTTTTCATTCGAAGAACTGCTCTTCTGTACAGGTGAAGTCTGTTTATAATTACTCTTTTGTGGACTCGGCTCTCTTTTCTCATTGTAATCTGGACTTTGTCGTTCGGTATTACTGGTCTGTTTCTGATTTGTCTTCTTTTCCTCGTCATTATAATATTGTTGAGGTGTTGTTTTGTTGGATTTCGATTCGCTCTTTTCTCTCTTTATGATCTTCGGCTCTGATTTCTGATCATTGTAATATTTATCATCAGTATATTTTGTATTTGATGTCTTTACCGGAGTCTTATCAACACGTTTATTAGTAGGGTAAGAATTGTTTTGCTTGCTTGCATCGGACTTCACTTGAGTCTTCTTTTCCTGGTTGTACTTCTTGTATTCTTGATTCTTTACTGCGATCTTTTTCTCGGTTTGTGTAACATATTCTTTCCTCATCTTCTCAAGATTTCCGCTCTGGCGCTCTTTCTCAATGCGCTTGAAACCCTCTGGATCCTTTTGCTTTATGAGTTCACGGACTGCACTTTCTTTGTACGGTATATTGAGTTCACGCGGCGGCTTTGGAGGCAGGTGGATACCATGTTGTTTTGCCCGGTATCTTAATTCATAATACGAATGTGGAACTTTATACCTCACCCAGCGCCCATAACGCGGTCTGAACCACCAGCAACCACTCTCATACCATACAACATAGAAACCACTATAAAAGAAATCCCAATGGAAGTGATGGTGCCAGTGACATCGATACCAATACCAATCCCACCACCATGGATACCACCAAACATAATGCACGCAATAGTATCCATGTGGATAATAAACCCAATAGCCGTCACACCAGTAATCATCTTCCCAGTATTCGTCGTACCAATAATCACCCTCATAATAATCATAATCGTTGTAAACAAAAGTGACATTGGTTGCGAATAATGGTACGGCGGCTAATACCAATAATAATAGACGTTTCATTATTGCCTCCTTTTTATATATATTTCTCAAACTCCTGGCAGTATTCAGCAGAGGGAATTTTCTTGGCTAAGACAGCCAGAAGCTCCTTCTGGGCAAGGATATATCTCCTTACCGTTGTATTCATTGTGTACTGTGTTATTGGTCCCATTTTATGGTCCTATCACCAATTCCGGGTTACCCGGGTCAATTTGATACGCCCAGTCAAAGATCACGTAGTCTGGACCTATCGCAGTAAGACGTACCTTAGCAAAATGGTAATCCCATATCCGGAATATATAGGTGTGACCAAGGATCGCTTCAACAACACCGGTTGTCGACCAACCATATTGGGGCGCATAGGTTATCTCATCAAGTGACTCAGTATAACCAAAATCCTGAATCCAGGTATCAGATCGACCGGTATAAAGATAAGGGACTTCGTTAATATCATCGTACCCATAGAAAAAATCACACAATGGGTGGTCATAAGCAACAACTGAATAAACACTGAAATCCCATCCTGCATAATCTGGATATTCGTTATAATCAAATATCTGCTCATTATATCCTTCAGGTCTTGGTGTATCAAAAACTATTTCATAAGATAGATCACTCTCATTGCCATTACAATCAAAGGCTGTAATCGCATAATAATAAGTTTCTCCGTTGAACAAACCAAAATCCAAGAAGTAATCGAGGTTTGTCTGACCTATTTCATAATAATAGCCACCCGATGTAAGACTGCGATAAATACAATACCCGGCAAGGTCAGGTTCAGTATTCTCATACCAAATCAGCATTATCTCTTCATCCCCAGTAATTGAATGTAAACCTCTTGGTACTGCAGGTGGTTCATTATCAAACCCTTCATAGCAACAACTAATCAAGACCAGAACTGCTGCAGCAATTAGAAGATAGAAGATACTTTTGAAATTTTTCATCATTCACCTCTACCTTATGATTATGCAATACGCGTGCCAGAGAAAAGTTATGTAATTTCATTGAAATAGCATGAATAGAGCACAAATTTCGTCTGTCTTGCACAAAAATTGTGCACCCCCACACCCCGCACCTTGTTCTACATAGGTTTGTAGATAAACCACTAATTATTCCTGGGGTTCTACAGAATGTGCAACTAATGCGTATACATTGAGCAAAACAAGGTGCGGGGTGAGAAATATCCTAAAGTTACCTAATCTAATGTTATCTCTACCGGATAACTGATTTCACCAATTATTGTCTGGATATAGACAGTTGCTTCCACTCTATATTCAGCCTTGCCAAGTCTTATTGCGGAAATCAATGCTTCGCCAAGTTTACTGTATTCAAGAGTTACTGTAGTAACAAAGTTGTTTGATCCTTTTGCTGGGATCTTTATTCCTTTACCTGTGGTACCAGAGATTAACCCATTATCATTTGCATACAAAGTATATTTCAGTTTGTCAAGAACCGCATCGATTTTATTGGGATTGTTGGCATTTATGTTGAAGTCAAGTTTGAGATTATTGAAAGTGAAGTCATAAGGTTTTACTGAAACAAGCGAAAATTTACATTCCTTTATGGCAAGCCGCTCTTGAACCGCGGTACAGGAAAGCAGAAAGACAAGAATAAATGATAAACATATCCTCTTCATAGAAATATAATATTCATATTGTTATGCAAGTCAAGATAGGTAATTTTAGCATACCATCTGACCATTAAACCATAGCTTACGGCATTAACCCCTGGATTTCACTGTCACTTGGTGCTTCGACTGTAAAGGAAATCGTAATCTTGTACTCTTCTGTTGGATCGAGCGAGACCTTCCAATAGTAGATGCCACGATCTTTGTCATGCTCAGATGGTTCGGGCTCTATTTTAACGTCTTTTACCTTGATGTCTGGATCCTGAGGTATTGGAACCTGATCCACAATAGTACACTGAATCTTTTTGTTATGGAAGTTTTTGATACTATTCTCATAGGTGAATTCATACTTTGTTTTGCCACTGAACAAACCACCTTTGGAAACCTTTGATTTCTTCAATTCGCGCTTGACCTTAACCCGGTCGTCGACTCCAAAGGAAACCGTGGTCGACTCATCTGGTGCAATCGTTGGCACATACGTTTTACCGGTAAAATCATCACCCACATATGTCCCTGCCTGACCAGCGATAAACAAATAGTCACTCGTATTTTTCATCTTACCCGTTGAATAGGCAAGCTGGGTTATCCGGGGTATGATAAAATACTCAAAATCCGCCTCAAAAGAACTGGAGTATATTTTTATCTTCTTTTCTGGATCGCCACTCTTTATTGTATACCTACCTGGCAAAGGATACCATATTGAAACTCCAGCTTCTACTGGTGGTGCTGGAGGCGGCGCAGCAATCAATGCTTCCATTTTAAGAGCTTTTTCGGGCGCCTCTGTTTCGTCCAAGAAACCCCGACCGGCACGCGCATACTGATAGTGATCTATATACCACGGCGTAGGTGCAGGAGCAGTCCCGCCGAGCGCCGGCTGAGCTGTAGAAAGCACCAGTTTGGTATTTTCCCAATCCTCACCAGTACGCTGCGCAATTTTACCAAAGTAAGATAAGCCGATATTACCTTTTGAAGGCTGGGCTCTAAGCTCATAATAGGTGCGCCAGCTCGCTCCATAAAGGATATAACTGAGTTGTATTCGGTAATTCTTAGCACCCTCTGGATGTCCATCAAAAATTATCGTTTTTCGATTTTCCACAATTGACCTGATGTCGTTGAGTTCGTGGGAGAGGACATCAATCTCGTCTTGTAATTCTTTACGCACGCGTTCGATCTCGGCCATTCTCATTTTCGCACTCAATAATTCATCGACCATAAAACTTAAACCCTGGCGCCATGCCTGGGGCGATACCTTGCCAGTTATGATCTCCTTAGAAATGACCTCTGGACCGCCAACTGCGATCGTCTGCAAGAATTTCTCCTTGTCTTTTAATACGGCGACTTCGTCAGCATAGGTCCGGTCCTTTATCTTAAGAGCCTCGATCTTCCTCTTGAGCTTCTCGACATCAAAGTGAGGCTCATCTTTGTACCCTTTTTTCACCTGGACTTCACCGATCTTCAATCCCTTTGCCTTTACGCGTACTGATGCATCATCTATTGCACCGGGTAGACCAGAAAACACTAAATCAGTAGATCCCTCAAGGTACACATTGGCGAGCCTTGTGACCATCACACGATCACTGTAGATAACCACAGAATCAATCTTGGAAAAAACATCGAGATTTATTAGAAAAAACAGCAATCCAATCATGGAACCTCCTTGAATAATGTATTCAATTATCCAGGAAAGTCAATGGTAGGCTCAGGAATGTGAAGAATAATGCGCTCCCTCCAATTCTGAGGTTTACCCACATTTCATGTTCTCGGTAATAATTTAAGAGATACCGCCCCTTCTTTTCTCTTTTATCCTTCGAGCAACCCCGCACTTTTGCAAAAGTGCGGGGGCATCGAGAAGTACCTTAATGTATGTTCTCGACTCGCCCTGTGAAATAATAGTAATGTATTTGTGGTGTGAAAAGAGACGGTCTTAAACAAAAAAATAATTTGCTGCGAATATATAGTGTCGTATTTCACGGGGCAGGCTCGAACAGTAACATTTGTGCTCGAACGGTAATAATCGTAATGAATTTCAAAGATGTGGCTAAACCTCAGCTCCAATTTTCTTGACTTTGCGATTTTGCTGGTTATAATAGGCTTGAAGGAGGTTAAATGAAAACGTTCAGAACTGAAAAATACAATGATTTCACAAAACCCGCGATTCGAAAAAAGATGGAAAAAGCCCTTGCCCAAGTTGAGTCTCAACTGGGTCGAGAATACAGTATAATCATCAATGGCAAGAGAGTGAAATTAGATAAAAAATTCCATTCATACAACCCTTCAAAAAAAGATGAAATTGTTGGTACGTTTCAGGAATCAGATATAGCAACTGCTGACAAGGCAATGGAAGTTGCCTCAGAAACCTTCAAATCCTGGCGCTATACATCAGCTAAGACCAGGGCAAATTATTTATTCAAGATTGCTAATATTATGCGAAAAAGGCGTTTTGAACTCGATGCATGGATGGTCTATGAATCTGGCAAGAACTGGCTTGAAGTAGATGCAGATGTTGCTGAAGCAATTGACTTTTGTGACTATTATGCAACCGAAGTTCTAAGATATGATAAGGGGCCAAAACTGCATAGATACCCAGGTGAAAAAAACGAACAGGTCTATATTCCACTCGGTGTTGGTCTGGTAATTGCTCCATGGAATTTTCCCCTTGCTATATTATGTGGCATGACAAGTGCTTCGTTTGTCACTGGTAACACTGTTATTATGAAACCGTCTGAGGATTCACCTGCTATTGCAGCAAAGTTCATGGAAATCATAGAACAAGCAAAGGTACCAATCGGGGTGGTGAACTTCTTGACTGGTCATGGCAAACCGGCGGCTGATTATTTAGTAAGGCATCCCAAAGTAAGATTCATCTGCTTCACAGGTTCAAAGGCGGTTGGTCTGCATATTGTTGAACAAGCAGGAAAAACACAACCCGGTCAGATCTGGATTAAAAGAGTAATCGCTGAAATGGGCGGGAAAAATTCCATAATCGTCGATTCAGAAGCCGATATTGACAGTGCGGTAAATGGTGTCAGGGCATCTGCATATGGATTGCAAGGACAGAAATGTTCTGCTTGTTCGCGATTGATCCTTGACGACAAAATCTACGATGAATTCATGAGGAAATTCATCCCAACAGTTGAAGCAATAAAGATCGGTCCGGTAAAAGACTATGGGAATTATCTTGGACCCGTAATAAATGAAACAGCTTATAATTCAATCTTGGAATACATCAAGATTGGAAAATCAAAGGGTAATGTCGTCTGTGGGGGTGAACCAGCTCCAGGCGACGGTTGGTTTATTAAACCAACCGTTATTGTGGACGTTGAACCACATCACAGAATTTTCCAAGAAGAAATCTTTGGACCGGTATTAGCAGTGACGCGCGCAAGAGATTTTGATCATGCAATAGAATTGGCAAATAGTACTGTTTATGGTCTCACCGGTGCAGCCTATACAAAAAACCCCAAGAAAATTGAAAAAGCAAAGAGAGAGGCGTTTGTCGGTAATTTCTATATCAACCGCAAATGCACTGGCGCACTGGTCGGCATCCAACCCTTTGGCGGCTTTAACATGTCGGGTACTGATTCAAAAGCTGGTGGTCCAGACTATCTCCTTCTCTTTACCCAGGCGAAATCAATCTGCGAATACATCGGCAAGAAAACAACGAAAAAGAAGGCGAAAAAGACAATCAAGAAAAAGACTAAGCCAAGACGGAAAAAGCGGAGATAGTCAATGACAATAGACCAGATCTTCAAAACCATACGCAAAAATAAGATTCAATTCATCGATCTTTGGTTTTCCGATATCTTAGGTTCGGTAAAGAACGTCACGATCCCGGTTCGGGAATTACATAAGGCACTAAAACAAGGTATCTGGTTTGATGGTTCATCCGTTGAAGGGTTTGGTAGAATTTACGAAAGCGACATGTACCTCAAACCAGACCCTGCAACCTTTGCGGTCATTCCATGGAAAGAGGAGCATACCGCGCGGCTCATTTGCGACGTCTATGCACCTGACCACAAACCTGCACCGGTCGACCCCCGTGGTGTTTTAAAGAATAACCTTAAACTTTTAAAACGTAGAGGTATGGAGTACTATATCGGCGCCGAACTCGAATTCTACCTTTTCCGCCGTGATGATAATGAAGTTCTCCCTCTGCCCCATGACCGGGTTGGTTACTTTGACCTGGGCGGTGATCTTGCTTTGCGTATAAGAAAAAAGATGTGCGAACGGCTCCAGGATCTTGGCATTGGATTTGAAGCTGGACATCATGAAGTTGGTCGGGGTCAACACGAGATTGATCTTCCTTACACTGACGCCCTTAAACTGGCAGATAATATCCTGACCGCGCGCATGATAATCAAGAAAGTGGCTGAGGAATATTATTTGCAGGCGACATTCATGCCAAAACCAATATTCGGCGCTGCAGGAAACGGTATGCACATACACCAGAGTATTTTCAAAGGAAAGAAAAATTTATTCAGCAATCCAAAAGATAGCTATGGTCTGAGCAGGCTCGCTTACAATTACCTTACCGGTGTGCTCAAGCATATCAAAGAAATATGCGCTCTCACATCGCCGCTTGTGAATTCGTACAAAAGACTTGTTTCTGGCTTTGAGGCTCCCGTGTATATTTGCTGGGGCAGAATGAACCGCTCGGCTTTAATACGGGTACCCCGTATAAGCCGGAAAAACTACGACAGCACACGAATTGAGCTACGGTCCTGTGACCCCTCAGCAAACCCCTATTTGCTACTTGCCTCGGTACTCAGAGCTGGGATTGACGGCATGCAGCGTAATCTGAAACCGCCAAAACCCATTGAAGAAAATGTCTATAAAATCAAGTCCGATGTACTCAAGACTAAAGGGATTGACCTCCTTCCTCGCTCCTTGTGGGAAGCATTGGCGTATTTTCATCGGAGTAAAATGGCAAAGAGTGCACTTGGTGATATCTTGTTCCAGCGTTATTATGAAATAAAAATGAAAGAATGGGATGAGTATTCAATCCAGGTATCAAAATGGGAACAAGATAAATATTTAGAATTGTATTGATCAATACAATTCTTCGATTACCCCGTATGTTTGACAACTTACGGGGCAGGCGGCGATAAACAGATAGATTATCCCGATTCTACATTTGCTGTTTGCATTAAGGAATCGGGATTCTCGCTTCGCGGAACACAGATAAAAACAGATTACTATAGAGAATTCTCAAAATATGTAGTTGTTCAATTCATTGAACACAATGTAGTCGTCCAAAAAATCCTTTTCTTTCTCTTTCCCTCTCCCCTTGGGGGAGAGGAATAAGCCTGCCCTGCCTGTCCCGAGCGCAGGCGAGGGGAACTTGTTTCAGGGGTGAGGGGGTTATCTTGCATTCACAGAAAGGGTGAGGGTCAATTCCATCTCGAACTTTATTAAGTTCGTCGATTACGGTAATAACGAACAGATTACAATGATTTATTAAAACTTCTCCCCGAATCTGTTGTACGAAACAATCTTCTCTAAAGCCTTGCGCGGTCTTGGGGCAATACCTCCTATCCCCTGTCCAGTCGACTCATCAGCCGGATAGCCCAATACCAAAAGCACGGCGATATCATAACGGTTAGGTATACCAAGTAACTTCTTCAACTTCTTGTGATGAAACCACCCAACAAAACAGGTGCCAATGCCAAGTGCCGTAGCTGCCAGGCAAATATGAGTCATGGCAATAGAGATATCAACAAGATGATTCTCGTGACCAAAGAGTTGTGCGATATAATGAGTCATTGCCTTGGTATAGCACCCGGCAATGACCAATGGAGCGTCTTTTAGCCATTTGATTATAAGCTTATCCCCCATTGCGACCTGCCTGGGTATCTGCTCGATAATCGACTTGTCATCAATGACCACGAAATGCCATGTTTGGCGATTACTCGAAGACGGCGCAATCCGCGCCGCTTCTAAAATCTGGAGCACCTTTTCCCGCTCGATTTTTCTGGGCGCGAACTTGCGCACACTCCTCCGCCATCTAATCGCCTCAAACACATCCATAATCTTTATTCCCTCAATCCGTCATTCTGGTAATTACCGGAATGACGGACT
Source organism: Candidatus Stahliibacteriota bacterium (assembly GCA_030602565.1). Classification (GTDB taxonomy): domain Bacteria; phylum Hydrothermota; class Tepidihabitantia; order SM23-42; family SM23-42; genus JAUVZL01. Next base: position 22,753 of record JAUVZL010000043.1, read on the forward strand.
ACCATTTTTTTACTCTCATCTTTCCTACATACTGCTCGATGTTAGTTAAAATCTGTATCAGTGATTCGTCCTTAAGGAAATAAATCTTGTTTTTGTCCCTTGTTTCGTATCTTACCAGATTAACCTGTCGTAAATTACGCAGGGTGTCAGAAATGGTTTTTAACGATAAACCAATTTTTTTTGAAAGCTCAGTTGGTGTCATCCTTGATTTAACGAGCAGCTTCAAAATCTGATAAGCAGTAGGATTACCAAGTACCCGACAGAACCGTGATGCACGATAATCTGTTTCTAACATCTTTCTTCTGAGCATAACGCATTATAACGATATCATCTATTTTGTCAATCCGTCATTCCAGAGACTTGGACACAAATTTTAAACTGCAATAGTATAAAATCCTCTCCCCTTGCGGGAGAGGACAAAGGTGAGGGGTGTATTAAATTATGAAAAAAATCACCCTCCCCCTTACCCCCTCCCGTCAAGGGAGGGGAAGTA
>JAUVZL010000102.1 GCA_030602565.1 Candidatus Stahliibacteriota bacterium
TAATAGTGATTATTTACCACCGTTTAATCTTTTGTATTTACCCACAAAATTATTGGTAGAAGAAAAAATATCCGCGCTCTTATCACGAAATAAACCACGAGATTTTTATGATATGTATTTTATTCTCAGATCCAATCTTATTGAACACAAATATGATTTGGATTTAGGGAAGGTGCATCAGAAACTGCTGTCTTCGGAAATTGATTTCAAAAAGGAATTGAAGCCATTATTACCCAGAAAACATCATATAATTATAAAGGATTTTAAGAACATTCTTATTAGGGAAATACAGCGACAAGGTTTTTAATAAGGAAAGGACACAGTAGACAGTAAGTAGTAGGCACTAGGCACTAAGTAGTAAGCACTAAGAAGAAGAAAGAGGCAATAACGTAGAAAGGAGAGGACGATGAAACAAAAGAAATACCAAGGTTATAAGGATTTGACTGTTTATCAACTGGCATATAATACTGCAATCGAGATATTCAATGAAACCAAGCATTTTCCAAAAGAAGAGAAATACGCCTTAATTGATCAAATTCGACGTTCTTCACGATCAGTTGCCTCAAATATATCTGAATCTTGGGGAAAGAGAATGTATCGTAATTATTTCATCAATAAACTAAGTGACAGTTATGCGGAATCCCTTGAGACGCAAACATGGTTGGATTTTAGTATGGATCATCGTTACATCAAAAAAGATCGATATGACGATATTTCGGAGAAGTATGATAAGATATGCGCTATGTTATTTGGTATGATGCGCAAACCAGAAAAATTCGTGATTAAGTTATAAGTTGAATTCTTCTTTACTGCCTACGACTTAGTACTTACTGCTTGCTTTGTTCCTAACCACCGCCTTTGAGCACTTTAATTCGTGCTTCAGTACGTTTTTTATAGCCTTTTGCGCCGGCGTGGTTTGGGCTTAAGGCAAGGACCTGTTTGAAAGTTTTTAAAGCAGCGTCGTATTTTTCAGCAGTGAATTGAGAAACACCCTTTTTGTAAAGTGCAGCAATCTGGGCTTTTGTTGCTACTGGTTCTTTTGGTTTTGTTGGTTGCTTAGGTTTGGTTGGTTTTTTTGGCTTGGTCATTTTTTTCTGCAAGTCAGGGATCCCTGTTATTGCTGCTGCATTGGTTGGATCAAGCGTGAGGACTTTTTTCCAGTACCCCATTGCCTTGGTATAATCTTTAGCCTGTGTTCTTGATCTTGCTTCTGCAGTGTATACTCTGATTAATTCAGCGCGTCTATTTTCGAGTTTTGCCATATATTCCTGTGCTCCAGCATGGCTTGGATCAAGAGAAAGGACCATATTAAAAGCCTTTTTTGCCTCATTCAGGGTGCCTTCTGAGTAGTACATTTTACCCTGTTCAAAAGAAGTCCTGATATTTTTTTCCTTTTCAACGAGGGCTTTTTGTTTTGCCATTGCTTGTTCAGTCATTTTAAGATTGAATAGTAATTTAGTCTTTGTATTCTGTTTAACCTTGATTTTTGCCATATAGTCCTTGTAATTCGGTTTGATAATGGTTATGGTATAGTTACCTGCAGGTAAGCTGAGAGCGAATGTTCCGCCTTTTGCCTGGTATCTTTTATTGATTTCTTTGATGTCCACGATTGCGTCGGGCAAAAACTCTTTTGTAGTATTGTCTCGTATAACACACTCAATCGAACCAACCCTTGGACCCTCAACCATCGAGCGATTTGCCGCCTCAATACCCAGGGTGAATCTTGGTGACCATGGTCTTTTATTGAAAAATTGCTCGCATTTGGCTAAGGCAAGTGTGCCGGTAAAGTATCTATGGTGGTATTTCACTCCTGCATTTCCATCCCTGCCGTCTATTTCAGCGATGAATTCCATGGGTCCGGCTTTTATCGCACCTCCGAAAAACACACCAAACGCCCAGGCAGATGCGTCGACTGTGGGATCAGCATAATCCTCGCCTAAAATGAATAAGTCGGTATTGAAAATGTGGCTTCTTACTCCATAGCCGACAAATCTGCCGCGACCAAGTCCAAATACCAGGTTAAAAACCGAGAATGATTGTTGCATGGCGACGTATGCAGAGAATAATTCCCATGGTCTATGACCATAGGAATCATAGACTTTTTCTTCAATAAAACCTGTTTCACCTTTCATGCCAATTGTTGACAGATGCGTATTATATGATATATCTTCAATCCCAGCATAAAATGTTGGAGAATTCCCTTTACCTTTTTTTATCACATATGAGCCACTCAATGAATAGGTTGTAGGGGTATACATTGCTATGGAGAGTTCGCCTTTACCGCCGAGACCATAGCGAAACACCATGGTAAAATCCATTGGGTCAGGACTATGAACTGGATCATTCGGATAAGGATCTTCACCAAAAAACGGAAATGAGAATGTAATACCGCCGCCCCACATGCCAGGTATATTATATTGAGTGGGGGTGGGGATGTCGATCATCCCGGTTGTGTGACATAATTCACCGATCATGAAAAACGCAATTATAAACATAATTCCTCCAATCCTTAAGAGAATACAGTAATTGGGTAAATTAACTACCCAAAATACCAATTTCCCCTAATAAATTTTTCTACTAGAAATTATAACTATAATTGCTTAGTTGTCAATAGGCAAGTTTACTAATACAGATAGCTCTGGAATCCTAACGGATTGGAAGATGGTAAAATACGAAGCTTAGAGGCTATGAATTTCAGAAGTTGGGAAAAAGAAGAGCTTTTTCCATTTCCATAATAATCATAATCTTCATAACTTCCTATCTTCACAGCTTCATTCATTAATCCTCTTCTATGCTTAGCAGTCATTTCTCTCTACACTTTCTGGCCTATCTCTTGACCTTATTGTAAAATAGGCTATAATAAATAGTGTATACGAGACTTAAGCAAGGCATGAGGAGCAATTAAATGGCTTGGCCAAGCAGGAATCATTTAGAGAATTTGGAAGAAATCCTGGTGAGATTGCACTGGTTGATTCAGCCCGACACCATATTAACTGAACTGCCATACGACCTGGATTTCATAAGCAAGACCGACATCGAGCAGTTTGCCGATTGGTGCCGCAGCGTAACCGACAAGCAGGAAATGGAAAAAGGGGAATATACGGTCAATAAGCCACTCGTTAAGTTTTTCGTCGAAAAGGTTTTTCCCGAATTAGATGCCCGGCTACAAAAGGAGAAAGTTGTTTTTATATTCAAACAGCTTTATCAACTGCTAAAGGTTTCAATATATGAGCCGATTACATTGAGTAATGCCAATATCGACAAGATTATTGACATTTTGGATAATATTCAAGGGGAAAGCTATTTTGACAAAACAGTCAGGAAGATAAAAGTTTCCGTAGCTCTAAAATGGTTGCAGGATGATGAATTATCTGAAGTGTTGTCAAAAGAGACCAAAGATTTTATCCGTCGATGCGGCGATTTTTACGGAAGGGCAAAAAGGGGTGAGCATCTCTATGTAAAGGATATCGGTGCGTATTACCCGCCACCTGAGGATAAGACGAAAATTATTGAGGATTTTCAAAGAAAGGTCGAACTTGCACTCTTGGAAGTATCCCAGGAAATAAAAAACGCCAGGGCAAAGGTTGTGACAAAGGGTGATTTGGGTTCATTCAGCTGGATAATCAAATCGATAAAAAGACTGGAGAATTTTATTGATGGGAAACATGACAGTGATTATGATTATATTGAACAATTTAAGGATACGATCTTTGTTGTGATCATTCTTAATTATATTCAGGACCCCTACATTAAAAGAACTCCGGAAGCTAAGGAATTGTTGAAAATGGCGCTCCCCGTATACACTACGTATAAGAAGATGCTGGGACAGGGAACAAAGAGTAGGGCGTCCCGGTGAAATATGCTCCCCATGGAATAGTGTGCACACTCCACCCCGTACGCTGATGCTACGGGACAGGCAGGGCGGGTCGCATTTCACGGGATAAATAGGGAGTAGGGAGTAAGGCGACAACAAAAAAGAACTGAATAGACAGTATCGGAGTATCGGAGAAACGGTGAAACGGAGACTGGGAGAAACGGTGAGAAGGAGTAGTTGTTTGATTTATCAAACACTGCCCGATGAATCCCGCTCCTTCATAAGGGGCGTGGATGAATCCCGCTCCTTCATAAGGGGCGTGGATGAATCCCGCTCCTTCATAAGGGGCGTGGATGAATCGGGCGACTTATATGTTATACTATAACATGATTATAGAGCTTTCAATAGAAGCACTAAAGAAACTCTTTTCTTTAAAGGGAAAGAAAAGAAAGGATTACGCTATCAGC
>JAUVZL010000033.1 GCA_030602565.1 Candidatus Stahliibacteriota bacterium
CCTACACACCCTTTACGCCCAGTGATTCCGGACAACGCTTGCCTCCTCCGTATTACCGCGGCTGCTGGCACGGAGTTAGCCGAGGCTTCCTCGAGGGGTACCGTCATTATCGTTCCCCTCAACAGAGGTTTACATCCCGAGGGACTTCATCCCTCACGCGGCGTCGCTGGGTCAGGCTTTCGCCCATTGCCCAAATTTCTAGACTGCTGCCTCCCGTAGGAGTTGGGACCGTGTCGCAGTTCCCATGTGGGGGGTCATGCTCTCACACCCCCTACCCGTTATAGTCTTGGTGAGCTGTTATCTCACCAACAAACTGATAGGCCAAAAACCTATCTTAGAGCGACCGAAGCCTTTCCTCGAAAAACTTATGTTCAACGAGAATATGGAGAATTAGCACCGATTTCTCGGAGTTATGCTCCACTCTAAGGGAAGTTATTTAGGTATTACTCACCCGTTCGCCACTAGCGCTATTCTGTATTGCTACAAAATAGCAACCCGTTCGACTTGCATGTCTAAGACACGCCGCCAGCGTTAGTCCTGAGCCAGGATCAAACCCTCCAAGAAAGTAACTTTGTTACTTTGATTGCAGGGATAAATACAGAATGATAACAGTGATAGAACATCACCGCAATCTATTCTGTGTTTCTGTAATCAAAGGCATTGGATTTATCCTATGCCTTTTGGACCTAATACTCTGGACAAATTTAGAGTTAATCGATTGTCAAAGATCAAGCATTTTCATCTTACATCTTAAGCATTTATATTATATTCAAAATAGAAGACTTGTCAAGGGGGAAGTTATTGTCTATTGTCGGTTGTTGTCCAAGGTCGAGATTTGACCCCAATCGTCGTTCCTGATGCGCAACGCGTCTTAACCTTGGCACCGGGTGTAATGATGCAGTTTTTTCCTATATTAGTATTGGATTGTACACTCGCCTTTTTACCGACAACTGTTATGCCGGTGAATAAATGTTCCGGAAAATCTTTGTTCGGTAAAACCCTTCCCAAACCCAATACTGCAGACGCGCCAATTCGTACAGCTTTATCAATAATACATTTTTTAATAACTGCTTTTGACTTTACAATCGAGTCATGAAAAATTATTGAATCAATTATCTTGGCATTTTTATGGATGCGTACGCCAGGTGATAGAATCGAGTTTATTATATGTCCTTCAATAACACAGCCGCGTGCAATCATAGAATTATGAACCTTAGCCGTACGGCTGAGATAGGCTGAGGGTCGGTCACCGATTTCGCCTTTAACTGAATAATTGGTTTTGACCTGCCACGCCTTCAGGTTAAGGTTAGATCTGCGATCTAGTAGATCCATGTTTGCTTGCCAATATGCATGGATCGTGCCGACATCCCGCCAGTAACCAGTGAAAACAAATCCATAAACCCGTTTCTTTTTCAGTAGTATCGGAATAACGTCCTTGGCAAAATCGATGCCGCCTTGTTGTGCAGCGAGTTGCAGGGTGCGTACCAACACGTCTTTTTTAAAAACGTATACGCCCATTGAAGCGAGGTCGGATTTTGGCTCGGATGGTTTTTCCACCCACGCCGTGATTTTGCCCGTGCTGCTGATTGAAGCAATACCAAAGTGGTGGCTATGTTTTTTTGGCACTTTGATAAGACACACCGTGGCATGAGCTTGCTGCTGAAGGTGAAAGTCGACCAATCGCCTATAGTCCATATTGTAAATATGATCACCTGATACAACCAGGACCAATTCCGGAGAAAAGTCTTCAACAAATTCAAGGTTTTGATAGACTGCATCTGAAGTACCCTTGTACCAATCAGACATTTCTTCACCGGTTTTAGGTGGCAGTATCTCAACCAACCTGGTGCGTCCGAACAAATCCCATGGTTTGCCATTCTCAATATGAGCCATTAACGAAAGTGGTTTATATTGAGTCAAGACACCGACCACATCAATATTGGAATTGGCGATATTGCTCATTGTAAAATCGAAGATGCGGTAGATTCCCCCAAACGGAATCGCCGGTTTGGCGCGTTCGCGCGCTAAGATATTGAGTCTTGAACCCACGCCACCGGCAAGAAGCATGGCTACGATATCTTTTTTCATGACACCGTGCTCCCGGGTTGGATGTATTTAGTCTTGATGCGTGCGGCGGGATAGATTACAGTATTAGCGCCGATTGTAGTATGCTTGGGGATAGACGAGTTCTTGCCCAAAATGGTTATGCCGGAACCCAACAGTTTATCGAATTGTTTTGAAAAGGTTTTTTTGCCGAATCCACCGACCACACTCTGCGCACCGATCCTTGAATCTTTGTCACAGATGACTTTTCTTAATCGAGCCCTGGGGTCGATTATGACATCGTGAAATATTATAGAATCAGTTACCTCGGCACCGCGCGCAACATGAACCCCCGGTGAAAGGATTGAGTTCTTTACTTTCCCTTCAATTCTACATTCGTCACTGATGATTGAATTAGTCACCTCCGCATTGATATAAGCGGGTGTTCGATCCCGGTATGTGCAGCGTTCAAGAAGATTGGTGCGGATCTGCCATTTGTCGAGGTTGATTTTGTGTTTAAGTAAATCCATATTTGTTGTATAATACGACTCAATGGTGCGCGCATATGCCCAGTAGCCTTGAAAAACATAGGCAAATACTTTGTTGTGTTTGGTGATTTTTGGGATAATGTCGCGACCGAATTCATGCGACGGCTGGGCTGCATTATCTTTTAAGACATCAAGAATGAATTCTGTTCTGAAGACATACAAAGTCATAGAGACCAAGTCTGAAGATGGTGAGCTTGGTTTTTCTAAATATCTGACAAGTTGTTTTTTGTTGTTGATAATGCCGTAGCCGAACCTGCTGCTCCTTTTTTCTATTTTTGTAAAGCATATTGTGGCATCGGCTTTGCTTTCCAGGTGGAAGTTAATCAGGGGTATGTAGTCCATGCGGTATATGTGATCTCCTGCTGCCACCAAGATATGTTCAGGCATAAATTCTTCGATATAGGCGGTGTTCTGATATACTGCATCAGCAGTGCCTCGATACCAGTCAGAACCTTTGAGCCCGCTATAGGGCGCTAATATCCTGACCCCTCTTTTACGACCGATAAAATCCCAGTGTTCACCGGTGCCAATGTGGCGCACTAAACCATGGGGTCGGTACTGCGATAAAATGCCGACATTATCTACACCTACATGCATTAGGTTACTCAGGACAAAATCAATAATTCGGTATATACCAAAGATAGGGACGGCTGCTTTTGCCCGTGTTTCAGTTAGACAGAGAAGTTCATCGACCCTGCCACCAGCGAGGACAAGAGCGAGGATATTATTCATCGTGTATTATAGGAAATATAAAAGATGTGTCAAGATAGGAATAGATAGCTCTTTTCTTGACTTCGTAGAGATCCTGATTATGATTTGATATAAAGATATGGTAGAAAATTTTAGGCGATAAACTGATATAAGGTAACTAATCGACAAGTGTCATTATCCGGTTTGACTTTCGTGTCATCATCCGGTTTAACCGGATGATCCAGAGAAAAGGAAAGATTTTATTTCTGGATTCCCTGGTCAAGCCAGGGAATGACAGAGGGGAGCCAGGGAATGACCCCGTACAACTTTCGTTTTACCCCGCTGTTTGTCACTACGGGACAAGCGGGGCAGGCATAAGGGGGAGTGGGCGAACCGTAGTGATACAGGAGGAAAAATGTATGCAGTCATTACAATATAACTGGTTCGGATTTCAGGTTGATGGCAATGAACGTCATAAGTTCAAGTGTCATTATCCGGTTTGACTTTCGTGTCATCATCCGGTTTGACTTTCGTGTCATCATCCGGTTTAACCGGATGATCCAGAGAAAAGGAAAGATTTTATTTCTGGATTCCCTGGTCAAGCCAGGGAATGACAGAGGGGAGCCAGGGAATGACCCCGTACAACTTCGTTTTACGGGGCAGGCATAAGGGGGATCGGGCAAATGACCCCGTACAACTTCGTTTTACGGGGCAGGCATAAGGGGGATCGGGCAATGACCCCGTACAACTTCGTTTTACGGGGCAGGCATAAGGGAAAGTCGGGCAATGACCCCTTTGTTTTGTCATTATCCAACTTGCTGTAGTCCTGAGTTATATGTCGAAGGAATTGGATAATCCGGAGAAGATGAAAAAGAATTTTTATGTCTACATTATTGGAATTTTAATATTGTTTCGGATTCAGTATTTAGAGTTTATTGTTGTTATCCGATCGTTTCCTTTGCGATATTTTCTTTTTCATCCACGGGTGTACTGCACAATACATTAATCACCTGGGCATCACGGAAATAGCGCTCGACCGGGTAATCCTTCATATACCCGTAACCACCGTAAATCTGGATTGACTGGGTGGTGATTTCAACTGCAGACTGTCCGGCATAGTATTTTGCCATTGATGCTGCCTGCGAGAAATTTTCATTGGCGTCGCGTTTCATCGCTGCATCATAGGTTAACAATCGGGTCGCTTCAATCCTGGTTATGGCATCAGCGATTTTTTCACGCACCATGCCGAAGTTGATAATCGCCTGTTCAAACTGAACTCTTTCTTTGGCATATTTTATGGCATTATCAATAGCACCCTGGGCAATGCCAAGGGCGATCCCTGACACAAAAATCCTGCCGAGGTTTTGTACCTCAGCCAGGATAGCTTCCCCTTGATTTTCAGCACTGATAAGAGCGTTCTGTGATACCGCACAGTTTTCAAAGACAAGTTCACCGATACCAGCGCTCTTCAAACCGATGATATTTGCATTTCCCTTCCTCTTGATGCCTGGTATGTCATTATCAAGGACAAAAGCGGAGAATCCTTCATTTTCTTGGGAAGTGGGCAGGAAAGCAACTATTGGACCGTTAGCTTGAGCATTCAGGACAAAAGGATTTGTCCCGTTAAGAATAAAATCATTACCTTGTTTTTTAACCTTCACTTCATTAGTAGAACAATCTGCAAAACCCCCCACTATTTCGCCGAGCGCGGCTTTAGGAAGATATTTCTTCTTCATTTTCTCATTGCCAAATTTAAGAATCGGGTAGGCAAAGAAGGCATTATGGACCGCGATAATGAGTGCGGTTGATGCACAAACCTTGCTGATTTCTTCAAGGGAAACTACCGAGCTCATTGTATCCAATGCGGCGCCGCCCATGTCTTCAGGGATGGTAGCACCGAGTATGCCCATTTCTGCGAGTTGTTTTATATTGTCAAAAGGTAAACTACATGCTTCATCAAGTTCATCGACCTTTTCCAGAATAACCTGTTGGGCGAATTTCCTGAGTTCATTCTGCAGGAGTGTACATTCTTGATTCAATTTCATGACTGCTCCTTCTGGTGTTTTATTCCCGTTTCCCGGATGATCTCGAGGGCAATAACTACGCGCTGGATTTCGTTCGTTCCTTCATATATTTGGGTAATTTTGGCGTCACGCAACCTTTTCTCAAGATAATGTTCTTTGAGCGTGCCATAGGGTCCCATAAGTCCAATGGCTTCAGTACACACTTTGACCGCGATGTCAGATGGGTAGAGCTTAGAAAATGATGATACCTTGGAAATGCCTTTGGCACTGGAATCGATCATCCGGGCACTTGCATAAATGAGCGCACGTGCCGCTTCAATCTCGGTTGCCATGTCGGCGATCTTTTCTTGAACATACTGATTGCCCAAAAGATCATGTTTATAGAGAAAATCCACTGCATCTTCGTAAGCCCCTTGAGCAATGCCTAATGCTATTGCACCTACGCCGGGTCGGGCTCGGTCAAAATTGCGCATTGTGTAGATGAACCCATAACCCTCCTTACCCATAAGATTCTCCTTGGGTACCCGACAGTCTTCAAAAACAAGTTCTGAGGTAACTGACGCCCTTATCCCCAGTTTGTGTTCTTCTTTGCCAAAAGATATTCCAGGGAAATTGTTTTCCACAATGAATGCTGAAATACCCCTGGCACCACGCGTTTTGTCAGTTGAAGCCAACACTGTATACACGTCAGAAACACTGGCATTTGAGATGAACTGCTTAACTCCATTTAAGATATAGTAATCCCCATCCTTGCGTGCAGTTGTCTGGATATTGGCTGCGTCGCTGCCTGCCTGGGCTTCAGTCAAAGCAAAGGCACAGAGTTGTTCACCAGTGGCAATTTTAGGTAAGTACTTTTTCTTTTGTTCATCGCTTGCGTAGTAAACAATTGGTCCACTACCCAAGGCACCGACTGAGTAGGCAGTTGCAATGCCCGCGCAGACTCGGGAAATTTCCTCCACGGCAATACACATGTCCATGATCTTTGCGCCAGTGCCGCCATATTCTTCCGGGATAATAATTTTAAACATACCCTGGTTGCCCATTTCTTTTATAAGTTCAAGTGGGAATTCGGCTTTTTCGTCGAGCTCATCGCGTATCGGGCGAACCATATTTTCTGCTATATCATGGGCTTTTTGCCATAACTGTTTTTCTTTCTCACTAAAAAAATATTCCATTCAACCTCCTTATCCGCCTTAGGCGGATAAATGCCTAAAATCCAAAATTCCTAAAATACCTAAACCTCAATCGAGGTTTGGAAACCTCTCCCACAAATATTTCAGTTCCTTAAATGTGGGAGCGACTTCTAAGTCGCGATTATAACGATATAAATAACGGCATCGTTATAGGTTAAAAAACGATAAACGACCAACCATACGGGTCGCTATGCCGAATAACGTTAAACAATTTTTGATAGTTTATCCTATTTCACCATTATGTCAAGCGCTGGTAAAAAACGCCATATTTATCTTGACATCAAGATTAATGTGTATATTATTATTCGATATGTTGCTGATTTTAATGCTCATGGTGGGGATAAATGTTGAAGCTTTTGATACACCTAATGAATCTTCTAAAATTTTAAGTAGTTCAGAGCTACCTGCTCCTCCAACCGAGGTTTTGGTAAAGGATAAGCCTAATGATGCAGGTGGTAGTATCATTGTTACCTGGGGAAAATCTGCTGATGATGTAGAAGAAAATGAATTAGTAAAGGAGTATCGAGTATTTCGCTCCGGCGCTCTGGATGGGGAGTTTGAGTTAATCGGAACTGCAAATAAGGGTTTTGAGAAATTTGTTGACGGTACGACAATCGACGGCACTCAATATTATTACATGGTGAAAGCATCTGATGGCGTGGTACACTCACAATCAGCAGTAAGTGAAGCAGTCAGCTCAAGTGCTCAGTGGTTTCATACCGGCAGGATAAGCATGCTCGTGGCTACAGTAATAATTTGCTTCCTTATATTATGGTTTATAGGAAAGGCGAAAAAAGGCGAGAAACTCTACATCCGTCCAATTGCCGGCTTAGAAGCTGTGGATGATGCAGTGGGAAGGGCAACAGAAATGGGAAAACCAATTATGTACATCCCCGGAATTGCGGATATGGATGATATTCAGACAATTGCAAGTGTAATTATTCTTGGTAGAGTAGCACGTAAGGCAGCCCAATATGAAACTCCATTATTAGTTCCATGCTGTAGGTCAATTGTCATGAGTGCGGCTCAAGAAACAGTCAAGGAAGCTTATATCGCTGCAGGAAGATCTGATGCATATGATGCGGATAAGATCAGGTATTTGACCGACGACCAGTTTGGCTATGCTGCCGGTGTGGACGGAATGATGCTCAGGGTAAAACCAGGAGCAATTTTCTACATGGGTTGTTTTTATGCTGAGTCTTTGATTTTGGCAGAAACAGGACATTCTACTGGAGCAATTCAGATTGCCGGGACTGCTATGCCGTCTCAATTACCTTTCTTTATTACGGCATGTGATTACACGCTTATTGGAGAAGAGCTTTTTGCGGCAAGTGCATATCTTTCAAGAGAACCTCTGCTCCTTGGAAGTCTCAAAGGACAGGATATGGGAAAGGCAATTTTAATTGCTATTCTTATCGGTGGAGTAATTCTGGTAAGTTTGGGATTCACGAAGATAATCGCCTTATTGGCGACCGGATAACTATTATGAAAAAAGAGATTCCATTACTTATTACATTTATTGCGGGTATGGTGATGATATTGCAGTTTTTTATTCCTCATAGACCGTTTTCTGATTTGCAGCAACTTTTCAATACCTGGTTTTTAATCATTACTGTTTTTGCAATGATATTGGGTCTTGGGAATCTGTTCAAGGTTCATACGAAACGATTACAGCGCAGACCCAAAGGTTGGTGGTATAGTATTGTTTTGCTTGCAGGATTTGCTATTATGTTTACTGTGGGAATGGTATGGGGACCCGCACGCGGTACTCCTTTTGACTATCTCTTTTGGAACGTGCACATACCGATGTCATCGATGATGTTCGCACTCCTTGCTTTTTTTGTAGCATCTGCATCCTATAGAGCATTCAGGGCGCGTACACCTGAAGCAACCTTATTGCTTGTTTCAGCTATTTTAGTGATGATTGGTCGAGTTCCACTTGGCAATTACATATGGGACAAATTACCTTTAATAGGTGATTGGATCATGAGTTATCCAAATATGGCGGGTCAGCGGGCAATCATGATCGGTATAGCCCTTGGTATTGTTTCTACATCACTTAGAATCATACTTGGTATTGAAAGAACATATCTCTCAGGAAAATGAACATAGTAGAACGTTTAGAAAAATTAGATCGGAGAATAATATTTTTGCTCACCTTACTTGCGGTAGTAATACCACTACTTCTGCCTATTGGTTTTAAAATCAAGGTCAGCGAACCGGTAAAATTATTTTACGATGCTGTCGAAGCGCTCCCTCCTGGTTCTATGGTGCTCGTATCAAGCGAATATAGTCCATCTACAATGCCTGAAGTCTATCCCATGAATCAGGCATTGGCTCGGCACTGTTTTAAGAAGGATATAAAGATTGTCGGAATGGGGCTCTGGCCAGAAGGGATTCCTCTTAATCAGGCATCAATGGAACAGGCTGCTGAAGAATACGGGAAAGAATATGGTGTCGATTATGTGAACCTTGGCTATAAAGCTGGGGGTATTATTGTCATCTCTGCGGCGGCTGAAAACATACCGAATACATTTCCCTTAGATTATGCAGGACGTCCAATAGAAGAATTCGAAATAATGGAGGGGATAAGGAATTTTGATAACATCGATCTCATAATCAGCCTTTCAGCCGGTGATCCAGGCGTGAGACACTGGGTGATGATTGCTCAAGGAAGATATGGGAAGAAAGTAGCTGGCGGAGTTACTGCGGTGAGTGCTCCGGCGTTCTATCCATATTTGAATGCAGGGCAACTTCAAGGATTAATAGGAGGTATGAAAGGAGCAGCCGAGTACGAAACTCTACTCGAAACAAGTGGCACTGCTACTCGGGGTATGGATGCACAATCAATAGCTCATGGATTGATAATATTTTTAATTCTGTTTGCCAATTTCTTCTATCTACTCGGCAAAAGGAGAAAAAAATGATTGAAACCCTCGGCATCTGGATGGCTGCGTTTCTCACCTTATGTATACTCAGTTTTCTCTATAAAGACAACCCCTTTTACAAATTTGCCGAGCACCTATTTGTGGGCCTGTCTGCAGCGTACTGGGCTGTTTATTACTATTTTAATATCTTGCTACCAAATTTGATACAGCCTCTTTTTGGACACGGACAACTTCTTTTAATCATTCCTCTCGTGCTTGGAATTATGATGATCATGAGACTGTTTCCAAAAGTAGGTTGGGTGTCTCGCTGGCCCCTCGCCTTTATCGTAGGTTCTTATTCTGGTTATAACCTGATCACGTATCTTCAGAGTAAAGCATTGGAACAGGTAAGGGCTACGCTTGTTCCATTTATACAAATAGAGAGTTGGAAGAATCTGTTTACCAATCCAGGAGTAATGACCTTTCTCAATGCGATTGCAGTTCCGGTAGTAGTAGTTGGGGTCACGACCGGCGTCATTTATTTCTTCTTTTCTAAGGAACACAAAGGAGTGTTTGGTGGGTTCGCGAGAATAGGTGTGTGGTTTTTGATGATTGCATTCGGTGCTTCATTCGGTTACACGGTTATGGCACGTATTTCTCTTTTGATTGGCAGAGTATATTTTTTGTTACATGATTGGCTGGGGTTGATACAGTGACAGGGTTTGATATAAATCTGAGAGAATTCTCACTCGGCGATGTATTGCAATTCTTAGCGCGGGTCAAGAAATCAGGTGTCCTTAAGGTTGAAGGCAGTGTATCCGGCGAGATATATTTGAAAGACGGTTTTGTCACCCATGCCGCAGATGGTTTAGAAAAGGGCATGGAGGCGCTATTAAACCTATCGTTCGTTGATCTTGAGACCGGAAGCTTTGAACCCGGTGCTGATGCACCGGAGCAAACAATTTCTGAAGATGTTGGAAAACTGACTGAGAATATCGAGAAAAGGCGCATCGAATTTGAGGCGATTAAGAAAAAATTGCCGCCCATGGATACGATATACACCAAATCAACACGCGATCTGGAATCAGCAGTTGCTTTGCGGAGAACAGATTGGCAGATTCTGGCATTGATCAACGGAAAACGCCAGTTAGGTGATGTCATTACGCAGTCTAAGATCGGCGGGTATGAAGCCGCCAAGACAGTGACCTGGCTAAGGGAGCAAGGTTTGATATTAGACCCAGCTGAAGCTGAGCGTGTCATGTCAAAATTATTGAATTTTCTAAAAATAGTGTTTGAGAATTTTGGCAAGAACGGTTTGAACTGGATGAAGCAGTGGGCTGAGAATGAGGGGGCAAACAAGAAAGTCATTGAGGCAGTGGATATTAACGAAGCGACTCTTGAAATAAGTCCAGCCGGTGAGCTTACGACTCTTGAAATCGAAGAAGGGATTGGGAAATTCTTGAAGTACATTGAGGTTAAAGGACCTAAGCTCTATGGTAAAGTGCTTTTCAAGAAAAAGTGGCAAGGCTTTAAGAAGAAAACTAAAGTTCAATAGAATTAGCAATGGAAACCCTTGATAAGATAGAAGAGATTATAAGCTACGCACTGATCAATGCCGAAGACGGTTCTGTTGACCAGGAAAAAAGTGCAGGTAATGCTCCAATTGGAGATTTAACTGCCTTTTTCTCCTCGGCCGGCGAGGTAATAAGAGATAGCCTCTCAATGGGCACTATCAAATGCTTGTCACTGTGTTATGGGGACAACCGCCTGGTAATTTTCCCGCATGAATCCAAATACATCGGGGTTGAGATTGCACGGGGAAAAGAACCAGTTGAAATAATCAAAAAGATTCTGTCTTCGCTAACTATTGAAGAAAAACCCGAGATTAAACTACCCCGCAGCCTCAGTTCAAAAGTCAAGCAAATCAACCTACTCGTCGATGAATTCGGTGGTTCTGACAAAAAAGCCCACTGGCTTGAGTTGCTCAAACAAGGTTTAGGCGTCCTCGGTGGTGACATCTTGCCGTTGGTCGGTATTATCAATGAGAAATTATCTTTTAAGGACAACCCTATCATGGATAAGGAAGATGATTTTGTACAAGGTTTGCGTTCGATTATTGATTTTCTTGTTAAAAAGGCAGTTGAAGAAATGGGTTCATCCCAGGCCCGGGCAAAGGTCCAGGCAGTTATTGAAAGGATGAAATAAGATGGCGCAGGAGCTACTCAATAGTTTTGAAGAGAAGGGTTTGTCTTGTCCGTTCATTGCCTCAAAAACAGGTGACTTAGTCGTCGCATCGAGCGCTGAGTCGATAAAAAACGAAATTGCCCAAATGACAACAGTAATTTTTGAAACCATCGGTGCAGTTGGAGATATCGATATCGACAAAATAGAAATCTTGGCTGACTCAAAATGTCTTGTCCTCGCCTTAGATCAAGAAAATCTCATGGGCAGCCTGTTTGAACAGTCCGAAGACGTAGCAATAGATGACATATGGTCGTCCCTTCAAGAGCTCAAGGAGCAATCAGCAGGCATTGCAGTTGCTGAAAAGGCGAAGCCCAAAGAGAAGCCTGAGGAAAAGCCCAAAGAGAAGCCTGAGGAAAAGCCCAAAGAAAAGCCTGAGGAAAAACCCAGGGTCATAATAGATTCAAGTATTTTGGATAATATGAAAGATGCAATGAAAGATTATCTGGGAGATTTTACAGAGCGTATTTTCAAGAACCAGCTGAAGGCGCAACGCATAAAAGTTGAAGAGCTATATGACACTGATGCGCGCCGCTTAGTTTTTGCTCTTGGCAAGGCAGCCGGTATGATTATTGGACCTTCAAAAGGTCGTGATATGACTAATAAGTTATTGGAACTACTAAAATGAGGAAAAAGGCATCGGTTTTTGTTGTAGGAGGAGATATATGATTCAAAATTTTTTAATTGCAGCACCATTCGGAATCGATCCCGGAACTTACCAGACACTCGCCGTAATCCCCAATTACGTTCTAGTGCTGGGAGCAGTGCTGCTGTGGCTTGCCTTCATTGTCTTAGGCATAATTGCACGTCGTTACGAGATTGTCCTTGGTGAACGGACGAATTGGCAATTCCTGGTCTTTGCACCTACTGGTATTCTTCTCTTCGCCCTTATTCAGTTGTACTATTGTGGTCTTGGTGGCAAAATGATGTTACCAAAGGGCGGTGTGAATTACGTTGCTTACGGTTTGTTTTTCATTTCGGGTATATTGTCTTTGATAGCTAATCTAAGGTTTTATGGAGTTACAAAAGGAGGATGATATGAGAGCGGATATTCCAGCGGAGATTTTGTTCATTGTAGCAATTTTGTTAACCATAGTTTCGTTATTTGTTTTTGGTCTAATAGTCAAGCGTTTATTGGTTCTTATTAAAGGCAAAGGCATCTGGATTTTTCCGATTATCGGCAGTTTATTCCTTCTGGTTCTTGCTGTCTTCCATGTCTACCGGATGTTATTCTATTTTCCCTTATTAGGCACAGCAGGACCAGCGGATCTCTTCGATTTGATTATCGGATCGCTTAGTCTATCGCGTATTGAAAGTTTTCTCTTGCTTGGTTCTGGTCTATTTTCCCTTGTTGGAGGCGTGCTTTATTACACGGCAAGTTCCAGGTAAGCCATAGCCAAACAAAACTTGACTTTCTTTTTTTGGTGGTTATAATAACGTTATGAAAGGAGGAAATATATGCTAAGGGATTTTCAAATGGGTGTAGAAGGTGGCGGTGGTTTCGTGATGTGGTTTTTGCTTATTTGTGCGGTAATTGGCATCGGTATTATTTTAGAGAGGCTCTACAGCCTTTTTATTAAAGCGAGACTCAATCCAAAATCCTTCCATGAAAAAATTGTTTCAACTATTGATTCACAGGGCATCGATGCCGGGATCGCACTATGTGATCAGACCGGTGCCCCAGTGGCAAAAATCTTGAGGGCAATTTTGGAAAAGGCGGAAAAAGGCAAGGATGCAATGGAAGAGATGGTTTCCCGAAGTGCGGCAAGTGAACTCGCATTTCTTGATCGAGGCATGGCTTTGCTCGGTGGTCTTACAACAGTTTCACCTTTTCTCGGGTTCTTGGGTACAGTTATCGGTATGATTACTGCATTTGCTGCGATCGCTATTGCTGGTGAGGTCGAACCGACCGTTGTTGCCAGTGGTATCTCAACCGCGCTCATTACAACAAAATGGGGGTTGATCATTGCTACACCTCTGGCGATTATTCACATTCTATTCTCGACCAGAGTAGATGGATACACCAGGGAAATGGAAGAAGCGGCGAGTTCCCTCATTGATTACTTTATTGAAACATACCCTAAAAGGAAAAAATAATGCGATTGCGGGAAAAGAAAAAGCATGTACACGGTATCCCGACCGGTTCAATGGGTGATGTTGCGTTTTTGATTCTCCTTTTCTTCTTAGTATCAACTGTTTTTACCAAGGATAAAGGTTTAAAAATGCTTTTGCCTGAAAAAACTGCAGATGAAAAAGAAGTGATTGTGGTGCCTAAAAATATTGTAACATTGACAATTAATCCGGCCGGTGAAGTAAAAGTCAAAACGATTGGGTATGATGAATACCTTACGATCCAGGAATACGATAGGATTAGAGTTATTATTGAGGAAAGATTACTCGAGCGTGATACCCTGCTCGTTGTGTCTTTGCGCGCCAGCAAAGAAGCACCATATGGTAGTATGGTCCATGTCCTCGACCAGATAAAACTTGCCAAGGTAATGACCGCCGACGATCGGGAACTAAGAGCAAACAAGATTAGTCTCATACCAACGAGTGAGGAATGATGAGAAAAAGCATTATTAGAAGAGCCACAAAAGCACATGAAATACCCACTGCATCAACCGCGGACATTGCATTTCTTCTGATTCTATTCTTCATGGTTACAACAGTCTTTAGACCTACTATCTTGCGCATCTTTTATCAGTTGCCAGATGCTGAATCCACCCAGCGAATATTGATGCGTCGCAATGTTAGTTACATCTGGGTGGACAAAGACAGCAAAATATACATTGATGATCACGTGGTGAATGTTGACATGATTGCTGGAAAAGTAGGGCCTAAGATTTGGGAAAACCCGGATCTGATTACCATGCTCAATATTGATCAAGGTATTGCTTATGGCGTGGTTGATGGTATCCTCGATCAATTAAAAGATGCAAAGGCATTTAGGATCACCTTTGCAACAGAATTCAGGAGAGAATAATGCATGATCTTAAAATGATGTACGGGGTATATCTAAGGGTCGGAATGTTCTCCAGCTTGATAATAGTCATCCTGGTTTTTCTTTTTGTCCCATATGCTGAACCAAAGCCATATAAGCTGAAGGCAGAAGTCATAACCATGGTGGAGGAGATTACGGCTGAGATAGAGAAGTATGAAGAACCGCCGCCAAAAGAACGACCCAAAGTGGCGGTTGAGGCAGAAAGCGAAGTCATAGAAGAGGCAGTTGAGACTATTGCGACGACCGAGTTTCAGGAAGATCTAATAAGAACAATACCCACTGGGCCGGAGATTGAGATCGTACCTTATTACAAAGTAGAGGTAAAACCTAAACCGATTTATAACCCGATACCAAAATATCCTGAGCTTGCGAAGCAAGCCGGTATTGAGGGTACGACCGTTATCAAAATGCTCGTTGATATTGATGGTACGGTGAGCGAGGTTAAGATCCTGAAGTCAAGTGGCAATCAGATGTTGGATCAAGCTGCGCTTGTAGCGGCAAAGCAATCCAAATTTACCCCGGCAAAACAGCGGGATAAGTTCGTCCGTGTCTGGGTGTCCAGACCTTTCAGATTCCTGTTGAATTAAGGAATTACGGATAGATTTTAGCCACTTGACAATCAGTATAATTCAGTTATAATTCTTTAAAGGAAAAAAGGAGGTGAGGCGATCAAAAGACAAACAAAATGTTGGATGAAGGATAGAAAAAGAATGTGCATGATGACAATAGAGAACATTGTGCATATTAATAATAATAAGGAGGAACATTGAAAGGAGGAATAATGAAGAAGAGCCTTCTTAGCCTCTTGATGATTGTAGGTATATTATTGATTACCTGTGGAAATGAGCCGCCAGAAGAGTTCTACAAGGGAACACCTGAGGATAGTACGGCAATCCAATCATTGCTCGATAATAACCCAGAACTACTCATAACTGATGATATGTTTGACACCAACCTGATTGCAATTACCTTACCTAATGTTGAATTCGTTGCTACAGATAGCTATTTTCGCGTAGATTCAACAATCATCAAACAGCATGTTGACATGTGTGGCTTCAGAGACATCGATAGGAATCTTAATTATGATTTCTGGTTTGCCAAGGATACCACGTGTACCGTATATCTGAAGGATACATTTTCAGTCTTCTCGTATATGCACTGGGATGAACGGCGTACAGGATATTATTTCTGGGCAGGTGATACAGAAACAACCCTTGATACAGTTATTATTGACAGCACGGGTGGTACTCATTCATTGGCTTTCACTGGTAATGGCTATCGGATTATTTTCTTTGACTATGACAGTACCCGTGGTTGGGAACTCAAACGCGTGTCCTATGGAACTTACGACTTCCCGACAGCCGGTACTGAGGTCCCAGCTATAGATAAGGTAGTTTTGGTGTTTGATGACGGTACACGAGATTCCATAATCGACCATCACCCACAATACGACACGACCTACCCTGGTCATACAATGGCAAGGTTCAGGCATATTGATTCGTTATTAGTAATCGATTATGCAGATCTTACTGCTGATAGCATGCTTTTTATACAGACAACACTCGGTTTTGGTCCTATTACCGACACGATGGTCCAATGGTTTGCATCGATAGGTGGTGAAAATAGAGTCCATCTACCCCGCATTGCTGGCGGCGCTAGTGGCACACTAAAAATAACCGGCTCCGGGATTACCAATCTCTCTATCGAATGTGTGGTTAGTAAAGGTTACTATTATGTAAAACCTGAAGGTGAATATAAAACAGAAGTGTGGCTCGTACCGGTCAGGATTGGAGGTTCATAATGAAGAAATTGTTATGCCTTATTTTTATTGGGGCCTTTCTGTTTGCATCTGATTACGGTAGGATATCAGGTCGGGTGACAGATGAGGAGACAGGTGAGGCTCTGATTGGTGCTGATGTTTATTTGCAGGGTACTGAGCTAGGTGCTGCGACTGATGTCAATGGAGAGTATACGATATTGTATGTGCCGGTTGGTACGTATCAGGCGGTTGCTGCTTATGTGGGTTATAATGAGTTTACTTATACTCAGGTGATCGTGAATGCTGATCAGACCACGGTGCTCAATTTCAAACTGCCGCCTACCGTGATTACCATGGAGGCAATTACGTCGGTGGCAGAGCGTCCGATGATCGTGATTTCTGAGACTTCGACGGGTCGTGCAGTGACTTCAGAGGAGATGAGTCGTTTGCCGATTACGACGATCAACGAGGTCATCACATTGCAGGCGGGTGTTGTGGAAAGTGATTTAGGTACTCATGTACGTGGTGGTCGAGCCGATGAGATTACGTATTTTGTTGATGGTATTGTAACCAAGGTACCGAATACAGGTTGGCAGTCAGTGCGGGTTAATCCGAATGCAGTGGAAGAGGTTTCAGTGATCAGTGGTGGTTTTGATGCTGAGTATGGTGATGCGCTTTCTGGTATTATCAATATCCATACGAAGGAAGGTGGTACCAAGCATACCGGGACGTTCCGATTTATGACTGACGAGGTATTTGGTTCAGGCAACGAGAAATTGAATTTTGGTTACAACCTGTATGATTTCTCATTGGGTGGTCCGCTGCCAGTGTCGCAGCGTCTGCGTTACTTTGTTTCTGGTGAGGTAATGATGACTGATGCGTTCAGGGAAGCGTATTACAAGGTGCCGTCGCCGCGTATGGACTATCGTGGTCAGGCGAGGTTTTCCTATCTCTTCCCTGGTGCCAAGGGTAAGGTTACCTTTTCCGGGTTCATGTCCCGTGAACAGTATGTGGATTGGAGCTCGCAGAGTCTGAAGTATTTTGATATGATTTATATGAGTCGTGTCAAGAACTGGATTGCTTCGGCAACCTTCAATTATATGCTTACGGCTAAGACCTTGACATCGTTAAAGGTTGGTGCTACGCATTTTGACCGGGTTTATGGTAACCGTGATTATGAATGGGAAGCAGACCCTGATAATAATTGGCAGTGGTATCATGATTACCGGTTCTATGCCGAGCATTTGATCGATTATCTGGTAGCTGGTGAGTTACAAGTAAGCCATATTGTGATCGACAGTGTCATGCAGTACCATGAAGAATATCTCAACCGCGGTCCTTTTGCTTTGCGCAATAGTCCTTATGCGATTGAAGGGTATTTCCGGACCTATGGTGATTATCGGGTCTGGCGTTATTGGAACAATGATGATTATCAGGGTCGTTTTGACATTACCCATTCAATCGGCAAGGTGCATGAGTTCAAGACCGGTTTGGATTTTATCCAGTACCAGATGCAGTACTATGACAATAATCTGCCCTGGGTGACCAATCCGTTCTGGGATTTTTATGACCGTGACCCTTACAAGTTTGCGTTCTATATGCAGGACAAGATGGATTTTGAGGGTTTGATCGCCCGTTTGGGTGTGCGCTTTGATTATTTTGATCCGAAGTCATTTACCTTTGCAAACCCCCAGGATTGGGATGATACGACGACGGTTGATGCTGAGACAAATTACAAAATATCGCCGCGTCTTGGTTTTTCTTTGCCGGTTACTGACCGGATGAAGTTCCGTTTCAACTATGGTCAGTATTTCCAGCTGCCCCAGCTCGGTGATATGTATGGGACGACTGATACGGCAGTAATCCGTCTTGCCTTGAGTCGTGGTAATACGATTATCGGTAATATCTTGATGAAGCCGCAAAAAACCGTGATGTATGAGGTCGGTATTGAGAATCAGGTTTCTGACGAGATTGCCTTTGGGTTTACTGCATACTTTAAGGACGTCTATGATCTTTCCCAGATTCGTGAGGTGCAGGCATTGCCCATGTCTTACTACCAGTACTTCAATGTTGACTACGGTAATATCAAGGGTTTTGAGTTCAACGTGAAGAAGCGGATGTCTGATATGTGGGCACTGGCAGTTGTTTACACGCTTCAGTTTGCGCGTGGTACTGGTGCCTGGGCTGGCGAGTGGTATTATGACCACTATGATTATGGCATTGAAGTGCCGGTAATTGATTACTGGCTTGATTTTGATGAACGCCATACAGTGAATGCTAATTTTGATCTTGAGTTGCCGAGCAACTTCTTCTTGATCCCGCTTCAGGATTTTTCCAGTTCCTTTATTCTATCGTTTCATTCAGGTCATCCGTTTACGCCCGAAGACCTCAGGGGTAACAGACTTGGTGATGAGAACTCAGCGCGTATGCCAGGTTACTGGAATGTCGATTGGAGTTTCAGCCGTCGGGTTAAGCTTGGTCCAGCCAATGTTGTTCTTTCAGGGATGATTTTCAACCTCTTCAATACTGACCAGGTGATCGATGTTTATGTTACCACGGGACTACCTGATGACCACGGTGATCCTGAACCGACAATTACCCAATTTGTCACCCTACCGATGTTCAGTAATCGTTACACGCCGCAGGGTGATTTTAATCATGACGGTTTGATCAGTCCGAGTGAAGCCAAACTTGATTACATGAATGCCCTAAAAGATTACTATACTGACCCACGTAACCACAATAATGCGTTTAAAGTCAGGTTTGGCATAGGTATTGGGTTCTAATCAATAGGAGGATATAATGAAAAAGCTTATACTACCATTACTCTTGATCACGGTTTTTGCTTTCGGCAAAACCGCAGTGCCGATTCAGCCAGGTCGCCCTGCCGAGATAAAGACCCACAATATCAATCAGGTTGAGATGTGTGTGAGCAATTATGGCAAATTCGGTCAAACTGAAGGCGGTGATGCTGGCTGCTGGTGGCCGGTTGGTTCTGAGCATGGCTACATATACGGCGCTGGTCCCTGGTTTGGTACAATCATTGACGACGATACACTCGTTACGATTGGTTATGGACCCCACGGCGGTGAGGCTGAGTACGTGCCCGGGTTAGGTGGTATGTCACAGAGCGCGGCTGAAGCGGTTATCTACATGTACCCAACACTCTGGCCGCCACCCCAGGATATATTTTCCATGGCACCACAGGATAACAAATCACATCAGGATTCCTGGTGCGCTTACAATGACCTTGATGAGAATGCTCATGTTCCAGGTGATACCAGACCAATTGGTCTTGAAGTTTACCAGACTGTTTATGCCTGGAACTTGAGCACGACAGCAGATATCATCTTTATTCGCTACGAGTTGAAAAATATCACAGCACAGATCGAAGATCTAGGGCGAACCCTTACTGAGGTCTATTTTGGTGTGGCTACTGATAATGATATCGGTAATGAATCAGGTACTGCCGCTAATGATATAATCAGTGGTATTGTAGGGCAGTGGTATGTGATCGAGGGTGAATCACTCTGGGTTGATGACCTTGGCTATCAATGGCAGAATGTAATTGAACCAACTCCAGCACCGCCCTGGTGGCCAGGTGCTATTGGTTTTGATTATCTGCAGAGTCCCTGGGATTTACCGGATTCACCAGACCCGTTTGTAGACAAGGATGGTGATGGTATTAATGACTATTATGAGCGGGACAGTGTGTGGTTTTGGACTTATCATCCGCCGCCTGATCCTTTGTATGATGCTGACTGTGATGGTACGCCAGATTGGTGTGACCCATCACAAATCCCCCAGCTTGGCATGACTGCATTTAAGCGCTTTACCTTGAACCTTGAGCCAAACCTTGATAATGAACGTTATATTACCTTAGCCGGGTACAACTTCAAGACTATGGTTTACGAGCCATATGATACAGTGCCGCCTTTACCTGATGACCAGCGTTTCCTGCAGTGCAGTGGTCCATTTGAACTGATGCCTGAATCGACCGTTGTTGTGCTCGTGGGCGTGATCTTTGCAGATTGGGATTGTTCTCTGCAAGAACGACCAGACTCAGCACTTGCGCCGGTAGATGCTACTTGTCAGTTCGTTTATGATATGAACTGGTTATTACCGGGTCCGCCTGCGCCGCCGACCTTGACCTGTATACCGGGTGATGCTCAGATAACATTGGTCTGGGATAGTAAGCCGGAGTATGATCCTGACCCGTATTGGCTCGTAGTGAGTGATCCGCTAAATCCGAACTTATATGATCCTTATTATCGTCAGTATGATTTTGAGGGTTATCGGATATGGCGCAGCCAAACTGGTCAAACTGGGACCTGGGAACGTCTGGGAGTTTGTGATCTGTATAATGGTATTACCTTTGAGTGGATAGCTGCGGATGGGAGTGATACATTGCGTGCTGAGGATACCGGGATTATTCATTCGTTCTTAGATGATGGGGTGCGTAATGGGTTTACTTATTACTATGCAGTGACTTCGTTTGACTACAACTGGGTTACATCTACTTATGATTCGATATGGGTTATCGACTCGATCTGGTATGTTGATACTATTCCTGAACCTGATGAAAGCACCTTTGTTTATGTTTACGATACGCTTGAGGTTACTGGTCCGCGTGCCCTGGCTTTTGAGAGTGGTCAAGTTGGTATACAGTCTGCGCCGCGTCGTGATCCAGCCAATTTTGTACCCGGGATATGTTCATTAGAGCTGATTTCTGGTAACGAGTTATTAGGGGACAACATTGTTTTGGACATACCGTATCCTCTGGCGATGACGTCGTCTGATATGTATCTGGATTATCTTGATGTGGTCTATGATTCAGCGACGTACAGTGGTTTATATTCGGTCTATTTGCGTGATACTAATGGTTTGGCTGTGGACAGTGTATTTGCGGTAGTGGGTAACAATGAGGTTGTGATTACGCATGCGTTTTCTATGTTGCATGGGGTTACGGTTGAGGCTAATTTAGTGTTTGATTCAATACCGGCCGACGAGTCGATATTCAAGGAGATCAAACAAGAGTCGGGTAGTACGTATCCGGAGAGTTTGATTGTGGCGTCAATGCCTAGTGCGTGGGCGAGTTATTTTGCTTTTTGGGCGTACCGTGGTAATGATTATCAGATCGAGTGGTATTCAACGACGAATCATCCAACGAATGCGAACAGTGTCAGGGTATTTGATTTGATGACTGGTGAGGAGATACCGTACCGTGCGTATGATCCGGAGACGAGTCATGCTAATGATAGTTTAGCTAATGGTTGGTGTTTTCTGTCGCTTCGGGATGTCTCAGATACCTTGGTTTTGAATGGTTCGCCGTGGACCCAGTATAATACCAAGTTCCTATACATTAACAGTGGTTTAGTGGGAATGAACAGGAATGGTCCGATGTTGCCGACTGGTCCGGTTCCTTCGACGAGTGATGAGTGGTTAGCCGTGGCGCGTGAGGAGTTTACGCCGGCGCCGTTGAGTGCGTCGTTTGAGATCCACAGTACGCCCGCGTATTTTGATACGGTAACGCAGCTTGAGGCGTTCAATGTGAAGGTGGTGCCGAATCCGTATCTTCTTCATAACGAGTGGCAGACATCGTTTAGGCGGCGTCGGTTAAAGTTCATCAATTTACCGTCGGATTGTACGATCCGGATCTTCAATTTGAATGGTGAATTAGTGAAGACCTTGTTACACCATCATACCTTAGAGCCTATTGAAGGTCAGCAAAAAGTTACAAACAGTGCTGGTGGTGACCAGTGGTGGGATCTCTTGAGTGAAAACCGTCAGTTAGTCTCGAGTGGTATCTACATTTTCCATATCCAGTCTGCAGTAGGTGAACAAGTCGGCAAGTTTGTGGTAATCCGATAAGGAGGCTGTAATGAGAATATTGAAATACCTTGGAATACTCTTGATAGTACTATCTCCACTCTACGCTGATTTTGCAAAGTTGGGTACGTCTGGTGCTCAATTCTTGAAAATCGGTGTTGGTCGAGGTGCGGCAATGGGTGAGGCATTTGTGGCAATTGCTGACGATGCCTCGGCAACATTCTGGAATCCATCCGGTTTGGGTACGATAACGCAGCGTGAGATCAGCCTACAGCACAATGAATGGATTGCCGATATCAGGCATGAATACCTGTCAGTAATCCTTCCCTTGAGTAACTTTGGCACTATGGGGATTAGCTTGACTGCATTGACCATGGGTAAGATGGAGATTTTGACCGTGGACGACCCCAGCACTTCAATTCGTGAAGATACTGGTACGGGTACGTACTTTAATGCTTCTGATTTTGCGCTCGCTTTTTCCTTTGGCCGGATGTTTACTGATCGCCTTGCTGCTGGGCTTACCATCAAAGCAGTCCAGGAGATAATCTGGGATATGTCAGCAACTGGCATTGCCGCCGACTTTGGGATTCACTATAATACTGGCTTTAAAGGCCTGCGTATTGGGGCGGTGATCAGTAATTTTGGTTCTGACATGGATTTTAGCGGTCGTCAATTAGACAAAGCAGGTGAGCCATTCCCTGAAGCCCCTGAAGGTGAATATGAGAACATCCCGGTTCAGCTTAAGACAACGCCATTTTCAATGCCTTTAATCTTCAGGTTCGGTCTGGCTTTTGACCCGATTAGCAATGAATCTTCGAGGTTTACAGTGGCGCTGGATTTGAATCATCCGAACGACAATTACGAGACCATTAACCTGGGTTTAGAGTATGGCTACCTCAATACAGTTTTCTTGAGGGTTGGTTA
Source organism: Candidatus Stahliibacteriota bacterium (assembly GCA_030602565.1). GTDB lineage: Bacteria > Hydrothermota > Tepidihabitantia > SM23-42 > SM23-42 > JAUVZL01. Next base: position 23,120 of record JAUVZL010000033.1, read on the forward strand.
TAAGGCATACCTGAACATGGATTATATGAAAGCTATGACTGGGGGCGAACCGATAATCGACACAACCGAGAATGAGATTACTGGCTATAAGTGGGGTGACAATACCGAATGGTTGCTAAATAACCTGACTGCTGGTATTGGTGTTAATATGACTACGGCAGGTAAAGTCTTCAAAGTTGACTGCACCTATATGAATAAAGGTGTACTCAGTCATACTTATCGCTTCGGTTTGACCATCGGTTTCTAAGTCATTTTTTGGGTGTGGTGCAGAGATAATATCTCTGCACCACACTTAGAGTTTTTTGTACTAAGGAGGTTGTATTATGAAGAGGTTATGTGTTTTGCTCTTAGCGTGTGTCCTTGTTTTCGCATCTGATATCATCCCCTTTAATAAAGTTGAAAATCTTGCACAAAGATTTGTCAATCAACGCTATGGTGCGCATCGGCTTGATGAGGTGATTACCTATCACGGGTTTGATGAACTGCCCGGCGCTTATGCATTGGTCTACAAAAATAATAATAACGAGCCGTTGACAATAATCATGGGTGCTCGTTATACATCATCGCCGGTAAACGAAATATCTAAGGCATTACCGCGCTCAAAAGATGCATTTGATGCAGTTCTGAATAAAGCAAGGACCTTAGGGTATGGTGAACCTGAGTTTCAGAAGTACTATTATTTTGGTCCGGGTGAAGAGTATTGTGCGTTCAAATGTGGTGATCAGGATTTGCTCATTAATTCCTGCACGTTCAGGATGATTGAAAAAGCCGAACTCTTCCTGCATAAGCCTGAACCCATGCCTGAACTGGAGCGGTTGACCCGTCAAAAATGGGAGAAATATTTTAATACCGCGAATTTCAGCACACGACAAGATTCAGGTTATATCCCTGGAGTTCCTTTTATTGATTGGACCTATGGTTGTTCACCAACTGCGGCATCGATGATTTTCTGGTACTGGGATACTTATGGTTATGGAAGGTTTGTTGATTATTTCTTTACGCGCTGGGAAATGGTCTATGAAGGCTGGAAGGATGGTGCCAATGTCAACAGGGAACTTTCAATCGCAATGCATACTGATTCCCTCACTGGTGCTACTACAATTAATTGGATCCTTCCCGGTATGCTTACCGTAGCAAATTCTTATAATGGTTATTCTTGTAGTGGTTCAACTTCACCCCAGGGTGGTTCGTGGAATCAGTACCAATTCTCCTGGATTAAAGGTGAAATTAATGCTGGAAGACCATGCCACTGGAATGTTTTGTACTACTATTATGGTGGTCAATTTATCAACCATTCAATTACTGGAGTGGGTTATCATATTATCCTGCCTGATACATTTGTCCAGATTCATACTACCTGGGGTTGGAGTGGTGAACCACTCTGGCCGTTATGGACATATAATAGTGGTACATACTCATACGACTACGTTGTAACGTTTATCCCGGGCGGCATGGTTAATGATAATATTTTTCTGGATGGTCCTAAAGGTCCTGGTTTGGTATTCAAAAACATGAAATACAAAATCAAGTGGACTAATGTCGGTTCACAGATTGACCATGTTAAGATCTGGTATTCTATAGGTAGGCAGGCATCTAGTTATGATTCATTGTACTGGACCCTCATTACGGCTAATGCTCCAAATACTGAAGAGTACTTATGGACCGCGCCAGACCAGGATTCTTCATTGCGCATTAATATTGCAGGATTGTCCAGTTCAAACCAGCGCCTTGCTGCAGACGGCGGTCTTACTCCGCTCGGCTCTGTTTTTCCTGATCATTCATCTAATCTGGCGCTTGTCGGGCATTTGAATGCAACGAGTCAAGCCTATGACGTGGAGATTAGTGGCAATTACGCGTATATTGCAAATGGTACAAACGGTCTCATGGTTGCTGATATCTCTGATTCGTCAATCCCTGAAGAGGTTGCAACTCTGACACTACCTGGCAATGTTACGGCGATGGTTCGGCAAGGTTCATATCTATACATAAGTGATCGGGAAGATACCATGCGCGTTGTTTCAATCTCTAATCCAACCAACCCTACCCAAGCTGGTAAAGTCGCACTTAGCGTTGACCAACCAAGGGGTCTATGTGTAACTGGTACACGCGCCTATGTCGCATGCCGCGGTACTGGCGTAGAGATCATAGACATATCAACACCGTCATCACCTTTAGTAATCGGCACGTTTAATACTCCTGGGCAAGCTTATGATATTGTAGTCGAAGACACCTTTGCATATGTTGCTGATGGTACAATGGGGCTTCGGATCTGGAGTGTCGCTGATCCATCAAACCCTTATGAAATCGGTTACGATAATACCAATGGTATTACGCAAGGGATTGATAAGTCAGGAGACTATGTATACCTGGCTGAAGGTGGCGCAGGTATCAAAGTTTTCAATGTGAATGATCCTGCTAATCCGCAGCAGCTTGGTACCCTTAATACCCCCGGTACTGCTACGAGTGTCAGTTTAAGTGATTCACTGTATGTTTGTGATGGTGGTGGTGGTCTTCTGGTGATCGATGTTTCAACACCCGGCAACCCTACCCAGGTTGGTTATTTAGAGAGCTTTGGAAGTGCTACCAATGTCGCCCATGTTGGCGAGTTGCTCTATCTTGCGGATGTCAGTGATGGCGTCTACGTGATCCACGAAGACCTATTACCCGCGGTCCAGGAGATAACTGAGCAACCGCTCATAGCGAGATTCACCATTTCTTCACCCCAGACTAAATACCTGAAATTCAACATTGCCCTTGATCAAAAGACTGATCTTTCGGTCAAGATCTATGATGCCGCAGGCAGGTTGATAAAATCTATGATAAAGACGGGTTTAGAAAGTGGTGAACATGATTTTAAATGGTCAGTAAGTGCTGCTGGAGTTTATTTTGTACGTGTTGAGACTGACCATGGAACCGTGGTGAAAAAGGCAGTCTTCTTGAGATAACAGAAAAAGGAGGAATAATGAAAATATGGACATGCATGATAGTCGTTGCAATGGTTGCAACTATGGGGTATGGTTTTGTAATACCCGATAATGTCGAATGCCAGGATCTCATTGGCGATGAGAAACTTCCTGATTACTGCATCCCCTATCTGGGTGATGGCCGGTATCTTCCCTATGAGGATTCGGTCATCGGAATGACGATGTATGATTATCAGGCGAATGCCAATTGTGGTCAGCGTCTTAAGGTCGATGATCTTGATCAGGCACATATCAACTGGATGTGGCAGCAGTATCCTACTCCGACCAGCCGTTACATTGCCTGGAATGCGCGTTATGTAGACGGTTCATTCTATGGTGAGACCCAGGCATCCGCTACCTGGAGTGGTTATCCATACCTTGACGTGACCGCGGATGCAAACCCTGAGGATCAGAGAACAGTCATCGCTTATCACTGGAATGAAGGTGCTGGTTATTATAGCTGGATTGATATCGACGGAGGCAATCTCTGGGGAGCCTTTGGACCCCCGACTTCACCCGAGGTCGTTACGCATATCTGGCCCAAGATGTGTGTTGCGTCCAATAATAATATTATAATAGTGAGCGGTAATCAGAACTATGATACTCATCACATGTATCTGACGACTGATATGGGTGATACCTGGACATGGCTTGCTGATTATGATTCCTGTACACAGATGTCACAATTCCCCCGTCGCTCGCAGAATTCGAATAAGGTCGTTCATGCCTGGACCCGGTCAGGGGATCTGGCCAATGTGAAGCAGTGGTCTCTTGACGTGGTGTATCATATCTCGACTGATAATGGTGCGACCTGGGGTACGCCGGTCAATATTACCAATTATACGATGCCTTATCAGATGGTTAATGGTGATTCAGCGATCTGGGCTTTTGGTTCGTCCTGTCCGGTATTTGACAGTAATGACAATCTTCATATTGTCTGGTCAGTTTCTTTGGGCTGGGTGGAAGCTAATACGCCCTATGGTGGTGATCGTGCCAAGATCTTCCACTGGTCTGAGGCAACCGGTAATACCAATCTTGTCAGCAGTCCGAGTACTTTTTACAATGATCCTGATGGTTGGTGGCTTGAAGGCTCGGTTGGTGGTGATCCCTATTATCATGGTGGTTGTGCAGGTTCCTGGCAGATGGTGGCTGACCGACCGCAACTCGTGATAGATCTGTCAAACAACGATCTCTATTGCTTATGGCAGGGTAATGCTGACAGTACTGATTGTTCAGCCGGTGGTTTTCTCAACGGTGAACTTTATGCTTCCTATTCATCAGACGGTGGTGCGACCTGGTCAGACTATACGAATTTAACCAATACTCCTTCGCATGGTGCTGCGCCTGGAGCATGTTTTGATGAGGACTATTTCACCGCCAATCCATTTGTCGTCAATGATTCAATCTGGGTTACCTTTATCGAGGATAAAGATGCCGGTGGTGGTGTACTGGATCCAGCTCAAGGTGCACTTACTGACAATCCAGTGCACTGCTGGGTTTTCCCCAAGGAATATGCTCAGCCTGGAATTGAGGAGCATAATAATAGTGTGCCAGTAACGACCGCTTTGAACCTGTATCCGAATCCAGCAGCTAATGGTTCAGCAGTCAGCTATACAATGATAAGATCAGGTAATGTATCACTGAACCTGTTCGATGCCACTGGTAGACTCATTAGTAATCTTGATACCGGTAATAAGGTTGCTGGTACGTATAATGTCGACATTGACACTCGTGAGCTTGCCAACGGTACATACTTTGTAATTCTTGATACAGAAGTTAAGAATGTGACACGTTCCTTAGTGATCATACACTAAAGATACTTCATTTTGTCATTGTGTTAAAGGGGCAGGTTCAGCCTGCCCCTTTTCTTTAATGTTCGAGCTTGTCGAGAACACACATTAAGGAATACGTTGAATGATTAACTCCGTATTCGTAATTCGTTTTTCGTGTTCGTAATATAAGTGTAGTTGCCCGATTCATCCCGCCCTTTTACAAAAGAGCTGGATTCATCGGGCATTGTCTGATAAATCACCTGTCTGCGTGCGACGCACAGGCAGAGACGACTACATACTAACTCCGATACACCATTACTCCCTTACTCCAATACGCAGTTATGCTCTCTATTTATCCCACCTGTCCTTGTTCCCGAGAGATGGGATTTCCTTTTTGCGCAGAAGCATCTCCAAATTCATCCTTGCGGCTTTGTAGTGAGGATTGATACTCAATGCCTGCCTGTATGCCCATTCTGCCTTATCTGCCAGATCTAGAATTGCATACAAAGTACCCAAGTTGCAATACGCTCGCGTATGTTCAGGGTTCATTCTGATGGCTGCCAGATACTCTCTTTCTGCCTCGGAATAGAGACCTTTTTTCCGATACATAAAACCAAGATTATGGTGCACATTGGATCTTGTCAGCGGATCGCATGGATCATACGGAGTCTGGAGAGCTTTGGTATATTCACCTATTGCCTTATTGTATAACCCGTTTTCACCGTAGACATAACCGAGGAAAAAGTGCTCTCGTAGCAGGTCTTTTTCCCGAACACCAAATAGATTTGAGTTGATAAAGACTAGCGCCGTGACAAAAATCACACAAGGGATGATGCAGTCGCGATATCTGCGTGTTTTCATCTTTTCATATAACCAGAAAACAGAGCAAGAGGCAAAGATAATCAGAAATGGTAAAACAGGAACTCGAAATCGTGACGTTACAAAGAATGCGATAACTGAAAACATATAGAGGCATACAAACAGATATAGTAAGATCAACTTCCTCCACTGCTTACGACAGATGTACATACCTACTACACTAAGAGGACCAACGATACCAAATGGAAAGGCAAGACCAAATATCCAAATTAAGATTTTGAAAATGAACGAGTATTTTCTGCATGTATAAATGTTCTTATTGCTTTCAATTTCGTAGGCATTCCAGAAATAATAGATCTTTTTGAATTGCAGTTTAATGAAATCAAAAGGCTTGTCTTTCAGAAATTGAAATGCTTGATTGAACCAGAAGCCTGATACTTCAGAGGGTCGTAGCCTTTTACCCATTTTTCTTTGTGCGATTTGGACAGAAGAAAGCCATACGTTATCTACATCACCTTCTGTTGCCATATGTAAACCTGGCGCAAGCGAACGTTTACCATCTGCTGTGGGGTTATTTCCTATATAGTAATTTATTCCCCCCTGACTGGAGATTAGAACAAAATCGTGTCCAACAAGATAGTTTCTGACAGTAATGGGTATAATAACAACACTAACTCCCAGAAGAAAGAAAACACAAGTCCTAAGCAAGTCCTTTCTTTTCTTATGTATTATCAGCCAAAAGAATATTCCAATTGCAAATACAAGTACATTCGGTCGAGCAATAGCTGAAAGGCCAAATATGATTCCAGAAAAAAACCATGCAATGGGTTTGGACTTTCGGATATTTCTAAGCAGACTGAGGATCAACAATAGGTTTAGAAAGACGATTAACGAAGGTATTAGTAGCTCACCCTCAAAGTAAACGAAGATGCTATAGAAAGAAGCAATCAAGGCGGCAATGATTCCAATTCTTCGATTAAATAGCATTCGTGCGATAAAGAAAATTAAAACACAGCTAAAAGAACCTAATATCATTTGTATTAAACGAGGAATAAGATAGCTGTGACCAAAAATTGTGTAGGTTATTGAAAGAAAGTAGGGATACAATGGTGCCCTAAAGAAAACCTGTTCTCCAATCCAGTTACCCTGAGCAATATCTCGCGCCCAGGTGATGTGCCATTGTGCATCACTAATCGGGTTTTCGAAAAATGGGTTTGTTCTAATTTCTTGTAGATAAATAAAACGAACTGAAAGGGAGAGAAAGAAAATAAGGAATACAACTCTGTTTTTCTTCGACAGAAAAGTTCTAAGACTATCCTTTGTAAACATCACGTTTCCTTTCTTGTCCTCCATAATACTCGGCGGACAGTTCTCCTTGAAAGGCTATTAGTACACGGACAGATTATATACAGTATGTCCAAAGGGTCAATAGTAGAATGATGGAGTGTCTAGGTACCAAAGACTGCAAGATATCATCCTGTATGCTCCCCAGCGGAGCGTGTCTCCAGCCAACCTGTCCCGAATTATTATGAGAGGAGGCGTGTTTTCAGCGTTTGCATACCTTCAGTCCGCCGTATTTTTTGGCGGTCGTGTTTCCCATGTTCTTGTGACCCATATTATCTCCATTACACCACTACACCGGCACTCAGTTAATTCTTGACAATCGATTACATATAGGCTATGATATGCTGAAAAGGAGGACTGATGAGACATTTCGAAAGGTTAATAATAGTCGTATTACTGGTCGTTTCGCTTGGTTTTGCGATCACACCACAAAAAGCGGATATTGAACCCTGCACCAATATTATTGGCGACATTAAACTCCACAGCCGTCCCATACCCTGTCTTGGCGAAAGCCGAAGCCCCTGGTGACCAGATTGGAATCACCTGGTATGATTATCAGGCAAATGGAAGTTTTGGTCAGCGCATTGATGTTGATGATAATGGTCAGGCTCACATTGATTGGATGAAAATGGATGCGGGTCAGACCCAGCGTTTTTGTGCCTGGAATGCTCGCTATGCTAATGGTTCATACTATGGCGAGACCCAGGCATGCTGGTCCTGGACTGGTTATGTGCAACTCGATATCACTCGAGATGCAAACCCTGATGATCAAAGAACAGTGATTACCTTCCATGAGTTTGGCGCAACGTATTATTCCTGGATTGATATTGATGGTGGTAATCTTTGGGGCGCCTGGTCAAATGACCCCAAGAATGTCAATGTATTGAATCATGTTTGGCTCAAGCTAGCAGTTGCGAATAATGGAAATATCGTGATGGTGACTGGACATTTTGGCGGCAGTGAGCATCATGGTTATGTGACGACTGATGAGGGAGCAACATGGTCTTCTGATTTGTTCAATGATGATTCTTGCGCAACTTTATCCCAATTTATCCGCGCTTCTGAGAATACTGGTTCCAATAAAATGGTTTTTGTTAATACGAGCTTTATCACTGATTCAGCTGTCATTGGGCAGGTAGATAATGATGTATTCTATAGATTATCTACTGATGGCGGAGTGACCTGGGGTTCCCGAATCAATCTTACCAATTATCAGCCTTATCCAGTTGACAGCATTCGTGCTTATTGTAATGTAAATGCAATATTTGACAACAGCGATAATCTGCACATTGTCTGGGCGGGCAGAAGGGTAACAGACAACTACTATGAGGCATCAAATATCTATCACTGGGACGAGGTTTCTGGTAATATTACGATTGTCAATAGTCCGAGTATATACTATACTAATCCCTGGTGGATTGAGACTGCTAGTGGTGGTGATTTTGGTAATTGGCGTATGCCGGCAGACCAACCGCAATTGATTGTTGATGCGAATAATGATTTGTATTGTTTGTGGTGTGGTAATGATGATTACAATGACTATGCGGCAGATGGTTATATCAACGGAGAGATTTACGGTGCGATTTCGTATGATAATGGAGCGACCTGGACTGACTATACGAATCTAACGAATACCCGTTCACCGGGTGCTGGTCCTGGTGCGTGTGATGATGAGGATTACATGACCGCGTGTCCCAAGGTTGTGAACGATTCGATATTTGTGACTTATGTAGAGGATAAGGATGCTGGTGGTTGGCCTCAGACTGAGGGTACTTTGACTGAGAATCCGGTGCGTTGTTGGGTGTTTCATAAGAGCTGGGTAGGTATTGAAGAACATAATAACAATGTCCAGGTGACAACCTCTTTGAACCTGTATCCGAATCCAGCAGCTAATGGTTCAGCAGTAAGTTATACGCTGGCAAGATCAGGTAATGTATCACTGAACCTGTTCGATGCCACTGGTAGGTTTATCAGTAATCTTGATACAGGTAATAAGGTTGCCGGTACATACAATGTCGATATTGACACTCGTGAGCTTGCCAACGGTACGTACTTTGTAATTCTTGATACGCCGGTTGAGAAGGTTTCGCGTTCATTAGTGATCATACGGTAAGGCATAAAACAGTAACTGAGTAATTCAGGCTGTTGATTTAGTGGAGTAGGGGCTTTAGCCCCGTCAAAAGCAATGAAATTTCATCAGTTTTCACGAGCATAAATGC
>JAUVZL010000034.1 GCA_030602565.1 Candidatus Stahliibacteriota bacterium
GCTCTACTCCAGTGAAAAATGACTTTTTCAACAGCCTGAATTACTTAATAACTGTTTTTCTCAATTACTTATCGAAGATCTCGAATGTAAATGAGAGAATAACTTTCTTTTTTAGCTTAACACTTGAATCGTTCCAGGGCTTTGCGGTATTTTTGGGTTTGTTTATAGCCCAGGTCAATTGCCTCTTGAGCTTTTTCAAAATGGCTTAAGCCAATCCCTTTTGTATTAAGATTTATTAAAATACCATCTTCCATGTTCGAGAGTTCATGATCAATCAGCCTTGAAAATGCGTAGTCAATGATTTCTACAACAATTTTCTTTATGGTATATGTTTTATTGGATGGTGTTTTTGATGTGAGTATATTCGATTTGTAATCAATCCTACGCAGGACATTGACCGCAATGACCTTTTTTGCACCAAGTTCCTGAGCAACACCAATGGGTACTGGGTTGATAAAACCACCATCAATAAGCACATGACCTGCATATCTGTGTGGCATGAACACACCTGGGATTGATATGGCGGCTCTGATGCCTTGAACAAGATCGCCTTTGTCAATAACGACCTGGCAATTCTCCTCAATATCAGTCGCAATGCAGCAGAATTTTACAGGCAGCTCTTCGATTTTTTTGTTGCCCAAGTAAGTATTGAGGTATTTCACAACATTTTTCCCGTCGACAAACCCCTTTTTTGACAAGTGAAGCTTGAACAGCCATTTTTTCTTCTTTTTATCTACTTTAACAGAGATATCCACTAATTCCTGAACACTTAAACCAGCAGCAACAAAGCCTCCGACCAGAGCACCCATGCTGGCGCCTACAATAATGTGAGGTTTTATCCCCATTTCTTCAAGTACTTTAAGGACTCCGATATGGGCATAGCCTTTTGCTGCACCACCACCGAGGACAAGAGCAAGCATTGTTCATTATATCTATTTTTTCTGCATAATCAATACGACCTATCCCGATTTTTCATATTGATACATATAATGATCGGTAAATCCCGCAATTCTATTTATAGAATTATAATACGAAGCGGGATAAATCGAGGATCCCGCTTTGCGGGACGATACACGATTACGAATAATTACTTGACATTTTTCTAAAAATATGCATAATTATTTTCTATGACTAGAGAATATGCAATTCGTGTATTACGCGAGAAATTGAAAAATAACAATCTTTTCAAGCATTGTCTGGCGACTGAAGCCTGTTTAAAAGAATTAGCCTCTAAATTCGGGGAGGATGTCGAAAAATGGGGGTTAGCAGGCCTTCTCCACGATATCGATTATGAGGAAACCAAAGCCGAGCCATCAAAACACGGCTTGGTTGGTGCTGAATACCTTGGGTCATTGGGGCTCGAAGAGGATATTATCCACGCTATCAAGGTCCATGTTGGCCACCTGGCGCCAGAATCAAAGCTTGATTGGGCTCTTTTTGCTACTGACCCTTTGACCGGATTGATCGTTGCATCAGCGCTCATGCATCCAGACAAAAGCCTGAAATCCTTGGATACTGATTTTATCTTGAGGCGATTCAAGGAGAAACGTTTTGCTGCTGGAGCTAACCGGGATCAGATTGAAACCTGTCAGAATCTGGGCTTAGAACTGAGTGAGTTTGTTGAAGTCTGCCTCCAGGGTATGCAGAAAATAACTGATGAGCTGGGTTTATGAGGAAACTACGCACTTTTGAAAATATCATCCTTGATTTGTCCAGATACTGGCAAAAAAAGGGTTGTTTACTTTATTATCCATACAATTCTGAAGTAGGCGCAGGTACTTTTAACCCGGCAACCTTTATCCGGGTACTTGATAATAAACCATGGAAAATCTGTTATGTAGAAATTTGTAAGCGACCGCGCGATGGCAGGTATGCTGAAAATCCACTACGTTTTCAGCAGTTCTATCAACTTCAGGTGGTAATGCAGCCGGCACCTACTAATATACAGCGATTTTTTCTGGAGTCCCTTGAATGCATCGGGTTTAAGCTCAAAGAACATGAAGTCAGATTCGTAGAAGGAGATTGGGATGCACCTACTCTGGGCGCTTGGGGACTTGGTTGGGAAGTGTGGCTTGATGGGTTGGAGATAACCCAGTTTACTTATTTCCAGCAAGCCGGCGGTCTTGACCTGAAAGAAATCCCAGTTGAACTCAGTTATGGATTGGAAAGGATAGCTATGCTCTTACAGGGAGTAAAATCAGCTTTTGACCTGAAATGGAATAACACTTTAACCTGGGGTGATGTGCACCGTCAAAATGAGATTGAGTTTTCAGAGTACAATTTTTTAGCAGCTGATGCTAGACTCCTCGTTTCACTTTTTAATCAGTATGAAGCAGAAGCAGTACGGCTTTTTGAAAAGGGACTGATTCTTCCTGGCTATGACCATACTATTAAGTGCTCGCACATTTTCAATGTCCTTGAGGCGCGGGGTGGGATCAGCATTTCTGAGCGAGCCAAGATGATTGCACGCGTACGTGCACTTGCTACGCAGGCAGCGCAGCTTTACAAGCAAAAGATGTCTGAGCAAAATGTTCTCAAAGAAGGTGCAAAGCAATGATTGATTTTCTGCTTGAAATTGGGTTTGAAGAATTCCCGCCTTCATTCTTGAAGAAGTCTGCCAATGAATTGTCTGGGAAGGTTGTCAATCACCTCAACCAACAGAGGATATTCCACCGTTCAGTGCGTACGATCTACACGCCGCGTCGCATCGGGGTTCTTATTCTTGGTCTGACAAGGAAGCAAAAGCCGCAGGTTGTAGAAATTCAAGGGCCACCTAAAAAACTTGCTTTTGACGAACGGAATCAACCTACGGAAATGCTTCAGGGTTTTATGAAAGCTAATAATTTGAAGCGTTCCCAGATAGTCGTGAGAAAAATTAAAAAAGGTGAATACGTTTGCGGGAAAAAAGAGGTTGTTGGCGCAAACACTGAGGATATCCTCTATGAAGAAGTGCCAAAGATTCTGAAGACGCTGGAATTTCCCAAGACAATGATTTGGACTAAAGGGGGAACGAAATTCCCTAGACCGATTCGGTGGATCGTTGCTTTGCTCGACCGTCGACCCCTTAAATTTGAGTTTGCCGGGGTACGTGCAGACCGTCATTCAATGCCTAATCAGCACTTCTCTTTTAAGCCGATACGCCTGGAAAAACCGCGTGAATACATAAATTTCCTAAGGCACGGCGGCGTTATAGTTGACCCAAATGAGCGCCGGAAATTGATCGTTAAGCGCATTAAGAAGGCGGTTGAGAAAATGGAGGGTAAACCTCTGTGCACAAATGAAATGATTGAAGAAATAAACTGCACAACTGAATATCCTGAAGCTGTCGTGGTAGAGTTTGATGAGCAGTACCTTAATCTGCCAGAAGAAGTGTTGATGACGGTGCTTAAAGCTCAGGGCAATTTGATTTGGTTAAAGCCAACTAGCCGGTTTGTCTGTGTTTTTAGCGCCAGAAAGAAAGCTCTGCAAAATGTCAAGAAAGGTTACACGCTTGTAGTCGGCTCAAAATTGTACGATGCTCTTTTCTATTACAAAAATGACTCAAAACAGGGGTTAACACGCATGGAAGCGAACACCAAGCGCATGATGTGGCTCAACGGATTGGGTAGCCTTTATGATAAAGCAAGCCGCCTTAGCGATTTTGCAGATTTCTTCAAGAAAATCCCTGGGCTAAATTTGCAAACATTAAAACGTGCCGCACGATTATGTAAGGTTGACCTGCTTTCTGAGATGATACGGGAAAAGGATTTTACTTCTTTGCAGGGTATTATGGGCGGTCATTACGCCAGAATAAGTGGTGAGGAAGAGGCAGTTGCATCTGCAATCAAAGAGCACTATTTGCCTAAGTTTGCCGGTGACAAGATGCCCAGTACAAAAGAGGGTGTCGTTCTGTCGGTAATTGACAAGATCGATAATGTTGTCGGTGCATTCTTAAGTGGCAATCGTCCAAGCGGCTCATATGATCCGTTGGCAGTGCGCCGGAACGGTTATGCAGTGGTGAATTTAATAAACAGTAATTCGTTCGACATAACATTGTTCAATGCAGTTGATGCGCTTTTGAAACTCTATAAAAAGGATATTGAACACGAGATTTTGTTTGAGTTTTTTACTGAGCGATGCAGCCGTTATCTCCAGGACAAGAAGTACCGATATGATGAGATCAATACCGTACTTGCGCGCTGGAAAGGCGATATTGTTGATGCACGTATGAGGTGCGCAGCACTGAAGAAAATGAGCGGTAAAGCAGAGTTCACCAAGCTTGTCATCGGTCAGAAAAGAGTTAGGAACATACTGAAAAACGTGCAGGGACTGGGCAAGGTCAGTACAGAATTATTCAAGCAGAGTGCAGAGAAAAAGCTATTTAAAAAGGGCATGGAAACCGATGGGCAGTTAAAAACTCTATTTGAAGCGCGTGATTATCAAAAGATACTTGATCTTCTCCTGGCTATGCGGCCAGACATTGATAAGTTTTTTGATGATGTGCTGGTAATGTGTGAGGATGAAAAACTAAAGAAGAATAGGTTAGCCCTTGTCAGTTTGATCAATAGAATATTCCTGTGCTTTGGTGATCTTTCAAGGATTGTAATCGAGGGCGAGAAAAATTAGGAGATAATATCAAAAAGATTTTTCTGAAACAGGTGCAAAAAGATAAGGTAGGTCAAGAAATCGAAGCATTCGGTTGGGTTGACCGGATCAGGAATCTCGGTGGCCTGGTCTTTGTGGATTTAAGAGACCGCACCGCGACGCTCCAGATTATCATTGATCCCAAGGCAATACCTGGTGTAAATGAATTGGGCTTACAGGATTGTATTCAGGCATTTGGTAAGGTGAGGGAAAGGCCTGATGCACAGAGAAACCCCAAGATGGCAACCGGAGAAATTGAGTTAGAGGTAAATAAGATAGAAGTGCTCGGTAAGTCAAAGGTCCCGCCTTTTGTAGTAGAAAGTGATGTCAAAGCTAATGAAGACCTCAGACTGCGCTACCGCTATCTTGACTTGCGCCGAGAGCCAGTACAGCACGCTATTATGTTTCGACACCAGGTCATTACTGCAATTAGGGAGTATTTGAATAAGAATGATTTCATCGAGATCGAAACACCGATATTAACCCGGTCTATGCCCGAAGGAGCACGCGATTATCTTGTACCGTCAAGGTTGTACAAGGGTAAGTTTTATGCGCTTGCCCAGTCACCGCAGATGTATAAACAGCTTCTCATGGTTGCAGGGTTTGAGCGGTACTATCAGATCGCCCGGTGCATGCGCGACGAAGACCCGAGACATGACCGCCAACCTGAACACACGCAGATTGATATGGAAATGTCGTTTGTCAATGAAGATGATGTGATGACTATGGCCGAAGGTATATTTGCGCATGTCTTCAAAAAAACACTCGGTCAAGAATTGAATACCCCATTTCCCATGATGTTTTATAAAGACGCCATCGAGAAGTATGGAACCGACAAGCCAGATCTTCGTTTTGGTATGGAAATCATCGATGTCAAAGCAGTATTTAAAGACAAGAATTTTCCACCGTTCGAAGACAAAACAGAAATCCGTGGTTTGGTTGTTAAAGGGGGAGGAGCATTTTCTCGAAAGACACTTGATAGCCTGAATGATCGTGCAAAAGAATCAGGTATGTCTGGCATTTTCTGGGCAAAGCGCGAAGAGAAATTCAGCGGCAGCATTGGTAAGCTTCTCGATGGGGGTATTGCTGGGCAACTGCAAATTGAAAAGGGTGATTTGCTCGTGATTACCGCCGGCGACAAAAAGGTCTTTCCTTTTTTGGGAAATCTTAGGAATGAATTCGCTTCTGAACTTGGACTGTATGAGAAGGGGTTTGAATTCTTGTGGGTATGTGACTTTCCAATATTCGAGGTTGATGAGAAAACCGGTGCGTTCACTGCCAGCCACCACATTTTTACCCAACCTAAGCCAGAGGATATCAAATATTTGGACACTGACCCTTTGAAAGTGCGCGGCAGGCTCTATGATTTGGTCTGTAATGGCAACGAGCTTGCCTCTGGTAGTATCAGGAATCACAATCGCCAGATGCAGGAGAAACTCTTTGGCATTGTTAATATGGACCCGAAAAAATATACGATGTTGCTCGATGCACTTGAATACGGCGCACCGCCGCACGGCGGCATTGCACCAGGCATTGATCGTATTGTAATGATTTTGGCAGGTTTGAAATCAATCAGGGAGGTAATCGCTTTTCCCAAAACTACAACGGCTCAGGGCTTGATGGAAGGCATTCCTGACCAGGTAACCCCGCAGCAATTGAAAGACTTGCATATTAAACTTGATGAATAGAAAAAGAGTAATTGGGTTACTAAGTTTATGAAACGGAGACTGAGAGAAACGGTGAAACGGAGAACCACACTCTGTTGAAGACATGATACTCTGAAGACACGCCTTCGGCTGGAGACAGAAAGACACGGTGACCTGAAGACAAGAGAGTAGGGAGTAGGGCGTAGAGAGTAGAGTGTAGAGCGTAGTGCGAAAACGAGATTGCCACAGCGACTTCGTTGTTTTTACAATGATACGTTGAGGTACTTCTCGACAAGCTCGAAGAGTAAATAACTTAATTACTGAATGATGCTAAGCATAGAAGAGATACTTCGTATGGAAATGAGTGTTTCACACTGGAATGGATTCTTCGAATGGAATAATTCAAACTGTTCCAGCGTAGCTCCCTTCCAGTACTGTGTACTCCTTTCCAGCACGTAGTGCTCACTTCCAATCCGTTAGGATTCAAAGGTTCCAATTACTCAATAACTGAGGTTCTTTTTCGTGATTGACATCGACGATAGATTTCGTATACTACAAAGTATGCATATACTTATTGTTGATGATGACGAGACGCAGCGCAGTCTGCTCGCCGGTTACCTTAAGAAGCGGGACTATACAATAACAACTGCTGTTTCGGGTCTTGAAGCAATTGAAAAAAATCAAGTGAAAGGGTTTGACCTTGCAATACTGGATTTGAAAATGCCGGAGATTGACGGAATTGAGACTATGGCAAAGATGAAGGAGATTGACCCGGAAACGTATTTTATCATCCTCACTGGTTATGGTACAGTTGAAACCGCAGTCGAGGCTATGAAGATTGGTGCTTATGATTATCTGAGCAAACCGATCAACCTTGATGAACTGGAGCTGATTGTTGAACGCATCCGCGAGGAGCAACATGTGCATTGGGAGCTTGAGGTGCTCAGAGAAGAGGTTGATGAAAACCTGGAGACTGAATCATTTGTCGCTCAGGACAAAAAGATGAAAGAACTTTTGAGTTTAATTTCGCGGGTCGCGAAGTCAGATTCCACTGTGTTAGTCTATGGCGAATCTGGTACGGGCAAAGAAGTCGTTGCCCGTTTGATCCACAAGGCAAGCCGGCGCAAGAATTGTCGTTTCATCCCGATTTCCTGTGCTGCACTGCCTGAAACGCTTCTTGAAAGCGAACTATTTGGTTATGAACGAGGTGCTTTTTCCGGCGCTGAAAAACGCAAAATAGGGAAATTCGAGCTTGCCCATAAAGGAACATTATTCCTCGATGAAATAGGCGATTTGTCGTTGAGCATCCAGGTAAAACTCTTGCGTGTGCTCCAGGAATTCACATTTGAACGGCTCGGGAGTAACACTCCAATAAAAGCAGACGTCAGATTGATCTCCGCGACGAATCAGGATTTGAAGAAGAAGATATCAAGCGGTACGTTTCGCGAAGATCTGTTCTATCGTCTAAATGTTATTTCAGTAAACCTGCCGCCCCTACGCGAGCGCAAGAAGGATATTAAACCGCTCGTTGAATTTTTTATAGATAAATTCGCCTGCCGTTGTAACCGCAGGATCAACGCGATATCAAAGGATGCCTTTGATGAATTGATCCGATATGATTGGCCTGGTAATGTTAGAGAACTCGAAAATGTAATAGAAAGGGCAGTTGTACTTTGCCGCGGTCCAGTTATTGAAGCAAAAGATCTACCTTTGAGCGCTGAACCTGACGAATCTGCTGGTGGTGCTGAATCAATGCAGCAAATGGAAAAAATACACATCAAAAAAGTTCTTGAGAAAACGGATTGGAACCTTTCCGAAACTGCCAGACGCCTGGATATCCACCGCAATACATTACGTCTGAAGATGAGAGAATACGGAATAAAGAGGAAGGATATCAGATAACCAGGATATTAGGGGATCAGGTGATAAGTAATCAGGTTATCAGCATACCAGGATATCAGGATATGAGATTATCGAGTTTTTTACCTAATACTCTGATTTTCTGGTGTCCTTTTTCGTATATCCTTGACATCAACATGTTTATAACTATACTTTGAAACATGGATACCAAATACATCTTTGTCACAGGCGGTGTTGTTTCTTCACTGGGTAAAGGGGTTGCTACATCCTCCATTGGTTTACTTCTCAAATCATATGGTCTCAACGTGACCCTGCAAAAGATCGATCCCTACATTAATATTGATCCAGGTACTATGAACCCTTACCAGCATGGTGAGGTTTTCGTTACCCAAGACGGCGCTGAGTGCGATTTAGACCTGGGGCATTACGAGCGGTTCCTTAACAGTCCGTTGAGCAAGGAAAATAATATCACAACTGGTCAGGTTTATTTCTCGGTTATAACCAAAGAGCGACGCGGTGAATATCTTGGTAAGACTGTACAGGTTGTGCCGCATATCACGAATGAGATAAAATCGAGAATTACCCAATTGGCCAACAATAGCAACGTTGATGTGGTCATCACGGAAATAGGCGGGACAGTAGGTGATATTGAAGGGCAGCCATTTCTTGAGGCGGTTAGGCAGATGAGACTTGATTACGGTAAAGAAAATACCATGTACATCCATCTTACTCTGGTGCCGTTCATCAAAGCGGCACGAGAATTTAAGACAAAGCCAACCCAGCACTCAGTGCGGGAACTGCGCGCCATTGGTATTCAGCCGGACATACTGCTCTGCCGCAGTGATTCATGGTTAACTGCTGATGAGCGAAAAAAGATTTCTTTGTTCTGTAATGTGCCGCTTGAGGCGGTGATCGATGCGGTCGATGTTGAGTGTATTTATGAAATACCGCTCATTTTCCACCAGCAAAATCTTGACCAAATGATTCTCACGAGCTTAAATATTGAGCGCGATGAACCTGATCTGGCTGAATGGGAGCTTTTTGTGCAGAAGGCGAAAGCTCCAGCCCGGGTTGTGGAAATAGCCATATGTGGGAAATATGTGGAGCTCAGAGATGCCTATAAGAGCATCATGGAGGCGCTATATCACGCGGCAGTAGCTAATGACGCAAGGTTGAAGTTGAAATGGATAGACACTGATCGGATCGAAGATGAGATCGCTCTGGAAAATGCCCTGGGTATGGTAAATGGCGTTCTTGTACCGGGCGGATTCGGGATGAGGGGCGTTGAAGGTAAGATAAGAATTGTCCGATACGCACGAGAAAGGAAGAAGCCTTTCCTGGGTATATGTCTTGGTATGCATTGCATGATCATTGAGTACGCGCGGCATGTCTGCGGCATGAAAGGAGCAAACTCCACAGAATTTGATGATAGTACTACCCATCCAGTAATTGACCTTTTACCAGGACAGCGCAAGATCAAGAACATGGGTGGCACCATGAGACTTGGGAATTACCCGTGCAAGTTAGAAGCGCGTTCACTTGCCCGTAAGATATATGCCAAGAATTTGGTGGAAGAAAGACACCGTCATCGATATGAGGTGAATCCCAAGTACATAAAAAGACTGAACGAAAAAGGTCTGATATTCTCAGGTAGATCGCCGAATGGCAAACTGATGGAAATTGCTGAAGTGCACGGGCACCCATTTTTTATAGCAACGCAGTTTCATCCGGAGTTTACGTCAAGGCCATTGGCGCCAAATCCGGTATTTTATCATTTCATAAAATCATCATTAGAAACTCTTTGATACAATTTTTCACAGAAGCGTTTGCGCTTTTGGGGTTGATTACATTATACTGGCTTCAAAGAGCACGCCGTGAATATCTTAAGCAGCGCATTGGAAACCAAGCGATTAGAAATGTTTACAGTGTTGCGCGCAATATCGGATTCATGTTGAGCCGGCAAGATATCAGGGTGCAAGGCGATGGCAAAATTTTGGAAAAAGGTAGTATTCTATATTCTTTCCATTTTGGCATCTGGGAATTGATGCCCCGGGCACTTGAGAAAATGGGTTATGATTTAGGGGTGCTGGTTAACCGGTATGTTGATGATAACCACTCACGCGCCAATAGATTTCTCGATAATCTCCTGGAGCGCTTCCGGTCTTCAGGTAAAGTAAAGGTGTTTTCCAAACACGATACCATGAAGATCGTGCGTTTCCTTAATAGTGGTGGGATATTGGGCGTCCTTGTTGATGGCAACCGTTTCTATGCGAAATTCGGTAAGATGCAGAAATTGGGCAAGCTGTGTGGTGTTCCACTTGTGCCTTTTGCAGCTTACCGCAAGAATGGTGGCGGTGTACTCGATGTCGGGTGTGATCTGGACCGCATCGTCGCCCAGCGACCACTTGATTATGTCTGGTTTTACAAGTCAAGAACAGACTGAGGGGTATTGAATATATGAACCATCAAGTTCTACAGATAATCTTGATTGCCGGGTTGTTTCTGTTAGGTGGTTGTAAGGAAGACATGTCGCAAGAGCGCTTGGACGACGACGCGCCGAAGATAACAATCGATACGTTCTCACTCACTGAAACGAACAAAGGGAGGAAGATTTACACCCTTGATGCGGTGCGAGCAAGGGTGTACGATGAAATAATCAAGGTTGATTCTGTTAAGATACGATTCTATGATAAAGAAGAAGTCGAATTTTCCGTACTCTACGCACCGGCAGGTATACTGAACACGAAAACGCGCAATGTCCTTGTTGGCGACAGTGTTGTGGTATTGACAAGTGATTCAACCAAGCTTTACACAGATTCTCTTTTCTGGCAGAATGATTCACAAAAGATTTTAACTGACTGTCACGTGACGATAATTAAACAAGACAGTACAGTTATTAAAGGTCGGGGACTAAAAGCTGATCCGTATTTGAATAAGATCGAAATCCTGGGTGATGCCAAAGGAGTATCGCCCATTGAATTGCCAGACATCCGGAATTGAGAAACGGAGATGGGGAGAATGGAAGTTACGGAGTATCGGTGTAACGGTGACAGAGCGTAAGGAGTAATGCGCAGAGCGGGTTTGAGGTGATTCTATTTTTCTTATTGTCCTTGACGCCTTTTTCCGCGGATAAGGTTGAGATAATCAAAGAAGAGAACACAAGCGTGATTCATCTTTTGGGCAATGTCAAGATTGAAGACGAGAATTTGAAGATAGCATGTCGAGAAGCAAGTTTGCACGAAGCCGAGGATTACGTAGTCCTCATCGACGACGTGAGTATTATTGATGAAAATGGTAAAATACAAGCAGAGTTCGCAATCTATTACTTTGATGAGAAAAAGGGCTACTTGAGGGATAGTGTGGTTCTCCTTACGGGTAGTGAGATTATCAGGGCGGATTCACTGTACTACGATGGGGTAGAGGAGCTGGTTCAGATGTTCGGGAATGTGATGATTGAAGACAAGAAAAATAACTTGATGGCATACGGTGAGCAAGGTTGGTATAATCTGAGCGAGGATGAGGGTTGTCTGTTTAAGGGGCCAAGGCTGGAGATAGTGCGTGAAAATAAGGAACCAATGAAAGTCAAAGCCCAGGAATTCAAATTGCTAGCCGATAGTAACAAGTTCTTCGGTTTTGACTCGGTGACTGCGGTTATCGATAGTATAACAGTATATTGTGACACGTTTTCATTTGATCTCAAGGAAGACCACGGCACCATGGTTAACCCGGTTATTCTGGAGAAAAACAATGAGCTGAGAGGAGAAACCGGCACGTTCAAGATGAAGGATAAGGAGATTGAATCATTCAGCGTACACCGAGGTTGGTCAACGTATTACACTGATAAAGGATCAAAGAACACTGTTGAGGGCGAAGAGATAAACATTGTATTCCGTGATGGAAAGGCGATTAAGATCATTGTTGACGGAGAGCCCAGTGGGATACTTCGACTAAAAAGAAAGAAAGAAGATGCTGGCAACGAATAGCCTGACAAAAGTATATGGACGTCGAGTCGTTGTGAACAGCGTGGACCTGGAGATAAATCAAGGAGAAGTGGTTGGTTTGCTTGGCCCAAATGGTGCTGGTAAGACAACAACGTTTAATATGATAGTTGGTTTGTTGGCGCCTAATAAAGGTGATATTACTCTCAATGATGTTGTTATAACTGATCTGCCGATGTATAAACGGGCGCGTATGGGCATATCATTTTTGTGTCAGGAGCCAAGTGTCTTTAGGAAGTTAAAAGTTATTGAGAATCTTATTGCGGTATATGAAATGCTCGGCGTACCGCGCAAACAAGCTGATGTCAAGGCAACCAAGGCATTGGCGGATTTTAACCTCGAGCACGTGAAAGAGCAGAAAGCCTACACTCTTTCCGGTGGTGAGAGGAGGCGTGTGGAGATTGCCCGGGCACTGATAACCGAGCCCAAATTCCTGCTTCTTGATGAGCCGTTCACAGGCATTGATCCGATTTCACGAGCTGAGCTCCAGGACCTTATTCTCGATCTGAAGAGCAAGGGTATTGGTGTTTTGATTTCTGACCATAATGTACGTGAGACACTCGAGATAACTGACCGCGCTTACCTGATGTATGACGCCAAGGTTCTTCTATCGGGAGATGCCCAGACATTGATAAATGATGCACGAGCAAGAGAATTGTATCTGGGCGAGAAGTTCAAGATCTAGTACATAAACACATATCGTTATTACTCCTCAGTATGTTTAGTAGCTCTTATTAGTTGACAAATATAACAAAAAGGAATACAATGGATTAATGCCCAAAAAGAAATATCATTCAGATCAAAATTTCATCAAAAAGAACAGGTTCTTGCTGTTTTTTTTACTTGGCTACTTAGTCCTCTCAGTTCTTTTATTTGATCCGAAGATCTCATCGGGTGGTGACAACGCGGTCTACATGATACTTACTGAATCCATGATAAGCGGCAAAGGATACCGAGACATCCACTTACCTGAAGAACCCCATCACACACTATACCCTTTTGGATTCCCTTTGCTTCTGGTTTTACCGATGCTGATATTTGGCAGGAACGTGTTTATCTTCAAATTGCTCATTCTATTAGCTGGTTTGGGTATGATGTATTTTATTTACGCAATAGGAAGACATCTGTTTAAGGAAAAGATTAATATTATGCTAAGCTTTTGTCTTTCCATACCTATTTTTACAGTCTATAACCACTGGATTCTTACGGAAATACCATACCTTTGTTTATCTTTGGGTGCGGTGTATTTCTTCTTGAAAGCCTCGACAGACAACAGGATATTGTATTACATTTCTTTTTTCCTTGCGACCTACGCGACGTTCATTCGTACCGTGGGTGTTGCTCTTGTGATAAGTATGGTATTGATTCTGATCTTGAAAAAGCAATTCAAATATGCCGGTATACTCGCAGTAATGTTCCTCTTAATATTCATACCATGGCAGACCAGAAACGCTGGTATCTCACACGAAGCAGGTTACATCGAACAACTACTTGCGAAATATCCATATGATCTGGAATTGGGTGTGGTTGGTTTCTCTGATTTTGTAAGGAGGGTGTGGAACAACCTGATTTTTTATTCATTCCTTATCATACCGACAACAATGATGCCAATCATCAAATCAGGTATGATATCTATTGGTGTTGGTTCTTTTCTTGTTATGGTAACAGTACTCGGTCTGATAACGCGGCTTAGGAAAATGAGTGTTATTGAATTGTATTTCATGCTCAGCTGCGTGATATTATTAGCCTGGCCCACGATATGGTCTTCTAAACGACTGCTTCTACCCTTTTTACCTTTGTTCATTATCTATTTCTATTACGGCTTGGTATGGTTAGGGAAGAAGGTGAAGTTTCGCCACCTCATTTATGTCATTACCGTGATTTTTCTGGTCTTTAATGTAATCAGTCTTCTTGGAGAAGCCAACCGATCATTCACTGACAATATCTCCTATATACGCGGTGATAAGTATGCTGGCTATAGGGTGCAGTGGCGCCATTATTGCGAAACCGTAGATTGGGTCGGTCAGCACATATCAAAAAATTGCATTATCATGGCGCGGAAGCCAGAATTCGTCTACATCATGTCTGGACATAAGTCACTTGCATATCCTTTTAGCACTGATTCTGCAATTGTAAAGACAGCGATTGAACAGAGTGATTTTATAATCTTTGACAATGTTTACCAAAAAAGTATGGCAAGACGTTGGTTGCTTCCGGTTTTAGAACAGGACCCGGAAAAGTATAGGATTGTGTATAATACAGAAGAACTCGATTTCTATGTGATTAGGGTACTGAAGTAATCAAACCCCAATGTCCGGACAGGCGTGTGAATTTATTTTTACAGAAACAAACTACGGTAACAGAATAAATTTTTTGGTTTTTCGTACACGGTCTGCATTCAGTTGGACAAAATAGATACCTGCCGAGACCGGGCGATCAAATCGGTCTGTACCAGACCAGTTGATTGAAGTAGGCAGTAGGGAGTAGGGAGTAGGCAGTAAAAGATCTTTGACTAATCTACCGGTGGCATCGAATATTTTGAGCGAGGCATGCATTACTGATGGCGCGAGTCCAAATGCGATATTTACGCTTTTGTGTCCGGGGTTTGGGTATACAGATAGATAGGTGTATGCCTGGAGGTTTGGTTTCTTGTGTTCCGTGACACCTGGTGTAGAACCGAAGAAGCGCATGATCGAATCCAGCAATGCGGCGCGTGTTGAAGGCGGTGTTGCATCATTGAGCAAACCCAATTCAAAATCAGTGCCAACCGTCCGATAGATCCCAGCATCATGTGCCACTGCGCAATAGTAATTATCATCCTGGTCTCGAAAGACTGCATAGCCATTACCAGTTGGTTGAATATTATCCATGTACCAGTTCTCGCCACCGTATTCGAAATACATCCCATTTGTAAACGTACCATCCTGACCCGCAAGAGGTCCCAAGTTGGCAAGACTCCAGGATGTACCATTGATGCCGAACAAGGGTCCAAAGTTGTGTCCATTGAAGTATTGGGGATCGATGAACCAGGCTGAACTTCCTTCTAAATACACTCTTCCGCCACTATTTAAGTAGTCGGCGATCATGATTGCTTCTGCACTACCCTGAGTAATCACATGGCGATTTGAGTAGACACCGAGGCAGACAAATAGTGCTTGATACAGATTGAGATGTGAGGGCACGGTTGTTCCATAATCACCGTCATAATTGAGCGCCTTGAGTATTGAGTCGATGTTCTCGCCAGGGGTCGGTGTAGGGTCAAGGTTCCAGACAAAATAGTTTTTCTGACCGACCGTGAGGGTGAAATTGAATGTATCGTTACAATAGTTGGAAAAGACCATAAGCTGGCAGTCAAGAATTGTTCCGACCGCCGTGCTTTCATCAACGCAGATAACAAATGGGTCAGCAGCATTGCTGTTCGCACTGTCAATGCCGATATGTCCAAGTACACCGCTGTTGTCCAGTACTTGGAGTTCTTGAGATTGCGAAAACAACAGACCATACACACTGTCCGCAGGGGCATCCCCGTTGTTTTTGAGGGTTATTACAACGTCGACTGTTTCAGCAGGTTCCAGTATATTATTACCATTACCACCGCTTATTGCAGCTGATTTGAAAATGAACTCAGGTGCGTAGATGACTTTACTGAACTCAGATATCCAGACCGAGTCATTGATGTCCTGACAGGTTAGGATAAAGTTAATATAGTGCTGATTCGGAGCAGAATGCGGAACAGTAAAGTTGTATCCATCCGGACCAGTAAAAGCAGTGTCGCCACTTAAGATATCACCGAAATCCTTGATTGAATCGGTTATCACGATATAGCCGTCATTGGACCTCAGTATTCCGGTAATATTTACCGCCGTGCTCTGTCCCAGATTGACGACGGAGAGGGGAAGCTCTATTTCTTCGGTGGGGTTTATTTTGCCGTCATTGTTCCCATTGATCGAATCGTTAATATATGAATCGAGGTAGATTACGTAAGAGGCAGTGCGGATCACGCGCATGCTACTTTCATAAGGTTGGAGGTTCTTGCCGGTTACAGTTATGAATATAGTATCGTCGATTACCTGGGGTGCAATATCAAAAACTGCGTGACCATTAGTGTCGGTGGTGTCGAGGTGGTAGATAGTGCTGTCGAGTTTACCGGTCAGGCAGACCAGTCCATTTTGGATCGGGGTGCCCTGGATGGCATCAGTGACACTGACTGTGACGTGTGCGTAACCAAACGTCACAAAATCAGGATGGCTAACTGTGAGAGAACAAGGTGTGTCGGTCCAGATACGCATTTCTGGATCACCCAGGGTTGTGAAACCCAGGTATTCATTCAGTCCTCCTGAGCCGGGATAAAGGTCGTAGACATTATACCTGCCTCCCTCACATGCTTCGCCAAAAGTCTCAGCACTATCACTAAAAAGCGATTTGTAAAAACCTTTTGCTACTGCACTCCTCAAATGGGCGCCGCCGCCAATGACAGTTGTCGTGGCAAAATATCCTGCGCCACCTCTTGAAAGCGTCGGTGTGCCGGTGAGCAACCAGCGTTCAGCAGTTGCCGGTGTTGAACCTGTACCCATACAGCAGCAAGTTATCGACATCACAATCGGCAGCTTTGTGCCGTTTTGTGTTGCATCAGGGTTGACGTTGAAGGGCGACCACCAATTATTTATTGCTGAGCCTCGGTACATAAAAAAAGCCCGTCCGTCGTACGCGGCGTCGAGGAGGTCATTTACATTGTTCCCATATATGTCACTAAACGAATCTATTTTCACAAACCCATTGTTGACCATTAAATCTGCTGCAAAGTGCAGGTCTGACCAGTATATTGAATCATCAGGAGGATCATAGTCCTGACGGACCATAAGGCACGCTTTTTTAAACCAAAGCGTATCTTCCCGGAAAGGATATCTTTCATAAGCAAGAATTTTGTTGACCACGGTGAGTGCTTCTATTGTGTTGTGGACAGTGAGCCGTCCGGACAATATCTCATTATGTATGTCACCCTGCATATTGGTATAGTAATTGTCTGAATAAGTGCCATTTACTGTGGGGAAAGGGATGTAATTTGGCGCGCCGACCAGGAGTAGATATTCAGGTTGTATAGACCAGTTATTGTAGGCATTGAGGACGTAGTTTCTTATCTCATAGGCACTTGAGCCGATATCCGAGAGTTTTACTACTTTGGATTTCATGCCTTTTAAGGTTTTCCACTCGGCAAGGGGTAATACAGCATCGTAGTAATTGTCGTGCGTAATAATAAGGTAACGCGCGCCTTGCTGAGCGAGCGCCAAGCTTAGCAAACTGAGCAATAGGACAACGAATTTTCTCAAGGGCAACCTCTTGATATATTATACTACTTATAACACTTAAGTCAAGACATGATATTGTCCGGTACTGGCAATCCTTGACACTCACTTTTTCCAGATTATAATGAGTCGTGGATGAGATTCTAAAGGATTTAAAGTCATTAGTAAAAAGTTCCAACAAAATAGTCAAGCTATTGAATGATTATTGCAAAATCAGATCCGAGCCGGTAGATAATGCCTATATACTTGAGAAAAACCTACAGACTATTGAAAAACACCTGCCCGAATTGGTTGCAAAGGAGTTGGTCAAAGATCTGACTGAGTGGTTGGTTGAAGAAAAGAAAAAGATTGATGGTTTTAAGGAAGAATTCAGAATCAAGTTTGGTCAAGAACTGTCCGCGCTTTTTGCGCGCGCGGGCAAAAAAATCAGAGGTCAGTATCCGGTTCTGCGGGTGGGATTGTATACACTCAAGATTGACTTCCAGTTTGGCTCAGTAGCTTTGTTCTTCGGCCCTGAAGTTGAGAAGATAAAGTCAAAGATCCCGCTTCAGTCAGCAACCGTGTTTGAGACGGTAAAGAGGTTTGATGATGATTTGCAGACGCACAAAATGACCGTGACCGAGATATATGAAACTTTGCACCAGGCTTACAAACGCAGGCTCGTTTTGACTGGCCAATCCTTTGGTGAAAAAGTATTGATCGTGAAAGTGCTCAATGAGTTCGTTTTGCTGAGACAATCTAAGAAGTTCTTGATTGACCCACAAAAAAGCAATTTTCGAGAGTATCCCCGCGTTATTCTGAGCTATCTCATGTATTTCTTGAAAAAATCAGAGTTTTTTGAGAAAAATATCAGATTGTACGTGGCAACTTTTGATGCGACGGTTGATAAGATGAATGCCCTCTGGATACCGGAAAATGATGAAGGTGAAGGGACTCATTATTCACACATATCCTTCGAAAAAATCCAAAACACCTAAATGCCTAAATACCTAAAGATCAAAGGATCAGGATGTCAGGATATCAGGATATCAGGGGATCAGAAGATCAGGAGATTGTTTTTGTATGAATCAGGAAATCAATTAACTAAATGAACAAGAAAGACCAGAAATTAGCAAAAGCGATTATCCACAAGCTGGGCAGCTTTGGCACGCCGCCGGAATTCGGTATTGAGCATTTCACAGTCGGATTAGAACCTTACCTCGAGGTTATCGAGAACGAATATTTGAAAGACATGTTGAAATACAACTTGTCTTCATTTAAGTTGATAACCGGCAACTATGGTGGAGGCAAGACTCATTTCCTGTATTCGATAAGAAACCTAGCCTGGGGGCAAAACTATGTGACGAGTTACGTGAGTCTAAGTCCGACAGAATGCCCTTTTGACCGTTTGGAGCTTGTCTATAAGAAAATCGCCGCCAATATAATACCACCGCAGACACAAGTTGGTTTTGAACCAACCCAAGGGACAGGTATTGAGTTTTTGCTAAAGCACTGGTACAACCAGGCGCGTGAACAAAGAGATTTTGTTTCCCGAATTAAGAACCTTGAGAGTTCAAGTTACACAAATGCGCTTAAAGCGGCGGTGCTGAGCCTTATCAGTGAAGATGAAGATGAATTCAACGGCCTTGTCCAATGGTTGAAAGGTGAAGACATCCCGAGAGAATTAAGACTGCGTCATCGGATTTCTGAACGTATCGACCGCAGCACCGCATTCAGGATGCTGCGCAGTCTTGTCCAGTTCATCGATTGCATAGGCTATACTGGGTTGATCTTTTTGTTTGATGAAGCAGAGCGTGGGATGAGTATTTCATCGACCAGGGACAAGCGTAGGGCACTCGATAACCTTCGTCAGCTGGTTGATGAGTGCGGGAATTCAAGGTTGCCTGGCGCCATGTTTTTCTATGCAGTACCTGATGAGAATCTTCTCCTTGAAGGAAGTGGCGGGGTCTACGAAGCCTTAAAACAACGTCTGCGTTCCAGCTTTACACGTATCAATCCAATGGGCGTTAAGATCAACCTTGAAGAAATCGGCGTGGCGCCTGAAGAATTCCTGACCAGGCTGGGCACAAAGCTTGCCGAGATCTTTCAGGTTGCCTACCGTTTTGATTTTGACAAAGAAGTCCTGACTGATTCCATGAACAATATGATACATGCTGCTGTGGAATTGCAGTCGCTTGATATTAGCTACCGCAGGATTTTTGTCATCGGGATTATCGAGGTATTTCAGCACCTGAGAGACAAAAATGAGTTGCTGGGCAGGGTTGAGACACAGCAGATCTTACGTTCTACGATTAAGATGCTTGGTGATAAGGAAAAAGAAGAGGTTGAGCGAGAAGAGTTTTGACGATAGCCGTGGTTCCGGCACAGGCAGGCAATTTATTGGACAAAGCCTGATAAATCAGGCGACTACATCATATCGTGGATGATATGAGAACTATTTCATGTTCTCCGCAGTAAGTGGTTAAATAATTGCAGGGTAGAATAGTAATATATTGCAGCAAATGAAACAGCAAATCCACATTGTTGCACACCCGGTTTTTGGTGAAGGGATCACAGTTGCCCAGCGCTGGAATGGCACTGAAGTTCAGGTAAAATTCCGCAGCGGTTTGTGCTTGTGGTTGCCAGCCAAGTGGCTCAAACAGATATCCATCACTACTGGCACGCTAGATCAGATATCATCAAAGAGGCTGCTTGAAGCATTCAGGATGGGGGTTGTGCCTCATCAGGATATCGAGTGCTTTACTTTTGGCCGTGCTTATGAAATAAACGCCCTGGAACAAGGATTGCAAAAATTAAAGAAAGGACAGGGTGGAATATATTTGATCGAAGGCACATATGGTTCAGGTAAGACCCATCTTCTTGAATATGCGCGCCATTTGTCTTTAAAACGCGGTCTCGTTACAGCCTATTGCGAATTGAGTCCTCAAGAGACGCCATTGCACAGGCCAAAGCGGGTTTACCGAGAATTGGTTTACAATCTGCGCTATATCAAAGACAACTGCGAATTCCATTTCCGTGATTTGTTGAAGATAGTGTCAGATATAAAAATACAAGACCATTGCTTCTTGACCCCGGTTTTGAAAATACTGCAGGACATGGACAATGCAGATTTGATGAGCGAGGTTTTCTGGCAGTGGATCGAGGGTGAGTCCACTAAGAATTACGCCACTGATTCACGGGCGCCGTTTCGTGTACGCGGCGGGCAAAAAATACCGGCGCTCTATGATTTTTCCACAGCGGGTGATTTTTACTCTTATATATTTACCGGATTGAGTTATTTGATCCATAAAGCGGGCCTCGGGGGTTTGGTGCTCGTGCTCGATGAGGTTGAAACAGTCACCCGCATATGGGATTATGTATTCTACAGCCGGGGTTTGAGTTTTCTCGAAGGCTTGATTCTCGCAGCTTTGGATAGCGATGAGCTTAAACAAATCGACACGAGGTTGGTACATAATAAAGTCAGACCAACACCTTATATCTATAAAGAACCGCATATGATGATCATCCTAGCCATGACCCCAATTCACGGGCTCCGAGGCCTTGAGAATATCGTGAAACTTGTCAAAAACCGATACTATCTCCGTAAATTTAGTAAACCTGAACTCGAGGTGATTTTTGATAACCTGGTTGACGCATACAATTGTGCTTACCCGAGTTTCACTATCGAAGTATCACGCCGGGAAAATATATTCAATGCTGCTCTCAAAAGCGGAAGCAGGGAACTCAGAGAGTTCATCAAATTCTCCGTGGAGGCGTTTGACTGGCTGCGACTGGGCATGCAAAGACCACCGAAGAACCACGGAAACCGCTGAACATTTTTCCTTTCCTTATTCTTGACAAGAGATGTCCCCCAATAGTTCCTCTCCCTTAAGAAAAGAGGAAAGTAACCAATTAATACACCCTCTCCCTTTTTAAGGGAGAGGGATGGGGTGAGGGTTTCCTAAAATGTCTATTAAACAATCTGTCCAAGTTTCCAATATTAAAGCTTGACTTTGTTATCTTATAATGTAAGATAAAATCATATGACAAAAGAGCAGAAATTTTATAATGCCTTAAAAAATATTTTTATTGGCGCGAAGGTTGAGGGAGAATCCGGATATATCAACCTAATGAGGATTAAATCAAGGTATTATGAAAAAGGCGTTTTTCCAAAATTTCAAAAAGATATAGAAACAGCATTAAAACCGTTTACAAAATCTAATTTCAGAGAAGAACTTTTTGAAAAACTCTATACTTTCTTTCACCGCTATTTCTCAGAAAGTGGTTCAATTTATTTTAGATATACGCCACTTCATCAGAATGTTTATGAAAAGGTTTATACTGATGACAAAGATGTTATGCTATTCTGGAAAACACATATGCTCTATTATGTTAAAACTGACAGGCTTTTTAAGAATCTAGAAGTGGAAATCCCCCCTGTATCCCCCCTTAATAAGGGGGGAACAAAAGGGGGGTTCAGATTCTTTTTTGATGTCTCCCAGTTGCAGCACAAAAAAGCATTTGAAAAAAACAGGTTATTTATGATTTCAAAGAAAAGGCGAAAAATGGCAGACTCGTCTTTGACGTTTCTTACACAGAAAAAGGCAAAAAAACCAAGATTACTGAAATTCTGAGGGCGCTAAAGGAAGAGGGTGTAACAATCAATGAAGATGTATTAGAAAGAGCATTCAGAATTTTTGAAAAACAAAGTGAAGTTGATTACTTTATTAATAAAAATGCCAAAGAATTTTTGAGGGAACAGTTTAATATCTGGCTTTATCAGTATGTCTTTTCTGGTGAAAGCGAGTGGACAGAAGAGAGAATTAAACAACTGCAAATATTGAAAGATATTGCCTTTAAGATTATTTACTTCATAAGCCAATTTGAAGACGAGTTGGTAAAAATCTGGAATAAACCTAAATTCGTCATGAATTCTAATTACGTTATTACCCTCGATAGAATTCTCAATACCCAAAATTCCTCCCCCTTGATGGGGGAGGATAAAGGTGGGGGTGAGAAGGGCATTAACATAATTAAGAAAATCCGCAAACACAGAAACTTCGAGCGGCAAGTAAAAGAATGGCAAGACCTTGGAATTGTTGATAAAGACTTCAATCCCAAAGATGTCATTGCGAACGAAGTGAAGCAATCTCAGATACTTAACAAGAAATATCAGCATCTGCCAATCGACACCAAGTATTTCAAAGACTTAGAAATCGACATTTTAGAATTGTTTGACAATCTTGATAAAATCTTAGACGGCTGGCTAATAAAGAGCGAAAATTATCAAGCCCTGAATACAATTCTTTCGAAATTCAAAGGGAAAGTACAGACAATTTATATAGATCCACCATTTAATAAAGAACAAGATGCTGATTTTCATTATTCAGTAAAGTATAAAGATACCAGTTGGATCACATTGCTCGAAAATAGATTACTGATAAGCAAAGATATATTAGGAGATACGGGTAATGTATTTGTGCGTTGTGATTATAATGGTAATATGTTTGTTAGGCTTCTAATGAATGAAATCTTCAGCGCAGATAATTTCAGGAATGAAATTGCTATCAATAGAACAAAAGGAAAGAAAAAGGTTGGTGAATCACTTCCAATAGATAAAGATTCTATTTTCCTTTTTTCCAATAAATTAGGAGCAATTTTAAATGAAGTAGAGAAACCATTAGAAAAAGCAGAAACAGTAAATTCGGTTATACAACATTTGAAACGGAAAAAGCTGATTAACGATAAACTTATGAAAGAATTATTGAATATTATATGGGTTCCATTGGATCATAGGCCCGGTGAAAGAAAAACTTCGAAGGAAAGAATGGCATTCGGTAGAAAATTTGACCCTCCTAAGGGTAGACATTGGATTAAATCACAGCAAAAACTTAATGAACTAGCAAAAGAGGGTAAAATAAGACTAAGATGTACTGATTGTGCCTATATCCATTATAAAGGGAAATGGATAAAATGCTCTAACTGCAAAAAAGATAATCCTATTATAGAAGTATTTTTAGATGCAGGACCGATTTCAGAATCGTGGTTTGACATTCCTGGCTATTCTCAAACTTGGAAATTTCAAACAGAAAACTCAGAATCTCTTTTAAAGAGAGTTATAGAAACAACCTCCTCTTCAACGTCAGACATTATTATGGATTTCTTTCTTGGATCAGGTACTACTATAGCAGTTGCACAGAAACTGAGAAGAAAATGGCTTGGTATAGAGATGGGCGAGCATTTTGACACAGTAATCATGCCGAGAATGAAAGAAGTTTTAGCTGGTAGAGGAAACCACGAACCTAGTGGAATTTCAAAAGAAAAAGATGTTAAAGAAGAATATAGAAAAGATAATACAGGTGGTTTCTTCAAATACTACGAACTTGAGCAATATGAAGATACTTTAAGAAAGGTGAAATACGAAGATTCAGACCTTTTTGATAATCCTTACGAAGACCCATATAATCAATATGTTTTTATGAAAGATTTGAAGATGTTAAAGGCATTAGAGATTGATTCTAAAAACAATAAAGTGAAGGTTGATTTATCCAAACTGTATCCCCTCCCTAACTCCCCCCTTAGCAAGGGGGGAATAAAAGGGGGGATTGATATTCCTGAGACACTTTCAAATCTGCTTGGAAAGAATATAAAGAAAATCACCGAGGATGAAGTAGAATTCGAAGATGGCGATAAGATAAACATCAAAGATTTGAATTATAATATCATTAAGCCGTTGATTTGGTGGTGAGACTAATATATGGCCAAAGACGATTGGAATATTAAACCAAATACGCAAACAAAACTCCAAATGCTTGAGGATATTTTTGACATATGGCTGACTATATGGAATGGGAGTAAACAACAAAAATGGGTTGATAAGGAATGGTATGTTTTAGATTTATTTGCTGGTAGAGGCTGGTATGACGATAAAGGCAAAGAGATTAAAGGATCTCCTCTTATTTTTCTTGAGAAAATTTTATCTCAGCAAAATAAATTAAGAAAGAACAATGTTAAAATAAAGTTATTTTTTGTTGAGAAAAATAAAAATAATTTTAGTGAACTAGAAAAGAGAATATCTAAGTTTAAAGAAAATTATCCACAAATAAAACACGTTTCTGCGATTAATCTTTATAGAGAAGATTGCAATAAAAAAACAGAGGCAATAATTAAACAAATAGTAAATAATTCCAGAAACCCGTTATTTCTTTGCATTGATCCATGGGGGATTAATATCAAAAAAGAAACTATTAAATCTTATTTGAATTTGTTTAATCCCGTTGATATTTTCTTTAATTATAGTAAAGAAGGAGAGAGAAGAACACGAGGAGTAGCAATCAAGGCATTAAAAAGTCAGAAGGAGATAAAGACAACGAACTCCTTAGAAGAATTTTTAGGTAAAGAAGTAGATTATAAAGCAAGAAAAGATTTAGATTTATTGCAGGAGTATGTAAAAACTTTGTTTATTGCCAACATGTATAATGTGGTCGGTTTTGATATGGAATA
This sequence comes from Candidatus Stahliibacteriota bacterium, assembly GCA_030602565.1. Taxonomy (GTDB): domain Bacteria; phylum Hydrothermota; class Tepidihabitantia; order SM23-42; family SM23-42; genus JAUVZL01. The sequence goes on from JAUVZL010000034.1 coordinate 24,913, forward strand.
TCCCACTAAAAGAGATGTTATTTATTACCTTTTATTTGCTTCAAAGAATAAAGTAATAACAAATAAAATAGTCAAAGAAATTTACGCAAAATATAAGGAGAGAACAACAGGACCAAATTTGTTTGGCAAAGAATTCTATTTAAATTCGATTTTATCTCTATTTCCTAAAAGCACAGGGATTCTAAGGAAATCACTTCTTTACAAAACTAAAGTTGAGTATGGTGATTGGACAATAAATCATATTATCGGTTGTATGCACGGTTGCAATTTTCCTTGTTATGCTATGCGAATGGCACAAAAATTTGGCTGGGTAAAGGATTATGATGATTGGAGAAAACCCAAATTGGTTAGAAACGCTTTAGAACTTTTAGATAAAGAAATACACAAATACAAAAATGAGATAGATTTTGTTCATTTATGTTTTATGAGTGACCCTTTTATGTATAATTGTGAAACAAATGAGTTAATGCCCGAAGTGAAAGATCTAACATTGAAAATAATTGAAAGATTGAATAAAGAAAGCATTAGAGTAACCACCTTAACTAAAGGTTATTATCCTGATGAGATTTTAGATAAACAAAGATTTTTATCTACTAATGAATATGGTATAACGATTGTTTCTTTAAATAATGCTTTTAAGAAAAGATTTGAACCTTTTTCAGCAAAGTACGATAGGAGAATAAAATCTTTACGTAAGTTATCAGAAAATGGACTAAGAACGTGGGTAAGTTTAGAACCGTATCCTACCCCTGAATTGGATAAAAATGCTGAAGATATTGAGAGGATTTTGGAAAAGATTTCATTTGTAAAAAAAATCATTTTTGGTAAGTTAAATTATCGAAGATTAAATTCTAGTGGAATCAGTAATTCAATGTGGAAAAATAATATTGAGTTTTATGCAAATATGGCTCAGAAGGTAATAGATTTCTGCCAAAAAAATAATATCAAGTATCATATTAAATCTGGTACTCCTTTAAATAGAAAGAATACAGAAAATATTTTTTTGACTTAAACTGTGATATGATAAAAGAAGTTGAATCTCAAAATATGGAGTTCAAACCCAACTGGCGAGATGAGTATCTTAGAGTGATTACTGCTTTTGCAAATGCTGATGGTGGTAGTTTAATAATCGGAGTAGATGATGACGGTAATCCTGTAGGGATTAAACATTCAAAGAAATTGCTTGAAGATATTCAAATAAAGTAAGAAATAAACTTGGAATTATTCCATCAGTTAATATTGAGAAAAGAAAAAATAGAAAGGCAATTAAAATTGTAATAAAATCCTCTTCAGTTCCTATCTCCTATGATGGTAAATATTATATACGCAGTGGAAGCACTACTCAGGAATTGAAAGGAAAGGAGTTAGCTGATTTCCTGATGAAAAAACTCGGTAAAACATGGGACGAGGTTATTGAAGAAAAGGCAGAATTTGCTGATTTGAATCATGGGACTGTTGATAAGTTCAAAAAATTGGCGGCAGATAGAATTCCATCTATTACAGACGAAAAAGATTGGAAAACAGTTTTAGAGAAATTAGACCTGATTGGGAACGACAATCTCAAGAGAGCAGCAATCCTTCTTTTTGGTAATAATCCCCAGAAATTCCATATTCAATCGTGTGTAAAAATTGGGAAATTTTTGACAGAAACAGATATACAGACAACTGATGTTGTTGAGGGTAATCTTTTTGAACAACTCGAAAACAGTCTTGAGATATTAAGAACAAAATATTTGAAAAGCGAAATAAGTTACGAAGGAATTCATAGAAGGGATATTTTAGAGTATCCTTACGATGCTTTAAGGGAAGCAATTATAAATGCTTTAATTCATAGAGACTATCTTGGTACATCAAATATACAAATCAGGGTTTACAGTGATAGACTCGTTATTATGAATGAAGGCAAATTACCACCAGAGGTTCCAGTAGAAAAGTTAAAAATCGAGCATTTGTCAATACCGCGAAATACCCTGTTAGCAAAGGTTTTTTATTTTGCTGGATTTATAGAGAGTTGGGGTAGAGGTACGATAAAGATCGTTGAAAATTGCGTAAAGCAGGGACTTCCAGAACCAGATTTTATTGAAGAATCAGGGGTAATGAAAGTAATATTCTATAAAGACAAATTTACTGCAGAATACCTTGAAAAATTGGGGTTTAATGAGAGGCAAATCAAAGCCGTGATGTATGTGAAGGTAAAAGGTAGAATTACGAATAAGGAATATCGGGAAATGACCGGACTTTCTGATGAGGGAGCAAGGATAGACGTGAATGAATTAGTTGAAAAAGGGGTATTATTCTTAAAAGGTAGAGGAAGGAACGTTCATTATGTTCTTAAATAATTTGGCGATTAGTTGGCATTTACTTGGCGATTCTGGCGATTATCTGGCAGTTGACAAAACGAACCAAATGAGCACTAATGGGGCAATAAAGGCGCAGAAGCCGCAGGACAGGCGCACTAAAGACGCAAAGGGCCATTAAAGGGGACACAGAAGCCAGAATGAGCCAAAAGCATAATATGGAATTATATTTATGATTAGGGTATTTTTGCAGAATATAATTGAGGAATCCATAAGGTTTGAAGATTTGCCTGCTAATTGGAATTCGTTTGATATAGAGAGTTTTTCAAAGAGCAAACGACTCTGGGATTATCAGCAATCAGCTGTAAAGAACGCATTAAATGTTCTGTGGAAATACTATGAAGATTTTGTTGATTACCAGAAAGGAGAGATATTAGAAGTAAATCAAGGAAGACGACAGCAGTTTCTCACATGGTATGAAAACAATGGATTAGAAGAAAATCTGGACATCAAATTAGATAAGAGGAAAAGAAATATATATAATTTGCTTACAGATTATTATCCCCCCTTCAATTCCCCCCTTAGTAAGGGGGGATATAGGGGGGATGTAATTCCCTATGAGCATTTTATTAATCGTATGTGTTTCTGGATGGCAACAGGAAGTGGGAAGACCCTTGTTATTATAAAACTTATTCAAATACTGAGTCAATTAATCGAGCGTGGAGAAATTCCACCGAATGATATTTTGATTTTAACTCATCGGAATGACCTAATCGAGCAATTCAAAACATTTGTGGATGAATTTAATTACGGAAATGAAACAAAGATAAATTTAAGGGAATTAAAGGAATATCCTGAGATTAAAAGACAAGGTACATTATTTGGCATTACGGTTTTCTATTATCGTTCTGATAATTTGAGTGATGAACAGAAAGAAAAGATAATAGACTTCAAGAATTATGATAATGATGGTAAATGGTATATTTTCCTTGATGAGGCACATAAAGGCGATAGAGAGGAATCAAAGAGACAGCATATTTATTCTATTCTTTCAAGAAATGGATTTCTATTCAATTCCTCGGCGACTTTTGTGGACCCAAGGGATGTTATTACGTGCGCATATGAATTCAATCTTTCAAGTTTTATAAACAAAGGATATGGCAAGCATATTACAATTCTAAAACAAGAGATAAAGGCGTTTAAAAACGATGAGGACTATAGCAGCGAAGATAAGCAGAAGATTGTATTAAAATCGCTGATTCTTTTGACTTATGTTAAGAAGTTTCATCAGGAAATATTAAAAGTCCAGCAAGGATTATACCATAACCCTTTACTTTTGGTTCTTGTTAATTCAGTAAATACTGAGGATGCTGATTTAAAACTGTTTTTTAGAGAACTGGAGAGAATAGGTAAAGGGGATATTAATAATAAAATATTTAAGGATTCCCTCAATGAATTATGGGAAGAGTTGAAACAAGAACCCGAATTTATGTTTGAAGAGGGTAAGAGAATAAAAATTGATGGAGCAATTCTCAGACACATAACCAAAGAAGATGTTTTGAATAATATATATAATTCAAAAGCAGCGGGCGAGATTGAGATTTTAAGGAGACAGTTTGATAGAAAGGAATTGGCGTTCAAATTAAAGACAAGTGATAAGCCTTTTGCCTTAATAAAAATTGGTGATATTTCTTCGTGGCTAAAAGATGAGTTTGTTGGATATGAAATACAGGAAAGATTTGAGGATGAAAGTTTTTTTGAGTCTTTAAACGAAGAAGATTCTGAAATTAACATATTGATGGGCTCGCGCAGCTTTTATGAGGGTTGGGATTCAAATAGGCCCAATGTTATTAATTTCATTAATATAGGAATCGGAGTAGATGCACGCAAATTTATTCTTCAATCAGTAGGTAGAGGTGTGAGGATTGAGCCAATAGAGAATAGAAGGAAGAGGTTGATGCAATTATACAATATTAAGGATATAGATGAGATTTTGTATAGTAAGATTAAGAATAAGGTGTTGCCAGTGGAAACACTATGTATTTTTGGAACGAACCGAGATGCCTTAGAAAAAGTGGTAAAAACAATGGAAATTGAAAAAAAGAAGGAAGGCGAGCTTCAACTTTCGCTCTTTGTAAATGAGGAAGTTCACAAACATCCGTTGTTAATTCCGATATATAAGATTGCTGACCAACCGATTTTGAAACAAAAGAAACAAGCTAAGTTTGAGATTACTGATATGGACTTTTGTATACTTAGTCAATTCGCTAATTATGTAATAGATGACAGAGTACTCTTGATGAAATATAGTAGAAGTTTCACAAATTTTCCAGTAGAAAAGATCAAGAAATTTAGAGAGAGTATAGTGAAAAAAGAAGATTTCTATTGCCCTGGTGAAAAAAATTACAAGAATTTGAACGTAGTTATTGAAAGAATACTTGATTATTTTAGTGCATTCCCAGAAGAATTCAGGGAGATTAAAAAGCTAACAGATGAAATACGCCATTTTAAAAACATTAAGGTTTATTTAAAAGACATTAATGAACTTAAGGAAAAGATCGATAAAGTGAAAGATTTCAAAGATCCTGATGTATTAGAGAAAGAAGTTGATGATAAATTTGATCGTGGAGAGGTTACTAAAGACGAATACAAAAAGGTTATAAAAAGGATTGAAGGTATGGTTAGAGAAGAGATGGTTGAGTATAAAGGCAAAAGATTAAGAATAACGAACATAGCGAAGCATTACTATATACCTTTGATTGTAGCAGATTCTATCTCTGATGATGAGAAGACCGACTACATCAAACATATAATCAAGGTGCCAAGTGAGATCAGGTTTATTAGTGACCTGGAGAAATATTTGGCAAAACCTGATAATAAATTTGAAGAGTTTGACTGGTGGTTGTTCAGTAAATTGGATGAGAGTTTAGATGATATCTATATTCCATACTTTAATCCTAATATAAATAAATATAGCCCCTTTCATCCTGATTTTATTTTCTGGTTAAAAAAAGGAGTTAATTACTTTATTGTTTTTGTTGATCCAAAAGGAACAGAACATACTGCTGCTTTGCGAAAAATTGATGGCTATGAAGAGATATTTATGGAAAACGGAAGAGAACGAATATTTAGTTATAATGGCTCTAAGGCTAGGGTAAGATTATATCTTAGAACAAAAGATGTATCAAAGGCTTCGGCTAAATATAGGTCATATTGGTTTGATAATATTGAGAAGATGCTGGAAAGTTTATATTAAAGACAATAAATAAAAAAGACGATGTGCATTATAAATCTTTATGTGAATCATTAAATGCTAACTCAAATTAAAATGAAAAATGGAGCCAGTTTTAATTTTAAAAGTCAAACTTGTCCCGATACAACATCGGAGGAATACGAAAACCAGATTGACCAGATGGTTTATAAACTCTACGACCTCACGCTGGAAGAACCAAAAATTGTGGAAGATTTCAGTAAAGAGTGAATTGGGAGCAATAGATGAAAAATAGAACAAAATCATTAATACCTCAAGAAGTTATAGAAAACAAAATACTATTAATAAGAGACCAAAAAGTAATGCTTGACAGGAACTTGGCAAAACTTTATGGAGTAGCGACAAAGGTGCTCAAACAGGCAGTAAAAAGGAATATTGAGCGGTTTCCATGGGATTTTATGTTTCAATTGAGCAAAAAGGAGTTTGAAGATTGGAGGTCACAATTTGTGACCTCCAATTCCGGTGACAAAATGGGATTAAGATACAGGCCTTATGCTTTTACTCAGGAAGGTGTAGCCATGCTTTCAAGTGTACTGAGGAGCAAAAGAGCAATTCAGGTCAATATTCAGATAATGCGAGCATTTGTAAAATTAAGACAAGTATTAACAACTCACAAGGACATATTACGGAAGATTCAAGAACATGACCAGCAAATTAAACGGATATTTGAAATTTTGAGAAGACTACTGGCTCTACCAGAAAAGCCAAAACATAAAATTGGTTTTATCAAAAATACTAACAAATGAAGTTGAGCAGAGACCATTCACTGAATGATCTTGT